>NZ_RBKT01000001.1:7527600-7830666 GCF_003633685.1 Micromonospora pisi | reverse complement strand
CGCCGGAACGCCGCGTCCGCCTCGGCGATCGACACCGCCGCGACCGCGCCGACGACAAGCAGGACGATGCCGAGTTGCAGCAGCAGGAACTGGCCGGCCAGGGACATCCGCTGACGCATCGCTCCTCCTCTGCCCGGGGTACGCACCCGGCCTGGACGATGTCGGACCGGGTGGGGATGGTGGGAAGCGTCCGCCTGACCGGGGCCGACGTCAACCGCAAACTACCCGAGCCCCGGCTGATGACAAGTGGCCGCCGGGCGAGCAGGATCGGCGGGTACCCCGTGGGAGGAGGGACCGGGATGCGACGGCTGCGCCGCGTCATCACGATCGGCCTCGCCCTGCTGGTCGTCCTGCCGGGCTGCGCCCCCGGACGACCCGCGGACGACCTGACCGAGCTGCGGGTGCTGGTGCCGAACGCGCCCGGCAGTGGTTACGACGTCACCGCGCGGATAGCAGCCAAGGCCCTCGATGACGCTGACGTGATCCGGGGCGTGGAGGTGTTCAACCTGCCCGGCGCCGGCGGGGTGGTCGGCCTGCGCCGGCTCGGTTACGAACGCGGCAACGGACGGCTGATGATGCTGATGGGGCTCGGGGTGGTCGGCAGCCAGTACGCCCAGAGCGCCCCGGTGACCCTGCAGGACACCACACCGATCGCCCGTCTGATCGAGGAACCGGCGATCGTGGTGGTCACCCGCGACTCCCCGTACCGTGACCTGACGGAGCTGATCACGGCGTGGCGGGCGGACCCGGGCGCCGTACCGGTCGGCGGGGGTTCCTCGGCCGGCGGCCCGGACCACCTGGCGCCGATGCTGGTCGCGGACGCCGTCGGCATCCGGCCACGGGACGTCGTCTACCGGCAGTACGACGGCGGCGGCGACCTGCTGGCCGCGATCCTGCACAACGACGTCGCGTTCGGCGTCTCCGGGCGGAGCGAGTACGCCGACCAGATCGACTCCGGCCAGTTGCGGGTCCTCGCCGTCACCAGCGCGCAGCGAATCCCCGGCATCCTCGCCCCCACCCTTCGCGAACAGCGGGTCGACGTGGTGTTCAGCAACTGGCGTGGCATCGTCGCCCCACCGGGGCTGGCGCCGCGCGACGTGACCGGGATGCGGGACGCGGTCGCCCGGCTGCACGATTCGCCCCAGTGGCACGCGGCCCTGGCCAAGTACGGCTGGACCGACGCCTACCTCGACGGTGCGGCGTTCGGTGACTTCCTGCGGGCCGAGAACGACCGGCTGGCGCACCTGCTCGGCGGACTCGGGCTCACCGGGGCCGACTGAGACCGGGCGCTCGCCTATCGTGACGGAATGTCCGACCGCGACCCCTCCGTCGATCCGCTCGCCGACCCTTCCGGCGGCCCACTGACCGGTCTTCGGGTGGTGGAACTGGCCGGCATCGGGCCGGGCCCGTTCGCCGCGATGATGCTGGCCGACATGGGCGCGGACGTGATCCGGGTGGACCGCGCCGCGGCGGTACGCCCGGAGTGCTTCGGCACGCCCCACCCGGATCTGCTGAACCGGGGCCGCCGCTCGATCGGGGTGGACCTGAAAGCCGACGCCGGCCGTCGGGTCGTGCTCGACCTGGTACGGAACGCCGACGTGCTGCTGGAGGGGTTCCGTCCCGGGGTGACCGAACGACTCGGTCTGGGGCCAGGCGACTGCCACGAGGTGAACCCGCGCCTGGTCTACGGCCGGATGACGGGTTGGGGCCAGGAGGGGCCGAACGCCGCGTACGCCGGACACGACCTGACGTACCTCGCGCCGACCGGGATCCTGCACGCGATCGGACGGGCCGACGAGCGACCGGTGCCGCCGCTGAACCTGATCGGGGACTTCGGCGGGGGTGGACTGATGCTCGCCTTCGGCGTGGTCTGCGCCCTGCTCGACGTACGGGCGGGTGGAGCCGGACAGGTGGTCGACGCCGCCATCGTGGACGGCGCGGCGGTGCTCTCCACCGCCCTGCACGGTCTACGCGGGCTCGGCAGGTGGCCGGGCGGACGGGGCGGGAACCTGCTCGACGGCGGCGCCCCGTTCTACGACACGTACGAGTGCGCCGACGGCCGGTTCGTGGCGGTCGGTGCGCTGGAGCCGCGCTTCTACGCCGAACTGGTGAAGCTGACCGGGTTCGAGGCGCCCGAGGGTGGCGACGCGGACCGGTTCGACCCGGAGCGCTGGGCGGTCGACCGGGCCGCCTGGGCGGAGCTGTTCCGGACCCGTACCAGGGACGAGTGGGCCGCCCTGCTGGAGCGGAGCGACGCCTGTGTCGCGCCGGTGCTGGACTGGGACGAGGCGCCGGACCATCCGCACCTGCGCGCGCGGGGGGTCTTCGTCGACCACGCCGGTGCGGTCCAGCCCGCCCCGGCACCCCGGTTCAGCGGTACGCCCGCCACGATCCGCCGACCACCGCCGCATCCGGGCGAACACACCGACGAGATCCTGGCCGAGCTCGGCCGCTCGGGCAGCGACATCGCCCGCCTACGCCGGTCCGACGCCGTCGCCTGACCAGTCGTGCGCGGTGCCGGTCACCCCGGAGGAGGGGGTGACTCGGTGGGGGCGGTCAGCCGGCCAACGGCACGGCCGTGCCGGTCACCGCGATCCCGGTGCCCGGGGCGGCGGGGATGCCGACCGTGAGCACACTCGGGCGCCCGAGGTCGACGCCCTGGTAGATGGTGATCAGCGCGGGCACCGTGACCAGGCCCAACTCGCGCAGGTAGCCGCCGAACGCGGCGGCGGCGGCACCGGTGGCCGGATCCTCGACGACTCCACCGGGCGGGAACGGGTTGCGCGCGTGGAAGACGTCGGTTGACTCCCGCCAGACCAGGTCGATGGTGGTCCAGTCGCGGCGGGCCATCAACGCCGCCAGTGTGGGCAGGTCGTAGTCCAGGTCGGTGAGTCGCGCCCGGGTCGCCGCCGCGATCACCGGGTGCCATGCTCCGGCGTACGCCACCCGTGGCGGCAGCGCCGGGTCAAGATCCGCCGTACGCCAGCCGAGGGCCGTGAGCAGTTCGGCGAGCTCGGTTTCGCCGATCGGTTCGGTACGGGGCGCGACGCTGGTCAACGTCGCGGTGGTCGTGCCGTCCGGAGTGACCGCGGTGGTCACCTCGACCTGACCGGCCCGGGTGTTGAGGCGCATCCGGCCGGCGCCGTGGCGCTGGGCGTACGCGGCAGCGGTGGCGATGGTGGCGTGTCCGCAGAAGGGCACCTCGGCGAGTGGGCTGAAGTAGCGGACGTCGAACTCGGCGTCGCCGACCGGGATCAGGAACGCTGTCTCGGAGTAGCCCACCTCGGCCGCCACCCGGAGCATGTCGACATCGTCCACACCGGACGCGTCAAGGACGACACCGGCCGGGTTCCCACCGCTCGGGTCGGTGCTGAAGGCGGCGTACCGAAGGATCTCCACGGTCGTGACCCTACGCGCGGGCCGGATCACCGACGACAGCCAGTGCCGGCGAACTGGCCCGCCCGGCGACTCCCCTCGGTGAGGGACTAATAACCACTGGTCAACGCGCTGACGTGAATGAGTCCGAGAATGCTTCATTTTCACTCATCCGACACACCGGAGACGACGCCTCGATTGTTGACAAACTTCAATCTATCGGGGGCCATCGGTGATCAGTCCCATCCGATGCCGGCGGTCGCCGGACGACGACCACGGGCAGGCTGATCACGATCATGAGTCAACCCGAACGCCCCACCCACAGGCACCCTCCCCGGACCGTGGTGACATCCACCCCACGGCAGTCGGAATCCCACCGCGCCCGCCCGCGGCCGTCGGCATCCCACCGCGTCAGCCCTCCATCCCTACCGCTCTGCGTCAGCCCACACCCGCTACCGCGCGATGTTCGGTTCGGACGGCACCACGATGGCAGTTCTCGCCGCACCCAAAAGGAGAGACACCATGCGGCTGATCATCTTCAACACTCTGATGGGCGTATGCGCCGGCACCGCACTGCTCCTCGTACCGCGCTTCTGGGCGGCGGTCCGGGGCGAACGGCCACCGTTCCTCCTGCTGGGTAACCAGCCGGTCAGTCCGAGCGGCTGGGCCGCCACCTTCGGCATCCTCGGCGTGGTCCTCACCTCGCTCGGCTTCGTCACCACCGTCTGGCACCCCTCGGCCCCGGCCAAGGACTACATCGACACCATCTTCGGCGAGCCGACCCTGCTGCTCGGCGTCATCCTGCTCGCCGCCGCCTGGTACCTCGGGCGGCGCCCCGACGACGAGGAACTGGACCCGGCGGCGCTCCGGGCGGTGCTCACCCCGGTGAGCTGGGTGGTGTTCTGGCTCGGCGTCATCCTGGTCTGGTGCACCCTGGCCATCATCCGGTTCAACGTCGTCGGCTCCGCGCCGAGGGAAGAGCCGATCACCGGGCTGCTGCACGACTGGCCGATGGTGGAGAACCTCTTCTTCGCACTGGTCCTGTACGCCCCGGCGGCCATCGGCTGCCTGCTCTTCCCCGCCGCCGTACGCGGCCGGGGCCGAGCGGCCTGGCTCGTCCTCTACTGGTCCTGGACCATCGCCGGACTGGGATTCGCCCTGTTCAGCGCGATGAACTTCTACACCCACACCGGCATGTTCATCAACATCGGTACGGACGGGGCCGACTACCGCTGGTGATCCGTACGGGCACCACGCGCTGACGCTGACCGCCGCCCACCACCCCGGAACCGGCCGCGCTCACGGCGGGTCCAGGGCGCGTACGGCGGCGGTCAGCACCGCCCCGAGAATCCGTTCGTCCAGTGGCTGCATCACCGCCGACAGGTAGACGGTCACCAGGTTGTGTCCCACCCGGACGAGGACGAAGGCCGACGTACCGGTGATCCGGTTGCCTCCACTGCCCACCGACAGGGCGTAGTCCACCCGCCAGGACTCCTCGCCGAGCACCGGTGCCGGCCTGGCGCCGACCGTGAACCGCACCGCCGAACCACCCTCGCCGGCGGTGAACTGCCGGCAGGCGGCCCGGGCGGCGTCGGCGGCGACAAAGAGCGACGAGGGCACCGGCTCGGCGTACGAGGTGACGGTGACGTCGACGGTGGTCGAGGCGACACCGACCCGCCCGCGCGGGCTCGCGTACCCGGCTTCGGCACTTGCCCGCACGCCGGGCTTGAGTTCCTCGAGGTAGGCGTCCCGAAACAGCGGCTCGCACCGCGCCGGCTCGATCCGCGACCCGCTGTCGCTGCCGCTGCGCCGCGCGGTCCAGGACGTCGGTACGGCCGAACGGACGGCCCGCACCACGGCGTCCACCTCGACGGTGTCGAGCGGACGCCCGGCCGCCGGCAGGGGGCTGACCGTCGGCGTCGGGCCCGGACCCGGGGCCTGGGCCGGGTCGGCGGTGACCGGTCCGGTCGGCGCCGTCGGGTGCGGCAGCAGGCGGGCGGCCGGGGCGGCGGCACCACTCTGCGACGGGAGCGGGGTGTAGAGGGTCGCCGCCCCCGGCCCGAGCATCACCACGGTCGCCACGGTCGCCGGCAACGCGACCCGGACCAGCCACGGCATGGTCGGCGGGGTCGATGGCACCAGCGGGACCAGGCCCCCCGCCGGTGCGGGTGCCGACGCCGCCGGTGCCGGTGCCGGTGCCGGGGGCTGTGCCAGTGCCGGGAGCCGTGCCACCGTCCGGCGGGCCAGCAGCGGCGGCAGGCTCAACGCGAACAGGTAGAGCAGACAGGTCAGTGGCGCGACGAGGTGCAACTGGAGCGCGTCGAGGCCCGCCGCTCCTCCGGCGAGCGCGCTCTGCGCGTACTGGAGCACGGCGGTGAGCCCGGTCGCGGCCCCGGCGGCGAGCACCGGGCGGGCGAGACTCCCCCGACCCGGGTACGTGGCGGTGACCAGCAGGACCAGCCAGCCGGCGAGGGCACAGATCAGCCACCGGGCCTGTAACGCGCGCAGTGCCTCGGGGAGGGCGTCCGGCGGGTTGAGTCCGGTGTGGAGGGCGGCACCACCACCGCAGATCAGTACGGTGAGCACGACCGCACGAACCTCCGCCGAACGGGCCAGCCGCCGCAGGTGCACCGGTCCCGCCGGACGCGCCCGCGCCGCGAGCAGCACCGGCAGAGCGAGCGCGGGCAGCAGCCACCCGGTACGCGGCAACGCGTAGACCAGCCAGGCACGCAGGACGCCCGGATCGTTCCAGACCGAGGCGAGCACCGGCATCGGCCAGAGCACCGCCACCGTGACCCCGATCGCGGTCGCGTAGCCCGCGTACCGCCAGCGGTTGCCGACAGGCGCCCACCCGTCCCGGCTGCCGACAGGCGCCCGCCCGTCCCGGCTGTCGGTGCGTGCCCGCCCGTCCGTGGCGGTGCCACGTCCGCCGGGTTCCGGCGATGGGCCGACGGCGAGGGTGGTGGCGAGCAGCACGCAGAGGCCGACCGCACCGGTGCCCAGCGCCGAGGTGAGCAGGGCGAGCAGCAGGCTCGCGCCGGCCTCCCGCGTCTGGCCCTGGAACAGTCCCGCCCCACCCGGAGTCGGGAACCACGCCGTGACGACCGTCGTCGCGAAGAACCCGATGCCCACCCCGGCAAGCGGACGCCACCAGTCGGCGCGGGCGCCGGTACGCGCAACGGCCTCCGCCCGGCGTACCAGTGACGGCATGAACCCACTGGTGAGCAGTACGGCTCCGGTCCAGACCGTGACCAGCGCCGGCAGCCAGCCCCGGGCCGAGGGACGCAGTTCCGCGGTGACCTCGAACGCGGCGACCATCGCCGCGACCGTCACCGTCGCCACCGCCAGGCCCTGCGCCAGCCCACCCTCCCGGAGCCGGTCCGGGCGCCGCAGCAGTTCGGCGCGTCGTGTCGGGTCCGGATGACGGGCCAGCAGCCGGCGGGCCACCGCCTTCGGTCGGTTGCCGGCGGGCAGCACCCGTTCCCTGGCCGTGGCCAGGAGCGCGATCAGCGCGTTCCCGTTGCCGGTGCGGACCACGTGCAGGTCGGCCTCGCGCTCGCGGATCCGCATCAACAGCGCCCCGAGTACCGCGATCAGCACGGAGAGCAGCAACGCCCGCAGCACCGCCCGACCGACGAACACGTTCGGGCCGAAGGAGAAGATCTCGATCAGGGCACCGACCGCGACCGCCGGCACCGGCAGCCAGATCAGCCCGCGGATGGCCGCCACCGCGGTCACGTCGCCGGCCCGTACGTGGGCCAGTTCGTGCTGCACGACCGGGTCGAAGCGGCCCGGGTCGCGGTACGCCACGGCGACCCCCGCCGGGAGTACGACGACCGGGCGCCGGCCGATGCCGCCGGTGGTGAACGCCTGCCGGAACGGTGGACCGGCGATCAGCAGTCGTGGCCGGCGACGGCCGCGCAGTTGGTTCTCGTCGCAGAGGGCGGCGAATCGCGCGGTCGCCCCCGGCACCTCGAACCGACCCCGTTGACGGCGCAGTCTCCGCTGGTCCACAAGGGGCACCAGCAGCAGGAGCAGTGCCGCGCCCACCGGTACGAGGACCGCTCCGCCGAGCATCACCAGCCCGCGCTGCCGAGGGACCCCGGCCAGGCAGTCGGCCAACGTGGAGGGTGCGGGAACCTGGCCGGAAGCCGCCAGCACCTGTTCGCATCCGTCGAGCGCGAGTGCCCAGGGCAGGTGCAGGGAGCGGTCTGCCAGGAAGTAGAGGTCCCCGGCGGTGACCCCGATCGCGGCCAGCGCCGCGACCACGAGCAGGTACATCCAGCCCAGTCGGGCGGTCGGCCGGGCTGCGCGGGCCCGGTCCGGCGCGGCTGGCCCGGTCACCTCGGTCCGGGTGCGACCACCGCGCCGACCGTGGCGTCGGCCAGCAGATCGGCCGACTCGGCGGAGAGGCCCAGCGCGAGCGCGTGTCGACGGCACGCCGCGCGCAGCTGTTCGACCTGGGACTCGGTCAGTCCGAGCTGGGCCGCCACCGGGGTCGGGTCGGCCGTTGCGCCGCCTGCCACCCCGGCCGCCGCGCTGCCGGACCCGACCGTCGGCTCGGCCGCTTCCGGTTGCTGCCCATCGGCGGTCGCGGTCGCGCCGGTCACCCGGACACGGGTCCGGCGACGCTGCCAGCCGGCACGGATCTCGGCCCCGATTCCGGTCAGACCGAGCACCAGCACCTCGCTGACGGCGGCCGCGACCGCCTGCAGCGCCACGTCGCTGACGAGCGCGGTGTCGATACCGAAGCCGATTGAGCTGCCCGGCACCGGGCGCTGGCGCGCGATGCCCACGGGCCGTTCCCGCCACCCCGCGACCACCCCGTCGAACACCTCGAGTTCGTCGGGGGCGATCTCGGCGACCACGCGGTGCGCGGCGTCGACGACAAGCACGGCGGCGAGTTGCTCTCGGTCGGTCACGGCATCATCTTGCCGCCGACCCGCCACCCCCGGAAGGGGCCGGTAAGGATTCGAACACAGTCCGTCGGGCTCGGCCGGCCGAGCTGATGGACCCGACCGGGTGGGGGCGGGCGGTCACGCCGGATCGCCGGAGCTAGCTGATCTAGGCTGGCCGGGTCCGGGTCGGAATAACCGACCCAAGGTACGGCGAACGCGCGGAAATCGGGAGCCACCATGTACGACACGATGCTGGCGGAGACGGTCACCATCACCGGGGCGGACGGCGACGAGATCGAGGCCTACCTGGCCCGGCCGATGGGCCCCGGCCCGTACGGCGCGGTGGTGGTGATCCACCACATGCCCGGGTACGACGAGGGCACGAAGGAGATCACCCGCCGCTTCGCCCACCACGGTTACCTGGCCATCATGCCCAACCTTTACAGCCGGGAGGCGCCCGGGGCGAGCTACGACGACGCGGCCGCCGCGGCCCGCGCGAACGGGGGTGTGCCGGACGTCCGGTTGGTCGGTGACGTGGCCGGCGCCGCCGCGTACCTGCGTGCGATCCCGTCGAGCAACGGCAAGGTCGGCGTGATCGGCTACTGCTCGGGCGGCCGGCAGACGTTCCTCGCCGCCTGCCAGTTGACGCTCGACGCGGCGGTCGACTGCTACGGCGCGTTCGTCGTCGGTACGCCCCCGGCGGGCATGCCGTCCACCTTCCAGCCGCTGATCGGGATGGCCGACCAGCTCTCCGCCCCGCTGCTCGGGCTCTTCGGCGCCGAGGACCAGTCCCCGTCCCCGGAGCAGACCGCCGAGTTGGAGCGGGAGCTGACCCGGTTGGGCAAGACGTTCGAGTTCCACACCTACGAGGACGCCGGTCACGCCTTCTTCGCCGTCGACCGGCCCAGCTACCGGCCGCAGGCGGCGGTCGACGGCTGGAAGCAGATCTTCACCTGGTTCGACCGCTACCTGAGCGCCTGAGGAGCCGGACATGTGCACCTATGTCACCGAGAAGATCGAGATCGACGGCAGCGGCAAGGGCCCGGCGGGCTGGTTCGGGTTGACCGGCGCCACCGTGTACGTCGACCACCCCCAGCACGCGCCGTACGAGCACACGGTGAACATCGACCTGATCAACCACGCCGCCGGTCCGGGGGCCCGGGTGGCGGTGGAGCTGACCGAGGAGTCGGCCCTCGCGCTGGTCGCCGCGATCCAGGCCGCGCTCGCCAGCGCCCCGCCCGGCCTGGCCAGCGCCCCGCCCCGCGCGTCCTGAACCTCGGGAAAGGTCGGATCCGGTGCGCCGGAGCTGGAAAACGCGGAAAGTAAGCTTGCCCGCAGGTAGAAGGTGGCCCGGCCAGGGCGATCTTTCACCGCCGGAGTGACCTCCGTCGCTCCGACCAGCTCCGGCGCTGGCGGATTCCGCCGCGCCAGTGGGCATGGTCGACGGATGGCCACCGGCGGCCGGTGGCAGACCCCGCCGCCGCGCCGCTCCGCCCCGGGCCCGGCCACGCCGCCGCGACCCGACCGATCCGAACTGATGAGGACCCGGTGACCCAGACTGCCGACAGCACCGCACAGGATCCGACGGCCCCGGCCGCTCCCCTCTCCGCGCAGACCGGACCGTACTTCGGGCGGTTCGGTGGACGATTCGTGCCCGAGGCGCTGATCGCGGCGCTGGAGGAGCTGGACAGCGCATACCAGGCGGCGCTGGTGGATCCCGAGTTCATCGCCCAGCTCGAAGGGCTGCACCGCAGCTACTCGGGGCGACCGAGCATCCTCACCGAGGCGCCCCGGTTCGCCGAGCACGCCGGGGGCGCCCGGATCATCCTGAAGCGCGAGGACCTCAACCACACCGGATCACACAAGATCAACAACGTCCTCGGTCAGGCTCTGCTGACCGTACGGATGGGCAAGACCCGGGTGATCGCCGAGACCGGCGCCGGACAGCACGGGGTCGCGACCGCGACCGCCGCCGCGCTGCTCGGGCTCGAAGCGGTGATCTACATGGGCGAGGAGGACACTCGCCGGCAGGCCCTGAACGTGGCCCGGATGCGACTGCTCGGCGCCACCGTCATCCCGGTGACCGCCGGTTCGCGGACCCTCAAGGACGCGATGAACGAGGCCATGCGGGACTGGGTCACCAACGTGCACGACACCCACTACCTGATCGGCTCGGTGGCCGGACCACACCCGTTCCCGTCGATGGTGCGCGACTTCCAGAAGATCATCGGGATTGAGGCCCGGCAGCAGGTGCTCGACCTGGTCGGGCGGTTGCCGGACGTGATCTGCGCCTGCGTCGGCGGCGGGTCCAACGCGATCGGGATCTTCCAGGCGTTCCTCGACGACACCGGGGTCGAACTCGTCGGGCTCGAGGCGGGCGGGGACGGGATCGGCACCGGACGGCACGCGGCGGCGATCAGCGGCGGCGCGCCCGGCGTACTGCACGGCAGCCGTTCCTTCATCCTCCAGGACGAATTCGGTCAGACGGTGGAGAGCCACTCGATCTCGGCCGGACTGGACTACCCCGGGGTCGGGCCGGGGCACTCCTGGCTGCACGAAATCGGTCGGGGACGCTACGAGCCGGTCGACGACGCCGACGCGATGGAGGCGTTCCTGCTGCTCTCCCGTACCGAGGGGATCATCCCGGCGATCGAGAGCGCGCACGCGCTGGCCGGTGCGATCCGCGAAGGCCGCCGACTCGGTCCGGACGGCGTCATCCTGGTCAACCTCTCGGGTCGCGGCGACAAGGACGTCGACACCGCAGCCCGCTACTTCGGCCTGCTGGACGGCGCGCCCGCGCCGACCGCCACCTCCGCGCCGGCCCAGGCCGCTGACGCGGCGCACGGAGAGGACGTGACCAAGTGACGGTCCGTACGACGATCGAGAAGGCGCGGGCCGAAGGCCGAGCGGCGTTGATCGGTTACCTGCCGGTCGGTTTCCCGGATGTCGAGACCTCGGTCGCCGCGATGCGGGCGATGGTCGCCGGTGGCGTGGACATCGTCGAGGTTGGCCTACCGTACTCAGATCCGCTGATGGACGGCCCGGTGATCCAGCGGGCCACCGAGGCGGCGCTCGCCGCCGGGACCCGCACCGCCGATGCCTTCACCGCCGTACGCGGGGTGGTCGACGCGGGCGCACCGGCGCTGGTGATGACCTACTGGAACCTGGTCGACCGGTACGGCGTGGACCGGTTCGCCGCCGACCTGGCCGCCGCCGGGGGCTCCGGACTGATCACCCCGGACCTGATCCCGGACGAGGCCGCACCGTGGCAGACCGCCTCCGACGCGTACGACCTGGACCGGGTCTATCTGGTGGCGCTCACCTCCACGCCGCAGCGGCTGGAGCTGACCGCGAACGCCTCGCGCGGGTTCGTCTACGCCGCCTCGCTGATGGGCGTGACCGGCGAGCGGGCCTCGGTCGGTGGTGGCGCCAGGGGCCTGGTCGAGCGGGTGAAGGCGATCAGCGACGTACCGGTCTGTGTCGGGCTCGGGGTGAGCAACGGCGCGCAGGCCGCGCAGGTCGCCGCCTTTGCCGACGGCGTGATCGTCGGCTCGGCCTTCGTCCGCGCCCTGCTCGACGCCCCCGACCGCCAGTCCGGTCTGGCCGCGGTCGAGGCCGTCGCCCGCGACCTGGCCAACGGCGTCCGCTCCGCCTAACCCCCTCCCCCTAACCCTCCCCCTAACCCCCCCACCCCTCCCCCCTCCCCCAGACTCACGATCTAGGGCATATCGCGGTGGATGAAGATCCACTGGTAGCGATATGCCCTAGGTCGAGTGGCGTCGTCAGGGGGCGGCGTAGATTTCGAGCTCGGAGAGTTGTCCGGCGGGCCAGCCCGTGTTGGCGCCGATCAGCACGCGTACGTAACGGGTGGTGGTGGCGGGCAGGGCGACGGTGACGGCGTTACCGCTGGCCGGATTGAACGTCAACGCGCTCGGGCCGGCCACGGTGCCGAAGCTGGAACCATTGGTGCTGCCCTGCACGGTGACGGTCTGGCTCCGGGTGCCCCACGCCGACGAGGGCGGCAGCTTCAACACCACGCGGCGGATCGACGTCGGGGCGCCGAGGTCGACCTGCACCCACTGTGGAAACGCGTTGTTGGGGCTCTCCCAGTAGGTGTTCGCGTTGCCGTCGACCACGTTGCCCGAGCTGTACGCCTGCACGTGCCCGCTCTCCGCGGTGGGTCGGTTCAGCGCCAGGTTCGAGGTGGGCGGCGGGGCGGTGTCGGTGGTGACAGCCACCGTGTTCGACGGCGGCGAGACGTTGTTGGCAGCGTCGAGCGCGACCACGGAGAAGCTGTACGCGGTCGCCGGGCTCAACCCGCCCACCGTGTACGACGTACCGGTTGGTGCGCCGACCACGGTCCCACCCTGCCGAACCTGGTATCCGGTCACGCCGATGTCGTCGACCGACCCGGTCCAGGCCAGCGAGACACTGGTCGCCGTCTTGGCGGTGACGGTCAGCGCTCCCGGTGCGCTCGGCGGGGTGCCCGGCTCACTGACGACGCCACCGTAGACCTCCACCTGGGACAGTTGCGCGGCCGGCCAGCCCGTGTTGGCGGAGACGGTGAGACGCAGATGGCGCAGGTTGGCGCTGGCGAAGTTGATGGTGACCTGGTTGCCGCCGGCCGGGTTGAACAGGTAACCGGTCGGGCCGACCACGGTGGTGAAGGTCGACCCGTTGGTGCTTCCCTGCACCGTCAGCGTCTGGGTACGGCTCTCCCAGCCGGCCGGCAGCCGGAGCACCACCCGGTTCACCACCGTGCTGGCGCCGAGGTCGACCTGGAACCACTGCGGCAGGCTGCCGCTGCTCTCCCAGTAGCTTGACGGGTTGCCGTCCACCGCGTTCGACGCCGGGTACGGGCCGTTCTGGCTGCTCGCGCTGGTCGGTCTGCCAGCGGCGAGGTTGACCGGCCCGGGTCCGGGGCCGCCGACGACAGGCGGGGTGGGACGGATCGGAGTGAGGGCGAGTTGCCCCTTGAGCATCCGCCCGCCGTCCGCGGTGATCCGCAGGTAGTAGTCGGAGGAGCAGGCGACGCCGTCCTCGTCGAGGGGGCGGATGCCGGCGCCGGCCGGCACCCAGGCGGCGGACTCGGCGGTTTTGGCGATCTGGTTTCCCTCGTTGTACTCGTCGAACATGGAGACGTAGAGTCCCTGCGCGCCGAGCCGGATCATGTTGTAGAGGTGTCGCCAGTAGAAGTCACCGTGGTAGCGGTGTCCGGAGGAGAGGTCTCCGGGCATGACGCAGGGCTGGTAGTCGATCCCACGGGCGTTGCAGTCGGCCTGGTCGGGGACGTTGACGTTGGTGTAGAAGGAGTCCAGCCCGTCCAGGGTGCCGGTTCGCCCGACCATCCATGGCGAGATCATGTTGAAGGCGTGGTAGACGTCGAGGAATCCGGGCCGGGAGTCGTTGACGCCGGTACGCCAGTACGTCGGCACGCCGCCGATGACGTAGCAGTCCTGGGCCTTGAACCAGTTGACCACCTCGAGGCAGGGTGCCGGGGCGAACGGGCGGCCCGGGTCGTCGAAGCCGAAGCCCCAGATGCAGACCACCGGCTTGCCGTTCTGTCGCGCGTACGCAGGTGACGCGGTGTACGCGGACATCTTGGTGGTCCAGTCGGTCTTGAGCTCGGTCTGCATCGCCGTCCAGCTCGTGACGTCGTACATGATGTAGAACTTGCGGCCGAACCGGTCCGCCGCGCTGCGGACCTTGACCGCCATCGCGTCGCGGGTCGGGCCCTCGTCGCCGAACGGGTTGAAGCGTTGCAGCGCGGCTGTGTCGCAGCCGTGCTCCTGCATCCACCGGAAGTGGGTGTCGACGGTCTGCTGGTCGTACGAGGAGAAGAGGGTCGCCGGCTGGCCGTTCCCGAGGTTCGGGTACGCGGTGGTGTATCCCCGGGTGTACTCGCGCATGTCGGGCCAGGACACGATCGTGGTGTTGCTGGGCGAGGGCGGCTGGAACCGGTCCCGGCTCCAGTGCCACCAGCCGCCGATCGGGGCGCCGTCACCGGGCGCGGAGAACCATCCCTGGTAGCCCACCGAGATCTTGCCGACGACGTCGCCGGGTGGGCTGGCCGCGTGAGCCGGACGGGCGGCGGCGAGCAGCTCCGAAGTGGAGACCGCGGCGAGCGCCGAACCGGCCACGACCGACGAGATGAAGCTGCGACGGGAGACGGCCATGGTTGCTTCCCCTTTCGCCGACGGAGCGGGGTGCGGCCATCGTGCCAGCTCTGTTCACATGACCGCAATACTCCGATCGATGTCTGAAACATTTGGACCGACAGGAGCAAAATCCCGACCGGGGCTGTGCAGCCGGCCAGCCGACACCTCGGCACAGGAGCCACTCCCGCGACTCTCATGAATATTTACCAACGTCTTGTTTCTTCGTCATGATGCTCGTAACCTGCGATAAACATCGGATGCCTACCAGCCCTGACCAGGCGGAATGTTCCGGATACGGGCAGTCGCGACGACGACGTGCGCGATAGCTCGGATGACTGGTCCACGAGGAAGGTGACTCGCGCGCACCACCGAACCCCTTACCCGGCACACCCGTCTTCCTGGGGAGCAGACCGTGACCATGAGCAGATCGTCGACGGGCCGCCGCCGACTGGTCGCCAGCCTCGCCGCCGCGACACTGGCGCTCGGCATGACCGCCTGCGGCGACGACGACAGCGAGTCCACCGACCAGTCGGTGACCATGTGGACCTTCAAGAACACCCACGTCGCCGCCCTGGAGCAGGTCGCCGCCGAGTTCAAGACCAAGACCGGAATCAGTGTCGAGATCGAGGCGTACACACCCGACGACGTCTTCACCAGCAAGATCCAGAGTGCGGCGCAAACCGGCGACCTGGCGGACGTACTCGAACTGCACGCCGGCGGCGAAGACCTCCGGGTCGGTGGCGCCGGCCTGCTCGGCGACCTCGCGCCGGACTTCCCGGAGTCGGCGATGGCGCGGTTCCTGCCCAGCACCCGCAGCGCCGGACTGGTCACCGAGAAGCGCCGGGCCGAACAGGAGGAGGTCAAGAACGCCAAGGTCGGCAGCCTCTTCAGCGTTCCGTTCACCGCCGGCACCTTCGGCATCGTCTACGGCAACCGGGGGAAGATGCGGGCGGCCGGGCTCGATCCGGACAAGCCGCCCCGGACCTGGGAGGAGTTCATCGGCTACCTCCAGGCGACCACCACCGCCGACCCGAAGCAGGGCGGCCTGTCGCTGGGCCTGAAGGTCAGCCAGACCGGCTTCAACTGGATCTACGAACAACTCGCCTTCGCCTACCTCGGCCAGGCCGGCTTCGAGGCGCTCTTCGACAAGAACCCGGCGCAGGGCTTCGCCAGCCCCGAAGGGCTCCAGACGCTCCGCCTCTACCAGCAGCTCACGCCACACTGGATTCCCGGGGTGAGCGCGCTCGGCATCGACGAGGCCGACGTCGCCTTCGCCCAGGGCAAATCGGCGTTCAACGTGGGCGGCACCTTCACCCTCGCCTTCCTCTCGCAGAACGGCATGCCGGCGGAGAACCTGATCACCTTCCCGATCCCGCCCGCCACCGGCGGCAAGGTCAGTGACCTGCGACTCGCCCCACTGGCCCTCACCGGGCTCTCGGTCAGCTCGCAGACCAAGAACCGGGAATCGGCGGTGAAGTGGATCGAACACCTCACCTCGCCGGAAGGATCCGGCGCGTTCGCCAAGGCCTCACTCGACCTGCCGGCGACCGACCTCGGCGCGCAGGCCGCCACCCTGCTCGGGCCGAAACTCGCCGCGTTGCAGCAGTACTTCACCGGGCCACAGGAGTCCACCTACGACGCGGCGAACCGAGGCTTCCGGCCGCCCGACTACGACGAGGTGCAGGTCGGCGATCCGCTGGTGAAGTTCTCCCCGTTGGGCGAGACCGATCCGGCCGCCACCGCCGCCCAACTGGACAAGGTGCTCGCGGCCATGTGGCAGAAGTCCGGTTAGGACGACCTCGACCGTGGCCCGCACGAACACGATCGGACCGTGGGGACGACCCGAAGCCGGGCCGTCCCCACGGCGGCCCCGCCGTCGCCGGCGGTCCGCCCGCCGGCAGTGGCTCACCGGGTACGCCTTCGTCGCGCCCGCAGTGCTGCTCTTCCTGGTGATGGGGCTCTACACCGTCGGCTACAGCGTCACCCTGAGCTTCGCGAAGTGGAACGGCTTCACGCCGGACTGGGAGTGGGTCGGGCTCGACAACTACCGCGACCTGCTCTACGCCGACCCGTCGCTCGCCCCGGAGCTGCGCGCCGCCGCCCTGCACACCGCGATCGCGATGATCGCGGTACCGCTCGGCACCGTGGCGATCGCGCTGCCGCTCGCCGTACTGCTCAACCGGATCCGGCGGCTGCGTGGCCTGCTCCGGTCGATCTACTTCCTGCCGTACGTGACCACCGGGATCGCGGTCTACTACGCCTGGCGGTACGTGCTCGAACCGGACGGGGCGGTCAACCTGCTGCTCCGCTCGACCGGCCTGGGCAGCCTGGCCCGGCCCCAGGGCTGGCTCGCCGACCCGGACACCGCGCTCGGCACCCTCATCGTGATCATCATCTGGGGCAGCGTGCCGGTGGCGACGCTGCTCTACCTCGCCGGTCTCCAGGCGATCGACCCGCACCTGATCGAGGCCGCCCAACTCGACGGCGCGGGCGGGGTACGGGTCGTCCGGCACATCACCTGGCCACTGTTGGTGCCGATCACGGCGGCGATCACCCTGCTCGGCATCCGGGACACCATGCAGGGCTTCCAGATCTTCCTACTGATGACAAACGGCGGCCCGGGTGGCCACACGGACGTGCTCGGGCTCCAGGCGTACCAGCTCGCCTTCTTCCAGGGCCTCTCCCCCACCCTCGGCGTGGCCAGCGCACTCGGCTGGATGATCTTCCTGGCCGCACTGCTGCTCACTGTCGTCAACGCCCGACTGCTGCGGAGCAGCCAATGAACGCCGTCCGATCCGGTGTCGTACGCCAACTCACCCCCGGCCGACTCGTCGCGTACGCCGCACTCGCGCTCTACGCGGTGGTCAGTCTCTACCCGTTCGCCTGGATGGTCTCCGGGGCGCTGAAGGGCCGGGACGAGATTCTGCGCGGCGGACACCTCGTTCCCCGCGAGCCGACCTTGGACACCCTGGTCGACACCTGGAGCCGACTGCACTTCTTCGACTACCTGCTCAACAGCGTCAAGGTGGCCGGACTGACCGTGCTCGGGGTGCTGGCCGTCTACAGCCTGGCCTCGTACGCCTTCGCCGTGCTCGACTTCCCCGGCCGCCGGTTCCTCTTCTGGTTCTTCGTCGCGCTGCTCTTCGTGCCCGGCATCACGGTGCTGCTGCCACTGGTGATCCTGGAGAACAAGCTCGGCATCCTCGGCACCCACCTGGGACTGGTGCTGCCGTTCGTCAACGGCACCGCGCCACTGACCGTGCTGCTGCTGACCAACGCGTTCCGGTCGATCCCCCGGGAACTGCACGACGCCGCCCGGGTCGACGGGGCCGGCGAGGCCCGGATCTTCTGGCGGGTCTACCTGCCGCTGAGCCGGCCCTCCCTGATCACCATCGCGGTGCTGACCGCGGTGCCGACCTGGAACGAGTACGTGCTGACCCGGGTCTCGCTCAACGACGAGTCCCGCTACACCCTGCCGCTGGCCCTGGAGGCGCTCGCCTCGGGCAACGTACCCCGCTACAACGAGATCATGGCCGGCTCGCTGATCCTGGTGGTCCCGGTCATCGTGCTCTTCCTCGTGGCGCAGCGCTACTTCGTCAACGGGCTGACCGGAGCGGTCAAGGACTAGCGGGCAGCCGGTTCGTCACGGCGGCGGGCGGCCGTGATGTGATGGCGTCGTGAGCCGCGCCGTCGAGGAAAACAACCGCCGCATGCTTCGGGCCCGGGACGCGATGGACCGGGGCTACGCCCAGCCGCTGGACGTCCCGGCCCTGGCCCGCATCGCCCATGTGTCGGAGGCCCACTTCACCCGCACCTTCCGGGCCACGTTCGGCGAGACACCACACCGCTACCTGCAGCGCCGTCGGGTCGAGCGGGCGATGTTCCTGCTGCGGGAAACCAACCGGCCGGTGACGGAGATCTGCCTCGACGTCGGCTTCGGCAGCCTGGGAACCTTCAGCCGTACGTTCCGCGACATCGTCGGCCGGTCGCCGCGGACGTACCGCAGGGAAGCGGTGGTCACGGGCGTGCCGACGTGCTTCACGAAGGCGTGGACGCGGCCGAGCGCCTGAGCTGGTCGGGTCAGCTCCTCGACGAACCACCAACTCTGGCGCGTCCCATGGCAACGGTGCGGACGGGCCGGCCCCCGCCCACCGTTCGGTGGGCGGGGGCCGGATGGGATTGACCGTCACCGCGCTCGAACGCGACCGGGCCGGACCCGCTCAGGACTGCGGCGCCAGGTCCGGTCCGGTGGTGCCGAGTTGCTCGGTGGCGATGACCTGCGGCACCGGCCAGGTGACCCCGGCCGGTGGCCAGGTCTGTCCGGTCCGGGCGAGGAAGTCGGCCGGAGGCTCGTAGATCGGCGGCTGACTACCGTCCGGGATCATGCTCTGCCACTGCACGCCCGCCGTACGGGACCTGAACTCCTCCTTCATCGCGTCCAACTGCTCCGGTTGGGTGATCAGGTCGACCGCGGTGGCGGAGAGATACCGGGCGGCGGATAGCAGTGCCTGGTGGGCGATGTTGGTCGCGGCCCCGGCGGTGACCGCCCAGTTGTGATGGGGTACGCCCGGTGGGAACGTGGTGACCAGGACGTTCACCGTGGGAACCTGCCAGCTCACGTCGGCGGAGTCGGTCGACGGGCCGCCGAGGAAGGTGGGCGGGGGCGGGGTCAGCGGTACCAGCGTGGTCGGGAGCCCGACCTCGGGCTTGCCGAGCGACTTCTGCAACCCCTTGGCGAGCTGCTGGTCGGCGGCGGTGAAGACCGGCGGACCGATCAGCTGCATGTTGGCGTTGGCCAGTTCGGCCCCGGCCCGGTTGCCGAGCCCGTTCCAGGTGCCCGCGTTGTACCGGTACGTGAGCCGGGTCTGGCTCGCCTGCGCGGCGGCCTTCGCACACTCCACGATCTTGTCGTAGAGCACCTTGACCCGGGCCGGGCTCCCCTCCCGGATGAAGAACCAGATTGAGCACATGTCGGGGGTGACGTTCGGCGCACCGCCGCCGTTGATGATGGCGTAGTGGAAGCGGCCGGAGGCGGCGACGTTCTTCTCCCGCAGGAACTCCGACATGGTGGCCATCAGCAGCGCGCCGTCCAGCCCGCTCTTGTTGCCCAGCGGTGAGCCGCCGTGCCCGGCCGCACCCAGGAACGTGAACGTGGCCGAGGCGAGTGCGCTGGTGGTGTTCCAGGTGGCGAGGGTGTTCGCGAACGGATGCCAGTCGAGGTACGCGTCAAGCCCGGCGTACACCCCGGCTTTGACCGCGTACGACTTGCCGACCAACTGCTCCTCACCGGTGGAGCCGTACACCTTGACCGTGGCGGCGAGCCCTTGCGCCCGGATCGCCTTGCTGACCGCGATCGCGGCCCCGACGGAACCGGCACCGAGCGCGTTGTGGGCGTCACCGTGTCCGGGGCCGTAGGTCGGCCCGTACGCGTCGTAGTTGTAGATCAGCGGGTCGTGCGTGGTGGCCGCCCGCTTCTGGGACAGTCCGGGGAGGGCGTCGTACTCGGCGTTGAAGCCGAGCACCGGTCCGCCGGAGCCGAACGTGGCGACGAAGGCGGCGGGGAAACCGGCCGCTCCCCACTGGATGTTGAAGCCGTGCGAACGCAGGAGCGCGGCGGTCGCCTCCGACGAACGCCACTCCCGCAGGGACACCTCGGCGTGCTGCCAGATCTGGTCGCTGAGTCCGGTGAGCGTGGCCGCGTTTCCGCCGATCCAGCGCAGCGCGGTCTGCTTGGCCGCGCTGTCGCGGGCCGGCTCGGCAGGTGCCCGGTATGTCGCCGGGGTGAATCCCGTGCGCTCGTCGTAGCCGAGGGTGGCGCCGAGCACCGGGTCGGCCGCGACCATGGCGGCGGCACTCGCCCCCGCGCTCAGTCCGAACAGTTGGAGCGCCCGCCGTCGCCCGACTTCGTAGTCACCAGACATGAAACATCCCCCTTCGCACCAAGAGCCACCTCCTGGTCGAGACAAGGCAATTCGATCGCCTCGCCAGACTCTAAAGTGGACTTCGAGCGGGGGATATGTGTTGATTCCGACAGGAGGCCGCATCCCGGCGGCTCGGCCGGGTTGCTCAGCGCTTGATCGCCACGCCCACCCAGGCCGGAGTGCCTTTCGCGCGCTCGATCTCGGCCGGATCGACCAGCTCGTCGGATTCGGGACGCCAGAAAGAGGGCTGGACGATCCCCGGCTCCAGGAGTTCCCACCCGGCGAAGAGCCGCTCGACCTGCTCACGGCTGCGCAGCACCACCGGTGCGGTCCGCTCGCTGTACTCCTTCTTCGCCTGGACACCCTCGGCGCTCAACTCCGGCGGCGGTGAGGCGTGTGAGATGACCACATAGGACCCGACGGGTACGGCGTCGCGCAGCCGGGCGAGGATGTCCCCGGGGTCCTCGGCATCCTGTACGAAGTGCAGCACCGCGACCAGCAGGATCGCCACCGGCCGGGCGAGGTCCAGGCCACCCTCGGCGGCCAGCCGCAGCACCTCCGCCGGGTCGCGCAGATCGCCCCGGAGTGCCGAGACCCGTGGCTGGCCCCGTAGGACGTCGTTCGCCTGGGCCACCACCACCGGGTCGAGGTCCAGGTAGACCACCCGGGCGTCCGGTGCCACCGCCGCGGCGACCTCGTGCACGCTGCCGGGGGCGAGCAGTCCGGCGCCGACGTCGAGCACCTGCCGGACGCCGGCCTCGAAGAGGAATCGGGCCGACCGGGCCAGGAACGCCCGGTTGGTACGCACCCAGTACGCGACCTCGGGTTGCACGGCGAGCAGCCGGTTGGCCATCTCCCGGTCCGCGCCGAAGGTATGTGTGCCACCCCCGAGCGCGTTGTAGACCCGAGCCAGGTTGGGCCCGGACGGGTCCACCTCCTCTGGCATCCACGGCCTCTGCTCGGGCAGCCCCATCTGCTCCTCCTCCGGTCGTCGGATCGACGCCCGTCACCGGTTCCATCGATCGGTGCGTGTGGAGCATCATCATGCCCTCCCGCCGCCAGCGAACGAAACCGCTCCCCGCATCGATTCGGGCCGATCGCTCGCGCAGTACCCGGTCGCCGCACGGCCTCGGGTGGTCGGGCGGAGATCGGTCAGGGGACGTCGCCGAGCAGGGGGGTTGACGATCTCCATGGGCAGTGGGTTAGGTTAGCCATACCTAAGGAACGAGGAGACTTCCGTGACCCAGACCGCCGAGCGCCCCACTTCGATCCAGCCGTTCCGCGTCTTCGGCGCCGAAGTGTTACGCGTACGTCGGCTGAGTCCCAGCTTTCTGCGGGTCACCTTCACCGGCCCCGACCTGGGCCAGTTCGCCGACAACGGCTACGACCAGCGAATCAAGCTGATCCTGCCGCTGGCGCAGACCGGCCTCACGGAGATGCCCGACGGCCCGGACTGGTACGCGCGGTGGCGGGCACTGCCGACCGAGCGGCGCAACCCGATCCGGACCTACACCGTGCGCGCGGTCCGCGCGGCGCTCGCCGAGGTCGACGTCGACCTCGTCCTGCACGGGGACGGTGGGCCGGCCGCCCGCTGGGCCGTCGCCGCCCGGCCGGGGGCGATCGCCGCGCTGCTCGGCCCGGACGCCGGCTACCCGGGAGTGCACGGCGGGCTGGAGTTCCACCCACCGACCCGAACCGACCGACTGCTGCTCGCCGGTGACGAAACCGCCGTACCGGCGATCTGTTCGATCCTGGAGCGGTTGCCGGCCGACGCCGTCGGCGAGGCGGTGCTGGAGGTCCCGGGCAGCGGCGACTCGCTCCCGGTCGGCAGCCCGTCCGGCGTGGATGTGACCTGGTTGGCCCGGAACGGCGCCGCCCACGGCAGCCAACTGGTGCCGGCGGTACGGGACGCGGCGCGGCGACTAAGCACCGACGCGACCACCCCGACGGCCACGGCCGAGTTGGAGGATGTCGACGTCGACACCGACATCCTCTGGGAGGTCCCGGTCGACGGTGCGAACCCGCCGCGAACCGATGCTGGAGACCTCTATGCCTGGCTGGCTGGTGAGGCGGGTGTGGTCAAGACGCTCCGCCGCCAGCTGGTCGGCGAGTACGGCATGGACCGCCGCGCGGTGGCGTTCATGGGCTACTGGCGCCTGGGCCGGACCGAGGAGAACTGAGCCCAGCAGCCGCCGGTGTGAGCGCGGCGCGGTGCCGGTGGGCTTCCCCGTGGCCCCCGGTACCGCGCCGCCCCGATCCCGTGGCGCGGTACCGGGGGCCACGCCGGTCAGATTCGCTCAGAGCAGGTGGACACGCTCGGTGCCGCCGTCGCTGTTCTGCAGGGTGAGGCTCCCCCCGCCGCGCTCCATCAACTCCAGGACCAGGTTGTAGACGACCAGGGCGCGGTTGATCGTGTCGGTCTTGGTGTCCCTGGTACGCGCGCACGCCAACTCGAGGGCGTCGACCGCCCTCGGGGTGAGGTTCACCGTGACCTTCACCAGCGAGCGACTGCTCTCACCGGCCACCGGGATGCCCGCGCCGACCTCCTGGTCCCCGCTCCCGGGGCGACCGTCCTCGGTCTCTCCACCGGTGACAGCCCGTCCGTCGGTCACTCGCGTCATCGCCGGCACCCCTCACGGGCCCGGGTAGTGAGCTGACCTCCCAGTGCTGTTCCTGGTCGTCTCAGCGCGCTCCCCGGTGTGATCACGGTTTATCCCCTCGATGCCGACCATTCGACTGTCGGTCCCGGCATGGCCGGCGCCGACGACTGTCAGATCCGCGCGTGACCGGTGTCGGGACATCGACCTGCCCGACTCGCTCACACGGCGGTCGCCGGAGGCTATTCCCGGTGGACGGCAACCTGCTGTCAGGAATGTGACTGGCGGGACCGAGGGGATGCATTTGGCGGACCAAGTGTGCGACGTGGAGAGTCGGGGTTTGACAGGTGTCACTACGACGTACTCGTTCGCCGCCAACCGCCTTCGGGGAGTGGCCGGCACCGGCAGCACATCCCACACCATCATTCCGGCGAATAGTCCAATCAGAACCGAATGCCGGTATTGCCGGGACACACCCTGTCATAGGGGTACAGATATATGGCTCCAGGTCGGTCGATGTATGGTCTGTAGCGTCATGGTCACCCTAGGTGATCTTGACGTAGACCGGGTCGGCGCACGAGGCTGCCGCCCCACAACAAAGGGATGAACGAGTGAGCCGACAAGAGGGAGCGGCCCCCCGACACGACGACGCCCCGACCGGGGAGTCCGAAGCGGAGGAGACACCGGGCGACCGGGGGTACGCGTTCGACATCCACATCGACACCGGCAACGGGCCATCGTTCGACGTGGACACCTCAGCACTGCGGCACCTCCCCGACAACGTCGACGAGCACCAGGAAGGTTGGCATGCCGAATCGAGCTGACCAGCGCTTTGACCCCTCCGTGGACCGACTGCGGCAGCTACGGCAACTCCGCCGCAACGCCGGTCGCCACCCGGTCGGGCAGCGCTACGTCCGGCGCGACATCTACCGGAACCTGTCCCGCAGGGCCGAGGGGACCGGGCTGACCGATACGCCTTGATCAATCGCGACACGGAGGCCGGACCGTTCGTTTGGGGAAGAACGAGCATCCGGCCTCCGGCGTCTGCGAGATCGACCCGCACCGGCTCGGAAGGCCGGTGGCGAAACGACATACGATTCCAGCACCTTCGTCACCCAGCCTGCGGACTTACCGGCACCCTCATTTCGACTGGTCCGGTTTCCGACGTGGAATCCGCCACCAGTAGCCGGGCTAGAGAAACCCCGGCATCCGCCCTGGAGAACCAGGCGAGCGCCCGAGGGCGCCGACCCGAACTCTCGACGACACCGTCGGCGCACCCGTCACAGTGGGGCCGACCAGCGCGGATCCAGGCCATCTCGAGCGTTGCCGGGACACCTGCCGCGTCGCGACAGACCGGCCCGACCACCGGTCTCGGGGCCAATGGTAGGGGCCGAGACCGATCCGGAACCGGCGTGACAATCGTATTCGGCCCACGATTCGGCTCCATTTGAAATGCCAACCTAATCTGACATAACCGGGCACCCGGCACAATCAGAATTTGCATCAATCTCATCGTCGCTATCGGTGCCATACAGTAATTGCGCCGACCTTCGCAGCTCATCGGAGCAGAATTCGTCGGCCCACTCCACCACCAACCGGAGGGAATGACGCATGGGCACCGTACGACAAAAGGCACACCGATCCGCTCCCCGGCTGATCGTCGGAACGGTACTGACGGCGCTGCTGACCCTGACCACCGCCGGCGCCGCGCTCGGTCGAGCGCCCAGCACCGACGGGGCCTCGGTCGCGGCCCGGACCGACGCCTACATCCGGGACGTCGCCGGCGACGTGGGCCTGGAACCACACAGCCTCAACCCGATCTGGCAGAGCCCGGACATCAAGGTCTGCCCCACCGCGATCGAGTGTGCGACCAGCCAGAACCCGATCGTCGGCGTGACCAACTACGTCTTCGTCAAGCTCAACAACCCCGGCCCGTACGGCTCCGGCGTCAGCACCGGCACGGTGGAGCTCTACCGGACCACCCCGGGTGGCGGTGCGAGCTGGCCGATCCACTGGACGTCGATCGGCTCGGTCGCGACGAGTGCCTTCCCGGGCGTCACCACGGTGACGATTCCATGGAACGGCGTACCCGGTCCCGGGCACTTCTGCCTGCTGGCCCGGTGGGTCTCCCCGACCGACCCGATGACTTCGGAAGGCCCGAGCCACAGCACCAACACCCGGAACAACAACAACATCGCCTGGCGCAACGTCGACTCGGTCAACCCGGCTCCCGGAACCCCCGAGGTGCGTCCATTCGCCATTGGCAACGAGACCGAAGTGCCGACCAGGAACGACCTCGTCTTCGCCCAGCGGGGAGAGCCATTCCAGAATGCCGGCGGCAGGATCGTGGCGGACCTGGGGCCGGTCCTGTTCCAGCGGTGGGTGCAGGCTGGACGGCCCGGCGTCGGCATCCGGGAGGTCGGCCGGAACCAGGTGGAGATCGTCGCGGCGAATGCCAAGATCAGCGACCTGCTGCTCAACCCCGGTGAACGGCCGGAGTTCAACCTGATCTTCTCCACGCAGACCGTGTCGTCACGACAGTTCGTGGTCGACGTGATCCAGTTCGGACCCGCCAAGGCGGGCGGCGAGAAGACCGACGTCGGCGGCGTGCAGTACCTGGTCCGCACCGCCCAGCGGGGCTGACCAGTCAGTCCGTGGGCCGGGTGTGGCCGGTGATCCCGTGGGGGATCACCGGCCACACCCGGCCCACCCACGCGCCGAATACCCGAGCACCGCACCCGTTGATCATGAAGTTATCGCAGCCAGAAGCGCTCGGGACGGGCGCCAACTTCATGATCGACCGGCGGGGCCGGTGGCGCGGGCGAGGGGTAGGGCCCGGGTGAGCAGTTCCGACACGACGGACGGGTTCTCGACGTGGGCGTTGTGGCCGAGGCCGGGCAGGGTGACCGCCGAGGGCGACAGGTGGGTCAACTGGTCGGTGGTGACCATCGGGTCGTGCTCGCCCCGGGCCAGCAGCACCCGGCCACGGGCTGCGGCGAGCAGGCCGGGCAGATCGGGCTCCCCGACGCCGAAGGTCGCGGGCTCCATCGCCAGCCGCCACCGCCCGTCCTGGGCGACGATTCCGGTCGACACGGCCGGGTCGTCGGGCGGCAGCAGTCCGGCCAGTCCAGAGACCCGCAGGTAACGTTCGGCCGACGCCTCGCGGGAGTCGAACCAGGTGACCGGGCGTCGGGCGAGTGCGCCCGCCTTCGCCAGTTCGTCGGCGGTCCAGTGCACCTTGATGCCGAACCCGATCGCGGTCCGCACCCGTACGCCGAACCAGCCGCTGGCCAGAACGAGTCCGAGCACCCCGCCGAGGGAATGTCCGAGCACCACCACCGGCCGGTCCCGGTCCACCAGATCGGCGAGGCTGGCGGCCATGGCACCGAAGGTGTAACGGGGCAACGGCTTTGCGGCGCCGTGACCGGGCAGATCCGGTGCGAGCCAACGGCCGGCCCAGTGTTCGTCCAGGTACGGACGCCACCGATCCCACACCGCACCAGTCGCACCGAGCCCGTGCACCAACAGCAGAGTCGGCGCCCCACCGTCCGCGTCGACACCGTCCTGGATCAGCCGTACGTCACCCATGACCGGCAGTGTGCCATCCCCCCGTACGGCAACCCGTGCCTCGCCACGAGGGGAAGACAGGCGCGGGATCGGTTACCGGGTGCCAGGGGACTCCGCGTCCAGCACCTCGACTGCGGCATCGAGGGTGGCCACGAACTCGCCCGGCGGGATCCTGGCGCAAAGACAGCGGGGGCGCCCCACCGAAGTGGAGCGCCCCCGCTCGGATCGCCCTGGGACCGTGGGCGATCGCAGGTGTCAAGCCACTGCCAGCGCCGGGTCGTCCAGCGGCTGGGTCCCGTCGACATCCTCGGCCGGCCGCAGGGCCAGCGCGAGTACGTCGGCCACGTCGGCCATGGTGTGCACGGTCAACGCCTCGCGTACCTCGGCCGGCAGGTCGTCCAGGTCCGGCTCGTTACGCGCCGGGATGATGACCTCGGTGAGGCCGGCCCGGTGCGCGGCGAGCAGCTTCTGCTTCACGCCACCGATCGGCAGTACCCGACCGGCGAGGGTGACCTCACCGGTCATCCCGAACTCCGGGCGGACCGGCCGTCCGGAGGCGAGCGACGCCAACGCGGTCACCATGGTGATGCCGGCGCTGGGGCCGTCCTTGGGCACCGCACCCGCCGGCACGTGCAGGTGGATCCGGCGTCCGGCCAAGGCGTTCGGGTCGAGCCCGAACTTGCGGCCGTTCGAGCGCAGGTACGACAGAGCGATCTGCGCCGACTCCTTCATCACGTCGCCGAGCTGGCCGGTCAGGGTCAGCCCCGGCTCGCCCTCCATGCTGGTCGCCTCGATGAAGAGCACGTCGCCACCGGCGCCGGTGACAGCCAGACCGGTCGCCACGCCGGGAACGGCGGTGCGCTCGGCCGACTCCGGGGTGAACCGGGGCCGTCCCAGGTAGTCCTTGAGGTTGTCGGTGTCGACCCGTACCGGTCCGTCGGTGGTGGCCAGCGCGACCGCGACCTTGCGCAGGATCCGGGCCAGGGCCCGCTCCAACTGACGTACCCCCGCCTCGCGGGTGTACTCGGCCGCGACCCGGCCCAGGGCCTCGTCGCTGACGCTGAACTCCTCGGTGGTCAGGCCGGCCCGATCGAGCTGCCGGGGCAGCAGGTGGTCACGGGCGATCGCGACCTTCTCCTCCTCGGTGTAGCCGTCGAGCGTGACCAGCTCCATCCGGTCCAGCAGCGGGCCGGGGATGGTGTCGACCACGTTGGCGGTGGCCAGGAAGAGCACGTCCGAGAGGTCGAGGTCGACCTCCAGGTAGTGGTCCCGGAAGGTGTGGTTCTGCGCCGGGTCGAGGACCTCGAGCAGGGCTGCGGCGGGGTCACCGGCGTAGCCGGCCGAGATCTTGTCGACCTCGTCGAGCAGCACCACGGGGTTCATCGAACCCGCCTCGCGCAGCGCCCGCACGATCCGGCCGGGGAGCGCGCCGACGTAGGTGCGCCGGTGGCCCCGGATCTCCGCCTCGTCGCGTACACCGCCGAGGGAGACCCGGACGAACTTGCGGCCGAGCGCCCGTGCGACCGACTCACCGAGGCTGGTCTTACCCACTCCGGGGGGACCCGCGAGGGCGAGCACCGCGCCGGAACCACGGCCGCCGACGACCTGGAGGTTGCGGGCGGCCCGACGGTTCCGTACCGCCAGGTACTCCAGGATCCGGTCCTTGACGTCGGTCAGGCCGGCGTGGTCGGCGTCGAGCACCTCACGGGCCGCGGCCAGGTCGGTGTTGTCCTCGGTACGGGTCGTCCACGGCATCTCCAGCACCGTGTCCAGCCAGGTACGGATCCAGCCCGCCTCCGGGGAGGCGTCACTGGCCCGCTCCAGCCGGCCGACCTCGCGCATGGCCGCTTCGCGCACCTTCTCCGGCAGGTCGGCGGCCTCGACCCGGGACCGGTAGTCGGCCGAGCCGTCCGGCTCGTCCTCCCCCAGCTCCTTGCGGATCGCGGCGAGCTGCTGCCGGAGCAGGAACTCGCGCTGGGACTTCTCCAGTCCCTCGCGTACGTCGGAGTTGATCCGCTCGGTGACCTCCTGCTCGGCGAGGTGGTCACGGACCCAGCCGACGAGCAGTTCCAGCCGCGTCGTCACGTCGGGCGCGGTGAGAAGTTCGATCTTCTGAGGCAGACTGAGCCAGGGTGCGTACCCGGCCGAGTCGGCGAGTTCGGAGAGGTCGGTCATCCGCTCGAGGGCGTCGATGACCTGCCACGCGCCGCGCTCCTGGAGCAGCGAGGTGGCGAGCGCCTTGTACTCGCGGGCGAGTTCCTTGGCCTTGCCGTTCGGCGTGGCCTCGTCGAGTTCGGTCGCCTCGACCCAGAGCGCCGCCCCGGGTCCGGGCACACCGGAACCGATCCGGGCCCGGGTGGTACCCCGGACCACGGCCGCCGGCTCGCCGCTGGGTAGCCGACCGACCTTCTCGATCAGGGCGATCACGCCCATCGAGCCGTACTCCCCGTCGACCCGGGGCACCGCGAGGACCTTTTTGTCGCCCGACGCGCGGGCGGCGTCGACGGCAGCCTGGGTGCTCGGGTCGAGGGTCACCGGGATGACCATCCCGGGCAGCAGGACTGCGTCGGTCAGGGGCAGAACCGGAAGAGTTGCCATCGAACACCTGCCATCGTTTGAGTTGAGCCTGTACGACTCAAGTAACAAATGGTGTCCCGTGTTCCAGGCTGTGACGCAAGGCACAGATCCACCCTCCGGTGACCCGGCACTCCGGTGTCGCCACGGCGGGGCCGGATCGATCCCACACTTTCCCGCACCCCTGGGCGGTATCGGCCAGCTTCATTGCACACCTGTAGCCTGCTCGTGTGAGCCAGCCGCCGCCCCTCGACAACCAGCGGCAGGTGCCCCGAGCGGTCGCCTACCGACGGGGCAACCAGGCAGCCGCGCGCTACCGGTCGCCCGTCCCCCGCCCGCCGGAGCCCTCGCCCCACGAGGTCCCCGCCCGTCCCGGCAGCCCGAACCGCCGACGCTTCTGGCTCTTCGCCCTGGCACTGCTGGTGACCCTGGGCATCAGCGCGGCGACACTGGGCGCCGTCTTCGCCGGACAGAGCCCGACCACCACCGCGCTCGCACCCGACGGGGCGTCACCGGCCCCGGTACGGGTGGCGCCGCCGCCGGCACCTCCGACCCCCCGACCTCCGACCGGGACGACACCTCCGGCTCGGCAGGACCGGCCGGTTGTCCAGACCAACCCCGGTCCACGCACCACCACCACTCCACCCCGGACCGCGCCCACCGGGCAGCCCGCGGTGTCGCCGACAACAGCCCAGCCCACCCAGTCGCTGGTCGTCTACAAGAACTGCGGCCAGGCCCGCAAGGCGGGTGTGACCCCGTTGCGGGTCGGCGACCCGGGCTACTCGACCAAGCTGGACAAGGACGGCGACGGCGTGGCCTGTGAGAAGGACAAGGACTAGCCACCCGGGTCGTACCACGCACAGCATTGGCTCGACACCGACACCGACACCGGCAACCGGCAACCGGCAACCGCACCGGCAACGACGATCGCCGATCGGCTATTTGTTGACCGGCCGACCGGGCGGACTCTAGGGTCCATAGTGGCATTCGCCTTCGCGATTCACACGGGGTTGGCCGGACGTCCCACCGTCGTCGGCCGGATCGGGAGCACCATGATGCGCAGAAAGCTCGCCCTCCTGTTGTCCACGGCGCTGCTGCTGACCGCCTGTGGTGACGGAGGCGGTCAGAGCGCCGACAGCCGGAGCGCCGACGCGACCAGGAAGATCACCGTCGGGGTCATCCCGATCCTCGACGTCGCCCCCATCTACCTCGGCGTCCAAAAAGGATTCTTCAGCGAACGCAAGCTGGAGGTGAAGCTGGAGCTGGCCCAGGGTGGCGCTGCTATCGTGCCGGCGGTCCTGTCCGGCCAGTTCCAGTTCGGCTTCAGCAACAACACCTCGTTGTTGCTCGCGCAGACCCGGGGTCTGCCACTGAAGATCGTCGCGCCGGGTTCCTCATCCACCGGAACCCCCGGCAAGGACTTCGCTGGCGTGGTGGTTCCCGACGGAAGCCCGATCAAGTCCAGCACGGACCTCTCCGGAAAGTCCGTCGCCATCAACACCCTCAACAACATCAGCGACACGGTCGTACGCGAGGCGGTCCGCAAGGCCGGCGGTGACCCCCGCAGCGTCAAGTTCGTCGAACTGCCCTTCCCGGAAATGCCGGCCGCGCTGGCAAACGGACGGGTGGACGCCGCATTCGTCGTCGAGCCCTTCCTGACGATCGCCCGCAACCAGAAGGGCCGGGACATCGCCTCGGCCTACGCGGAGGCGACCCCGAATCTCTCGGTGGCGACCTACTTCACCTCAGACCAATTGATCAAGTCCGACCCGGAGCTGGTCAAGGCGTTCACCGAGGCGATGGTGAAGTCGCAGGAATACGCCGCGACGCACCCGGACGAGACCCGGCAGGTGCTTTCCACGTACACCTCGATCGGGGCGGAGATCATCCCGACCCTGACGCTGCCCGCCTTCCCCACACAGGTCAACCGTGAGTCTGTACAGGCCCTCGCCGACATGGCCGAGCGCGACGGGCTGGTCACCAAGCCGCCGCAGGTGAGCGCACTCTTCCAGTAGTCCGGGGCCGGCGGTCCGGCGGGCATCGACGGGAAGGAGACGGAGATGGAGTTCGTCAGGAACCAGTGGTACGTCGCGGCCTACGGCACCGAGATCGGACGGGAACTCTTCTCCCGTACGGTCTGCGGCGAGTCGATCCTCCTCTGGCGGACCGAGGCCGGGACGGTGGTGGCGACGAGCGACCGCTGCGTGCACCGGCGCTTCCCGCTCTCCGAGCCGCCGAGCCACCTGGTCGGTGACACGGTGGTCTGCGGCTACCACGGTTTCACGTACGGCGCGGACGGGGTCTGTGTGGCGGTGCCGGGCCAGACCCGGATCCCGCGTACGGCCAGGTTGAGCGCGTATCCGGTGAAGGAGCAGGACTCCTTCGTCTGGGTCTGGATCGGCGAGCGGGCGCTGGCCGACGAGTCGCTGATCCCCCGGGCACCGTGGCTGCGGATGGCGGGCTACACCACCGTCTACGGGATGGAACCGTTGGCCGCCCGGTACGACCTGCTGGTCGACAACCTGCTCGACCTGTCACACGAGACCTATCTGCACGGCGGGTACATCGGCACACCGGAGGTGGCGAACACCCCGATCACCACCGAGGTCGACGAGGATCGGGGCATCGTCTACGTCAGCCGGCACATGGACGACGCCGAGTGCCCACCGTTCTACTCCCGATCGACCGGCATCGAGGGCCGGATCGTACGGTGGCAGGACATCGAGTACCACCCGCCCTGCCTCTACCTGCTGCACAGCCGGATCGCCCCGGTCGGGGTCTACCCGGAGGCGGACGGCACCGACGCACACGCGTTCCACGTCGAGGTCGTCTACGCCATCACACCGGAGACCGAGACGAGCACGCACGACTTCTGGGCGGTCGCCCGCGATTTCGCCCTGGACGACCAGGATGTCTCGGACTTCCTGGAGCAGAGCAACCGGACGGTGGTGCTCCAGGATGTCGCCGCCCTGAACAAGCTCGAACAGGTCATCGCCAGCGAGCCGGACGGCTACCAGGAACTCAGCATCAACATCGACACTGGTGGGCTGGCCGCCCGGCGGATTCTCCGGCGGATGGCGGCGGCGAGCCCGCCACCGGCGCGGGCAGCGGCGCGATGACCACCGAGCCGACCAGGCTCACCGGCACCGGCATCTACCGCATTGTCTGGCTGCCGGGTTCGGACCGGCTGCGCGGGCACTGCTGGTGCGGCGCGACCCGGGACGCCGAGGATCCGGTCGAGCTCTGGGACTGGTTGTTGAACCACCCGGACCAGCACGACGACGAGGACGGCGCGGCTGGTCGGCCGGTTCCTCCGGGGCGGTCGCTGGCCGGGACCCCCGCGTGATGGACCACCAGGAGGAGCGGACATGGGCGGCAGCGGCGACGAGGTGGAACTCGACCTGGTCGTCCGGGAACGGGAACGCGCCGCCGACGGGGTCGTACGCCTGACGCTGGCCCGGCCCGACGGCGGCCCGCTGCCGGCGTGGGCGCCCGGCGCGCACATCGACCTGGTCGTGGAGGACGGCGTCACCCGCCAGTATTCGCTCTGTGGCGACCCGGCCGACCTACGGCGGTGGTCGGTCTGCGTGCTGCTCGAGCCGGCGTCGCGGGGCGGTTCCCGGTTCGTGCACGACCGGCTGGCGGTCGACGTGGCCGTACGGGTGCGCGGGCCGCGCAACCACTTCGCGCTCGAATCGGCGCCGTCTTATCTCTTTGTCGCCGGTGGCATCGGCGTCACCCCGATCGTGCCGATGCTGGCTGCCGCCGAGGCGGCCGGGACGCCGTGGCGACTCGTCTACGGCGGCCGGACCCGGGCTTCGATGGCTTTCGTCGACGAACTGACCACCCGGTACGGCGACCGCGTCGAGGTCCGGCCGCAGGACGAGACCGGCCTGCTCGACCTCGACCGGATCATGGCGGATCTGGCCCCGTCGACCCTGGTCTACTGCTGTGGCCCGGAGCCGTTGCTGCTCGCGATGGAGGCGGTCTGTCGGCCGGGTGCCCTGCGGGTGGAACGGTTCGCCCCGAAGGAGCAGGGCGCGCCGGTGCGGCAGGCCTCCTTCGAGGTGGAACTCGCGGCGTCGGGTCTGGTGCTGACCGTGCCGCCGGACCGCTCGGTGTTGGAGACCATCGAGGCGGCGGGGGTCAGTGTGCTCTTCTCCTGTACCGAGGGGACCTGCGGCACCTGTGAGACGACGGTACTGGCCGGGGAACCGGATCACCGCGACTCGCTGCTGACCGAGCAGGAACGGGCCGCCAACGACACGATGTTCATCTGCGTCTCCCGGTCCCTGGGGCCGAGGCTGGTACTCGACCTCTGACCGGGATCAGGACCGTGGCAGGCCGAAGAACGTGAAGAACCGCTGGGCCACGGACCGGTCGCCGGTGACGTCGAGTGTCCCCGCGTCGACGGCCGCCGCCACGGTCAGGTCGGTGGAGATCAGCTTCCAGAGCGTCGGTACGTCCGCGCGCGCGGTCGCCTGTACGTGCGCGTGGGCGCCCCGGGTGACCTCGACCGAGGTCGGCGAGACCTCGACGTCGAACGAGTCCGTACCGACGACGAGGCGCACGGCGAGCGTCGGCACCTCCCGGGCCGGCGGGAGGTGAAGCGCCTTGAGTAGGAGCATGAACGCGTCGGTGCTCGTCTCGGCGTCCTGCGGCGAGGGGATCTGCGCTCCCCAGCGGGACAGGGCGATCAGGACCGGCTCCAGTTGCCGCCCACGTTCGGTAAGTTCGTAGACGTGGGTGCTCGCCGGGGGGCCGAGTTCGACCCGGCGCACGATGCCGTTCTCCTCCAGCTCCCGCAGGCGCTGGCTGAGCACGTTCTGGCTCGCGTTCGGCAGCCCGACCCGCAGATCCCGGAAGCGTTTCGGACCGAAGATCAACTCACGGACGACCAGCAGCGCCCACCGCTCCCCCACCAGGTCCATGGTGAGCGCGATGCGGCACGGGTCGTCATACGTTCTCTGCGCCACACCCCGATGGTACGCGCACCAGCAGGTGCTACTGTCGCACTAACTGGTCCTAGATTAGGAGCGAATCGTGGATGCGCTACTGGAACACGTACTCAAGGCCAACGGTGGGCTGGACCACTGGAAGAGCCTTTCGACCCTGAACGCGCGAATCACCTACGGTGGGCCGTTCTGGGAGTTCAAGGGTCACGCCGACTTCGTCGGCACAGAGACCGTCGAGGCGAGCCTTCAGAACGAGCACATCCGGCACGTTCAGGAATCGACCGGACGCACCACCGTCTTCGACCGCGCGGCCAACCGGGTGACCGTCAGCGACGCGGACGGCCGGGTGATCGAGACGCTCGACGACCCGCGCCGGACCTTCGCCGGCTACACCCCGGAAACCCAGTGGAGTCTCGCCCAGATCGCCTACTTCCGCAGCTACGCCACCTGGCACTACCTGGTTGAGCCGTACATCTTCAGCTGGCCGGGCGTGGAAGCGTACGAGGTGGAGCCGTGGACGGAGAACGGAGAGACCTGGCGGGGCCTGAGCGTCACGTTCCCCGACTCGATCGACACCCACAACAAGACCCAGCTCTACTACTTCGACCCGGCCGGGCACCTGCGCCGGATGGACTACCAGCCGGACGTCAACGGGAGCACGCCGGTCGCCCACTACATCCGGGCGCAGGAGTCCGTCGGCGGGATCGTGGTCCCCACCGAACGGCACATCCTCACCCGCACCGAGGACCGGACCCCGGACCTGTCCTGGATTCCGATCACGCTGGAACTCCGCGACATCAAGGTCAGCTGACCGACCTCCACCTCGGGCGGGGCAGCCACGTCGGCCCCGCCCGAGGTGTGACCCGCCCGGCGCCGCTACTGCCACCCCCGGCGCGGCAATAGCGACCGGGTCAGCGGTCGAGACTGCGAGGCTGGGGATTTCCCCTGGTGCGGACCGCACCGAGTGGTCTGATGGTCCTGGTGGCAGGAAGAGACCCGCCACCGGCTCGCGGCGATGCCAGCGGCCTCACCCACCCGGCGGAGGGACGAGATGCCGATACCCGTCGGAGCGCGGTCGCGCCGGGCCGGCGGCGGTCGGACCCGCCCGCCGTACGGCGACGGCTGATCGGACTCCGGGTGGACACGTTCACCGGCATCCTCTCCGGCCTCTCCGGCTGGCCACTGCTGGTCCTGGTCGGAGTGCTCGCCTTCGGGGAGTGCGCGGCCTTCATCGGCCTGATCCTGCCCGGCGAGACCGCACTGCTGCTCGGCGGCGCGCTCGCCTCCACCGGGCGGACCAACATCGCCGCGCTGGTGATCGTGGCAGCGGTCTGCGCCATCATCGGGGACAGCGTCGGGTACGAGATCGGCCGCCGGGTCGGCATGCCGCTGCGGCGCAGCCGGCTCGGCCGGTGGGTCGGCGAGGAACGCTGGCAGCGCGCGGAGACGTTCATCGAGCGGCACGGTCCGGCCGCCGTCATGCTCGGCCGTTGGGTGGGGGTGCTGCGGGCGCTGGTGCCGGCGCTGGCCGGGATGACCCGGATGCCGTACCCCCGGTTTCTGCTGTTCAACGTCATCGGCGGGGTGACCTGGGCGACGGCGGTGGTCCTGATCGGGTACGCCCTCGGCGCGTCGTGGCAACGGGCGCAGGACTACCTCGGCCAGGCGAGCGTGGCGCTCGCCGCCGCCGTGGTGCTCACGTTGATCGTCCGCTGGGTGATCGTGCGCCGGAGGCGGCGCCGGCAGCACTGAACGAACCCGGTCGGGCGTCACTGCCGCCCCGTACGTCCGGACCGCTACTGGTCGTGGCGGCGGGAGAGCACACACTCCATCGAGGCGCTGCGAAAGAAGTCCCGGGCCCCCTGCGGGGTGGCCATGTCCCGCGGCACCGTGAGGTGCTCGTGCAGCTCCCGCTCGAACTCCCGGACCGCCTCCTGGCGGCTCATGTGCGCGGCGACCAGGCCGAGCGGCCCCTCGACCTCGATCACCCGGACGGCCATCTCCCGCCCGACAAAGGCCATCGTGCCGAGCAGTCGCCCCACCAGCCGCCCGTCGTCGCCGTAGATCTCGAACCGCGGCCGTCCACTGATCCGGAACAGCTCCTTGACCTTCTCCTCGCTGCCCGGCCTGAGCGGGTAGTAGAGCGCGTGCCAGTTCGAACTCATCCTTCTTCCTTCCCTAGGGGATGCGGCGGCCTCCCGGACGGACGTACGCCGTACCTGTCCGTCACTCGTCGGACCGCTCCGCGGCGCCGGCCCGCGCGGGCGTACGGTCCCGGGCCGAGGTCTGCTCGTGGACGGCGAATCGCAGCGAGCGGGCCTCGGTCATGCACTCACGCATCGGTTTGACCAGCTCGCGGTGGTCGCTGCTGCGTTCCCACGCCTCGAAGTGCGCCAGTGAGCTCCACTCACTGGTGATCAGCCACTGCTCCGGGTCGGTGGCCGAGCGGCAGACCTGATCCACCAGGTGCCCCGGCACCCCCTCGGCGACCTGGTAGCGGATCCGGTCGTACGCCCGGAGGAACTCATCGGTCCGCTCCCGGGGTATCCGGATGAGGAACACCACTCGCGCCTTGCCCGACCCGCCCATCGCCGTCTCCTCCGCTGCCACCGGTCGCTCCCCTTCCTCTGCCGCCCGGCTCACCGGTCGTCACCGGTGCGCTGTCCGGGCAACTCCCCCGTTGTCGGGTAGGCGCGGATCAGCACCGAGCTGTTGAACCCGTCGAATCCACGTGCCCCGACCAGCGCCGCGTTCACCGGATGCTCCCGGGTCCGCCGGACGAAGTTGAGGTCACAGCCCGGGGCCGGTTGGTCGAGTCCCGCCGTCGGCGGCAGCACCCGGTGCCGGAGCGCCAGCAGGGCGTTCGCCGCGTCCAGTGCCGACCCGCCCTGGTGCGCCCGCCCGATCAACGGTTTCTGGGTGGTGACCGGAGGGGTGTCCGGGCCGAAGACCGTACGCAGCGCGGTCGCCTCGCTCCGGTCGTAGCGCGGCACCCCGAGCGCGTCCGGGAACACCACGTCGACCTGCTCCGGAGCGCAGCCGGCCCGGTCCAGTGCCAGCCGCATCGACCGGGCGTACTGGGTCGGGTCGACCGGACCGACCTGCCCGGTGTGCCGCCCGTCGTGGGTCGCGCCCCAACCGGCGATCTCGCCGTAGATGGTGGTGACCCCCCGGGCCAGCGCGTGTTCGAGGTCCTCGACGACAAAGACCGCTCCCCCCTCGGCCGGGACGTACCCGGACGCGGCGACGTCGAACGGCCGGTACGCACGCTCCGGGTCGTCGCTGGCACTGAGCAGCCCGTTGCGCATCTGGCAGGCCAGGGCGTACGGGCTGAGCGGGCATTCGGTCCCGCCGGCAATCACGACCGGGGTCCCCCTGCGGATGATCCGGGCGGCGTGGGCCAGGCTGTCCAGCGCACCGGCCGCCTCGGCGACCAGCACCCCGCACGGTCCCTTGAACTGGTGGTGGATGGAGACCTGACCGACGCTCGCCGCGTAGAACCAGGCGATCGACTGGTACGCCCCGACGGTCCGGGACGGCTGGCTCCAGAGCCGTTGCAGTTCGCGCTGCCCGAACAGGTTGCCGCCGGACGAACTCGCCAGCGTCACCGCGTAGCCGTACGGGTTGCCGGCGACCTCGGGCAGTCCGGCGTCAGCCAGGGCGAGTCGGGCGGCGGCGAACCCGAGATGGGTCCAGCGGTCGGTCTGCACCAGCCGGCGGTTGTCCGCGTACCGGGTGGCGTCGAAGTCGGGCACCTCACCGGCGAGGGTGGTCGGGTAGCGGTCCGGCTCGAACAGGGTGATCCGGCCGATCCGGTTCTCCCCGGCCAGCACCGTCTTCCAGTGGGTGTCCGCGCCGATCCCGCTCGGCGCGACCACGCCGATGCCGGTGACCACCGGACGGGGGCTCATCGGTCGCGCCCCGGTAGCCGTTTGAAGACCATGGCCGACTGGAAGCCACCGAACCCGCTTCCCACCGAGAGCGCGACGTCGACCGGGTGGTCCCGAGCGGTGTTGGGGACGTAGTCGAGGTCGCACTCGGGGTCGCGGTTGGCCCAGTTCGCGGTCGGTGGCACCACGCCGTACTCGATCGCCAGCGCGCAGGCGGCCATCTCGATCGAACCGATCGCGCCGAGCGAGTGCCCGACCATCGACTTGATCGAGCTGATCGGCACCTGGTACGCGGCCGGGCCGAGGGACCGCTTGAACGCGGCTGTCTCGTGCCGGTCGTTCTGCCGGGTGCCCGAACCGTGTGCGCTGATGTACGAGATCTCGTCCGGGTTGACCCGGGCCTGGTCCAGTGCCGAGCTGATGGCGAGCGCCATCTCCACCCCGTCGGGCCGCAGGCCGGTCATGTGGTAGCCGTTGCTGCGGTTGGCGTACCCGGCCACCTCGCAGTAGACGTGCGCACCCCGGCGCAGCGCGTGTTGCAGCTCCTCCAGCACCAGCACCGCGGCACCTTCGGCGAGCACGAAGCCGTGCCGGTCCCGGTCGAACGGCCGGGAGGCGTGCGCGGGGTCGTCGTTGTCCGGTGTGGTCGCCTTGATCGCGTCGAAACAGGCGACCGTCACCGGTGAGATGGGCGTGTCGGAGGCCCCGGTGACCACGATGTCGGCCTCGCCGTCGGAGATGAGCTGGTGGGCGTACCCGATCGAGTCGATGCCGGAGGTGCAGCCGGTGGAGATCACCTGCGCGGGTCCGTGGAGCCCGTGCCGGACCGCGACGTCCGCCGCCAGGCTGCTCGGCACCAGCGCCTGGTAGAGGTACGGTCCGCTGCACTCGTGGTCGACCAGCCACTCGGCACCGGAGTCGCTGGCCACCACGTACTCGTCCTCCAGGGCCATGGTGCCGCCGACCGCCGAGCCGAGCACCACTCCCGTACGGTTGCGGATCTCGTCGGTCAGTTCCAGCCCGCTGTCGGCCAGCGCCTCGATCGAGCCGGCGAGCGCGAACTGCACGTACCGGTCGGCGCGGCGGCGTTCCCTGGGGGTGAGGCCGGCGGCGACCGGGTCGAAGTCGCACTCGGCCGCTATCTGCGATCGGAACGGGGACGGGTCGAAGAAGCTGATCCGACGGGTGGCGGTCTGGCCCTCGGTGATGGTGGCCCAGAACTGCTTGCGGGTCGGTCCGCCGGGCGCGACCACGCCGATGCCGGTGACGACCGTACGGCGGGGTGTCATGACGCGAACTCCGGCCGCGACGGCGGGGTGGCGGAGCGTTCGGTGTCGACGTGCCCCAGTTCCGGTCGGGGCGCGAGCGGGCCGAGTTGGAAGACCACCTCGGCCGGCTCGTCGCCGGTGTTGCGCAGCCGGTGGCGGGTGTCGACCGGGATGTAGAGCGCCTCACCGGCGGCGACCGGCACCGGCTGGTCGTCGAGGTCGACGGTGATCGACCCACGGGTGACGTAGAGGAACTCCTCGCTGTAGGGGTGGTAGTGCTCGGCGATCCGCTCGCCGGGTGCCATCGTCGCCACTCCCATGAAGCCGGAGGTGCTACCGACCGTCTTCGGGCCGAGCAGTACCCGCAGCTCGCCGCCACGGCGCTGGTCGGGTGCCACGTCACGGGCGGCGACCAGGTACGGACTGAACTCACTCATCGTCTCCCCCACCGGGTACGTCAAGGGCCCGCTCGCGCGCGGCCAGCTCGATCCGATCGCGGATGATGTTGAGCTGGATCCTGCTGTTGGTGTTGATCCGCTCGGTCATCTGCGCGTTGTTGACCGGGGCGGTGGGCTTCATGGCGAAGTCCTGCACCCAGGTCATCCGGGTGCCGCCGGGCACCTCGTCGTAGCGCCAGTAGATCCGCATGTACGCGAACGGCCCGGTTTCCACCCGGCGCGCGTGCACCTCGAACTCGACCGGGTCCATGGTGCGTTCGCTGACCCAGCTCCAGGCGATGCCGTTCTCGTCGGGGAACATCGTCAGCCGGAACAGCACCCGGTTGCCCCGCTGTTCCAGCACCTCCGCCAGCTGGTACTCGGTGAAGAGGCCGGGCCAGGCGCTCACGTCGTTGGTCAGGTCCCAGACCAGCTGTCGGGGCGCGAGAATCACCACGCTGTTCTCCGTGTGTCCGGGCGGATCAGCCTGGCCTGGCGGATCGGTGCCGGCGTCCGCGCCGGGCAGCTCGGCCGTCTCGTCCGGTGCGGCGGCGGTCTCGTCCGGTCCGGTGGTCTGGGTCGGCAGGAGCGCCGGATCGGCCTGGCGGTCGACCAGTTCGGCGATGTCGGCGATGGTGAGGTGCTTGACCTCCTCCGGGATCTGCACCTGGTAACGCTCCGCGACGACGGCCTGCAGTTCGAGCAGGGCCAGGGAATCCATGCCCAGCTCCTCCAGGGAGGCGGTGGGCGCGGCCATGGCCGACTCGGCGTTGAGCCCGCAGTTGCGGACCAGGATCGAGGTGATGTCCTCGGCTGTCGCCAGCCGCTTGTCCGCCCTCTGCACGGTCATCTGGCTCTCCTTCAAGTCGAAGATCGGGAATTGTCAGGTGTCGAACGGCCGGTCACCGCGCCGTCGGCGCGGCCGGCTCACCGGTACGGTCGACCGGCGGCTTGGCGGGCGTGTCGGCATCGCGTAGCAGGCGGTCGACGAGGTCGGTCGAATACCGGCCCTTGCGGAAGCGGGCGTCGTCGAGGACCCGACGGATGAACGGGATCGTGGTGTGCACCCCCGGTCCGGCGATGTCGAACTCTTCCAGCGCGCGTTCCAGCCGATCGAGGGCCAGGGTCCGCTCCGGCGCCCAGACCACGACCTTGGCCAGGAGCGAGTCGTAGTGCGGACCGACCACGTACCCGGGTGTGCCGTGGGTGTCGACCCGGGTGAAGGGGCCGGCCGGGGGTTGGAACCGGTCCAGTCGACCAGGGGTCGGCAGGAAGTCCCGCTCCGGGTCCTCCACGTTGACCCGGCACTCGATCGCGACGCCCCGCAACTGGACCTCGTCCTGGCGGATCCGCAGCGGTGCACCGCTCGCCAGGTGGAGCTGCTCGTGCACCAGGTCGACACCCGTGATCATCTCGGTCACCGGGTGCTCCACCTGGATACGGCAGTTGATCTCCATGAAGTGGAACCGCTCCGCCTCGTCCACCAGGAACTCGACGGTGCCGGCACCGCTGTAACCGACACTGAGCGCCCCCCGCAGGGCGGCCGCCGCGATCGCGTCGAGCGTGCCGGCGGAGAGCGCCGGGGCCGGGCCCTCCTCGACCAGCTTCTGGTGCCGGCGCTGGACCGAGCAGTCCCGGGTGCCGAGGTGCACCCCGCCACCGTGCCCGTCGCAGAGCACCTGCACCTCGACGTGGCGGGCCTGGGGCAGGTACCGCTCGACGTACACCCGGTCGTCCGCGAAGACGGCCCGCGCCACCGTCCGGGTGTGCGCGTACGCGCGGGCGAAGTCGGCCGCGGACCAGACCACCGTCATGCCCCGGCCGCCACCACCGGCGGCGACCTTGATGATGACCGGGTAGCCGATCTCGTCCGCGACCGCCCGCGCCTCCCCGACCGTGGCCAACGTCTCGACGCTGCCCGGCAGCAACGGCAGACCCGCGTCCCGCATCAGTGCCCGCGCGCGTGACTTGTCGCCGAGGACAGCCATCACCTCGGGGCGGGGGCCGACGAAGACCAGCCCGTTGTCGGCGCAGATCTCGGCGAAGTCGGGGTCCTCGGAGAGGAAGCCGTAACCGGGGTGGATCGCCCCGGCGCCGGTCTGCCGGGCCGCCTCGATGATGGCGGCGGCATTGAGGTAACTGTGCCGGCTGGCGGCCGGGCCGATGCAGACGCTCTCGTCCGCGTATCGGACCACGGCCGAGTCCCGGTCCACGGTCGAGTGCACGGCGACCGTACGAATGCCCAGCTCACGGCAGGCACGGGCAACCCGGAGGGCGATCTCACCACGATTGGCGATCAGCAGCTTTTCGAACATCGGACACCGTCCTCGGCGTCAGGCGGATACCAGGGCGATCAGTGGTTGGTTGAACTCCACCGGCTCGCCATTACCGACCAGCACCTCGGCGACCTTGCCGGCGTGCTCCGCAGTGATGTGATTCATCAACTTCATCGCCTCGACGATGCCGATCACCTGTCCCGGCTCCACCAGGTCGCCGACCTCGACAAAGGGCGACGCGCCCGGTTCCGCAGCCCGGTAGAAGGTGCCGACCATCGGTGCGACCACGCAGTCCCGGGACGCGGCGTCGGCGCCAGAGCCGGCTGCTACCGGCGTCCCGGAGACGGCGGAGACCGGCCGCACCACGGCGTCCGTGGGGAGGGCGGGACCCGCCTCGGCCGGTGTCGCGGCACCGTGCCACTCGATCTCCACCACCGCGTTGCCGCTGCGCATCCGGATCCGCCGCAGCGGACCGTCCACCTCGGCCACGAGCCGGCTCGCCTGCTCACGCAACTGGGCCAGCAGGTGATCGTCCTCGGTCGGCTCGCCGGTCATCGTGGATCCACCGGGGACGGGACGGTACCGTTGCCCGCGCCGAACCGGCGGAACCGCAGCCGGCGCTGGCGTACCAGGGTCTGCGCCGACAGCCGCAGCAGTGGGGTCAGCGCCTCGACCACGGCGTGCCGCAGCAGATCGGCGGCGGCCGCCGGGTCGCTCTGCGCGCCCTGCGGCGGCTCGGGTACGACCGCGTCCGCGACGCCGAGCCGCAGCAGATCGGGCGCGGTGACCCGAAGCGCCCGGGCGGCACGTGGGGTGGCGGTCGGATCATTCCAGAGGATCGCTGCGCAGCCCTCCGGGCTGATCACCGAATAGACGGCGTTCTGCAGCATCAGCACCCGGTCGGCCACCCCGAGGGCGAGGGCACCACCGCTGCCCCCTTCGCCGGTGACCACCGCGACGATCGGGACCGGCAGCCCGGTCATGGCCAGGATGCTGTCCGCGATCGCCGCCGCCTGGCCGTGCTTCTCCGCCTCGACCCCCGGGTACGCGCCGGGAGTGTCGATCAGCGTGACGATCGGGAGTCCCAGCTGGACCGCGAGCCGCATCACCCGTTGCGCCTTCCGGTAGCCGGCCGGTGTGGGCATGCCGAAGTTCCGGGCCAGCAGGTCCTTGGTGTCGTGTCCCTTCTGGTGTCCGACCACGACCAGCGGCTGTCCCCCGAGGCGGGCCAGGCCGGCGACGATGGCCGGGCAGTCGGCGGCGAGCCGGTCGCCGTGCAGTTCGGTGAAGCTGTCGAACGCGGTGGCGAGGTAGTCCAGCGTGGTGGGGCGGTCCAGGTTTCGGGCCGCCTGAACCGCGCGCCAGCCGTCCGGCTCGGCGAGCTGCCCCGGGTCCCGGATGAGGACCGCCCGTCCCGGCCCGAGCGGTGACGCCGCGTCGTCGACCTCGGTGGCGCCGCGGTCATCGTCGGGTGCGGACGCGGACCGGACGTCGCGGCCATCGTCGGACGCGGACCGGACGGCGGAGGCGGTGGCGAGCAGTGGTCGCAGGCGCCCCCGCAGACTCCACCGTTCGACCACCATGTCTGCCTGGCCGTGACGGAGCAGGAAGGCCGCGGTCTGGAATCCCTCCGGCAACGGCTGGCGGATGGTCTGCTGGATCACCCTCGGGCCGGCGAAGCCCATCCGGGCACCGCTCTCCACCACCACCACGTCGGTGTTGGTGGCGAAGGAGGCGGCGACCCCGCCGTAGGTCGGGTCGGTGATCAGGCTGATGGTGAGCAGGCCCGCCTCGCGCAGCGCGGCGATCGACTGGCTCACCGTGGCCATCTGCATCAGCGACAGCACGCCCTCCTGCATCCGGGCTCCGCCGGAGGCGGTGACCAGGAGCAGCGGGAGGCGCCGGTCGAGTGCCCGCTCGGCGGCCCGGGTGATCAGCTCACCGACGACGGCCCCGAGGCTGCCGCCGAGGAACCGGAAATCCATCACCGCGAGGACCAGCGGATAGCCGTCGATGCGGGCCTCGCCGCAGAGGACCGCCTCGGCCAGACCCGTGTCGGACCGGGCGGCGGCCAGCCGCTGCGGGTACGACACCGAGTCGACGAATTCGACCGGGTCCACGGAAGCGACCTCGCCGGGCAGGGCGGCGAAGGTTCCCGGATCGACCAGCTGCCGGATCCGATCCGGAGCGGCCAGACGCTGGTGGTCCCCGCACTCCGGACAGACGTCGAGGTTGCGGCGCAGCCGCTTGAGGTAGAGCAGCGACGAACAGGACCGGCAGCGAGTCCAGAAATGGTCGGTGACAGCGTCGGTGGTGGTGGTCGCGGTCATCGTCCGCTCCCACTCGCCTGGACCGCCGCGTCCCACCGGTAGAAGCAGCCGGCAACCGCGTCGCGCGGGGAGCGCCAGGTCGACAGGTACGGCGAGATGTGTGGCCGCAGCCGCTCGCTGACCCGGACGAACTCGGGGTGCTGGCTGGCCGTCATGAGCCCGGCGGCGACCGGCTCCTCGGTCTCCAGCAGGTGTACGTAGAGGTCGTCGAGGCGGTACAGGGACCGGTGTCGTACGCCGACGATCCCCGGTAGCTCCGTCTGGTCTGACTCGGCGAAGATCCGTGCCACCTCCGACTCGGCTCCGGGCATGATTTTGGCGACGATCAGCGATCGATGCATCAGCGACCTCCCAGCGGTCAGTGCCCCGTGCCGGATCGGTTCGGAGTGGGGACGTGATGTGGCGCGTAGTGCGATCGGACCAGCGGACGTTCCGGTCGCAGCCGCTGCGGAGGCGGCGAGGCGTCCACAGAAACGCTGGTCACGATGCGCTCAGGACCGTCAACGTGATGTCACGACGGTGAGCTGGGCGATGCACCTGTCCGGTGACGTTCCGGTGACGTTGTCGGTGGATCATCAATCGGATCGACACCCCGTCTGACCTGGGAGAACGACTCGGGCTGAGCCCAACGAGCCGGCCTGGGCGGCGGCGCGCGGGAGTCGGAAGAGCGTCGCGACGATTGACCGAGCATATGGGCAATTGCTACTCTTCGTCACAATTTCGGGGGCAAGGGACCGTTCAACGACAGAGCCGTTGGCACATGGTCATGCCCAGCCAGGCCAGGGGCACCGCCCCGGGCCAGCGCGGTTCGGGACACGGGTTCCGGTGCAGGGGGTTCGACCATGACCTCTGACAGCAGCATGGCGCCCACCGTGCTCCGCCAACCGGTCCCCGGCGAGAGGTACCCTCCGGGGACGGTCCAGCTCTTCCTGCTCGACGGGTTCCGACTGCTGCGCGCGGGGACACCGACGGTCGTCCCACGTGGACTGCAACGGGTCATCGCGCTCATCGGCCTGCGGCCGGGCGCCACCCGTACCCATCTGGCCGGGCTGCTCTGGCCGGACACCCCCGAGGAGCGCGCCCTCTCCCGACTGCGTACGGCACTGTGGCGGCTGCGCCGCAACGGCGCCTGCCCGGTGGTCACCACCGGTGGCGCGGTACGCCTCGACGCCCAGGTCGAGGTGGACGTGGACGACCTGGTCCGGGCCGCCGCCCGGGTACGCGAGGGTGGTGACCCGCGCTGGGCCGAAGGAGTGCTCGCCGCCGGCCGCCACGACCTGCTGCCCGGCTGGTACGACGACTGGGTGCTGGTGGAACGGGAGCGCCTGCGTCAGCTCCGCCTGCACACCCTGGAGCAGGTCGCTCGCGCGTACCTGCGCGCCGGCCAGCACGGCGAGGCGTTGCAGGCGGCTCTGGAGGCGATGCGTGCCGAACCACTGCGGGAGACGCCGCACCGGCTGATCGTCCAGGTTCACCTCGACGAGGGGAACGCGTACGAGGCGCTGCACGCCTTCTACGCGTACCGCCAGTTGATCCTCAGCGAGTTGCAACTGGAGCCGTCGAACGCGATGCGCGCGCTGCTCAACGACATCCTCGCCCCGATCGGCGGCCCGGCGCCCAGACCGACGCCGGGCCGCGACCCGCACTCCCCACGCCACCCGACGCCACGCAGTCCACGGTCCTGACCGCGTGCCGCCCGGACGGTTAACAGGGGGCCCTTCCTATACCGAAAGCGATAACAAGGGGCCCTTCCTTCTCAGGCTGGGGGGTGGCGGGTGATGACGATGCCGGTGGTGGCGGCCGCCGCCACCATGGTCGTCCCGGCTGTGGCTAGCACCGGGTCGACGCCGCGCGCGCCGCCATCGCCGGTGTGCGCGCCACCCTTGGGCGGCTGACCGACGAAGAACGGCAGCATCATCTCGTTGTCCTCGTGCTCGAGGATGTGGCAGTGCCAGGCGTACCGTCCGGGTAGGTCGAACTTCACCTTGACCCGGGTGACGTGGCCGGGAAGCATGATCACGGTGTCCTTGAAGCCGGTCTCCGAGGGATCCGGTGGTGTCCGGCCGTCCGCTCCCCTGCCGATCACCTGGAACTGGACCTGGTGGATGTGCACCGGGTGGGCGTGCGGGGTGAAATTCCGGAACTCCCAGATCTCGGTGGCCCCCAGGGTCGGGTTGTCCCGGACCGGGTCCTGCCAGTGCAGTGGCGTCCGGGCGCCGTTCGCGTCGACGCCGCCGGCAAGGTGGGCGATGGGACCGGCGGCCGGCGCCAACGCGGAGCGCTGCACGTTGAGCGAGAACCGACGGGTGCCCGTCTCCTTGCCCAGCGGCGTGAACGCGGGCAGTTCCAGCTGCTCCGGGGGGAGGCTCTCGTCCGGTCCGATGAGCGGTCCGACCAGGAACTTCATCACCTGTCCGGTGGTGGACGGGTTGGCGACCGCATAGTCCGTGCCGGGCGTACCGCCGCTGAACTCGTGATCCGGCCCCTCGTTGATCAGGTAGAGCGCGGTTCCCTCGGCGATGCCGGTGAAGTCGATCACGACGTCGATCCGTTCGGCGTTGCCGATCACCAGCTGCTCGTGCCGTACGGGCTTGGGCAGGAAGCCGCCGTCGCTGCCGATCTGCCAGATCGGTAGCGCGGTGGTGGCTGGCCGGGCCGTGCCGTCGCCTGCGACCCGGAGGACCAGGAAGCGCGAGTTGCACGCGTTGAGCAGCCGGAACCGGTAGCGACGCGGCTCCACCTTGAGCAGCGGCCAGGTGCCGCCGTTGACCACGATGGTGTCGGCGAAGAAGGTCTGGTTGAACATCGGCGAGACGTCGCTCTCCGGGATGTACGGGCCGTCGAAGCCGTCGATCTGCGTCGCACTCGGGTAGGAGAGGGAGCCGTCCTCGTGGAACGAGCGGTCCTGGATGATCAGCGGCAGCTCGTAGTAGCGGGAGCCCGGTGGATCGTTGCGCGCCGGCGCCGGCCCGGGGAGCACGCCGGGAGGCAGGTCGGACGGGCCGCCGCGCAGCAGGTAGAACCCGACCGGTCCGGCGTAGACGTTCAGCCGGGTCATGCCGATGGTGTGGTCGTGGTACCAGAGCGTGGTGGCGCGCTGGTCGTTCGGGTACTGGAAGGTCGCCGAGCCGGCCTTCCACGCCACCTTGTGCTGGCGGCCGAAGGTCTCGCGGAACTCGTCGTAGTACCTACCGACCGGGGCGTAACCGGGCGGGATGTTCTTCGCGTCGGGCAGGTACCACGCCTCGGGGTAACCGTCGTTTTCCGGGGTGGAGTGCGCTCCGTGCAGGTGGGTGATCAGCGGGACCGGCCCGGTGTACGCCTCGGGGGTGCTGGTGAAGGTCGGGCGGTGGTCGCGCTGTTCGATGCCGCCGGCCGGGTTCGCCCAGTGCAGGGTGGGGTCGACGGTCAGCAGGTGCGGCAGGAAGTTGCCGTTGTCGTCGACCAGCTCGTTGCTCCAGGTGACCCGCACCGGACGGTTGACCTTCGCCTCGAGGGTGTACGCCGGGTACGTGAAGGTGTTGCCGTGGGTGGGTGAGCCGTAGCTCCAGATCGTCGTCTTCGGGTAGCCGGGCGGCAGGACCTGCTGCTGGAACTGCCGTACGGCGATGAGGTACTCGTCGAGGGCCTGCTTGCCGTCCGAGGGCAGTGGTGGCATTACCGGTGGGATCACCAGGTCGGTGACGTACTTCGGGATGGTCGCGGGGTTCATCGCGAACGCCGAACGGCCGTTCGCGCTTGCCGAGCGGCTCGCCGCCGGGACAATGAGTGCGGCACCGCCTGCGGCACCGGCCGCGAGAAGTTGCCTTCGTGCAACCATTTACCTTTCCACCTTCCGCCACTTCTTCGACACGTTTGGTTGGCAACAGCCCGTCCAAGGTCAATGTCCGACTTGGGCGAATCTTCCGGTTGAAGGTAACTGAGGAAGACTCGCGGTCCCCCCGCTATCGGTGGATTCACCTCGAAGGCTGGAACATCCGGAAATCCGGACCGATCACGGCGGAAAAGCCCTCCACAAATCCCCCTGCGGTGTTGGTGCGCCCCAAACCCGGCATCTCATCTCGTTGACCCGGCCCGGTCGACGCGCTAAGTTACTCTCGTTCTGAGAAACACTCAGTTTGAGAATGATCGACCGGAGGCCGGGCATGACCACCGAGCAGGAATTCCTCGACAGCTACGACCCGAGCGCCTACCCGGCGCTCGCCGTGACGGTCGACGTGGTCGCCCTGACCATCCGCGACGGTGACCTGCACGTGCTGCTGGTGACCCGGGGTGCGCCACCGTTCGCCGGACACCGGGCCCTGCCCGGCGGCTTCGTCCGAGACGAACCGCTGGCCGCCGCCGCGGTCCGCGAACTCGCCGAGGAGACCGGCCTGCACCCCGGCGAAGGCGAGCTGGCCCGGCTGCACCTGGAACAACTGGCCAGCTACGGCGACCCCGAGCGGGACCCACGGATGCGCGTCGTCTCCGTCGCCTACCTGGCGTTCGCGCCGAGCCTGCCCGACCCCCGGGCCGGCTCGGACGCGGCCGCCGCGGCCTGGGTGCCGGTCGACTCGGCCGGCGCACTCGCCTTCGACCACGCCGCGATCCTCGCCGCCGGCCTCGAACGGGCCCGCGCCAAGCTCGAATACACCCCACTGGCCACCGCCTTCCTCGGCGACCGCTTCACCATCGGCGAGCTGCGCGCGGTCTACACCGCCGTCTGGGGCGAGGAACTGCACGCGGGCAACTTCCACCGCAAGGTGCTCTCGGTGCCCGGCTTCGTCGAGAGCACCGGCGAGACCACCGCCCGGGGCGGCGAACGCGGCGGACCCCGGGCCCGCCTCTACCGGGCCGGCGACGCCAAACTGCTCCACCCGGCGCTGCTCCGGCCCTCCCGAGAGGAGGGCGTGCGGTGACCCTCCTCCTCCCGCTGACCGACCAGGAGGTGCGGCCGTGAACTTCACCGAGGCCGTGGCGCTGGTCCGCGCCGCCCGTACGCCCAGCGACCTGTTCGGTAACGAGCAGCCGGCGGCGACGTACCGGAAGATGGCCCGACTGCTGCACCCGGACGCCGCACCGGCCGGCGAAACCTCGACCGCGACGGCCGTCTTCGCCCGACTCGCCGACCTCTGGGCGGGGCACCAGGGCCGTGGTGGACCCGGACTCCAGACCCGGCGGCACCGCTACACGATCGGCGAACGGTTCGCCACCGGTGACCTGGCCAACCTCTACCGGGTCCGGTACGACGGCGAACACGCCCTGCTCAAGCTCCCCCGCCAGCCGGCCAGCAACGACCTGCTCGACCGGGAGGCGAGCGCCCTCGACACGCTGCGTAAACGCGGCGAAGCCCGGCACCGCGCCTACGCGCCGCGACTGGTGGAGAGCTTCCGGCACGAGGACCCCGTCACCGGCGTACGCCGCACCGCCAACGTCCTCGCCCACTCCCCCGGTCTGGTCCCGCTCACCGAGGTCAACCGGGCCTACCCGGACGGCCTCGACCCGCGCGACGTCGCCTGGATCTGGCGGCGCCTCCTGGTCGCACTCGGCTGGGCACACCGTGCCGGCGTGCTGCACGGCGCCGTCCTCCCCGACCACGTGCTCATCGAGCCCGAGCGGCACGGGGTGGTCCTGGTCGACTGGTGCTACTCCGTCGGCGCCGATGGTGGTTCGGTGCCCGCGCTGGTCGCCCGCTACCGCGACTGGTACCCGCCGGAGGTGGCCCGCCGCGGGCCCGCCGTGCCGGCCACCGACATCCACCTGGCCAGCCGTTGCATGGAGTGGCTGATGGGGGCCCGGGCCGACATCGCCCTGCTCCGGTTCGTCCGGGGCTGCACCCTGCGCGATCCGCGCCGACGGCCGTCCGACGCCTGGCGGCTCCTCGGCGAACTCGACGAACTGCTGGAGCGGCTCTACGGCCCGCGCCGCTTCCGCCGCCTGGTCCTACCGACCGCGAACACCTGAACGGGCACGAGGAAAAGGAGACTGATCATGGGCAGTGGACACTGGTCGACCGACGTGTACGGCGCCGCCGCCAGCTACCGGGCGGCCACCGGACGCAGCGCGTTCGCGTACAGCGACAGTGGGGCCCGCAGGGTGCACGAACGGCTCGACCCGCGCGGGGTCGGCGTACGGGAGAGCTGCGACAGCGACGAACACCCCCGGTCGACCCCGATCGCGGTGCTCTTCGACGTCACCGGCTCGATGGGTAACGTACCCCGGACCCTTCAGGGCAAGTTGCCGGAACTCTTCGGTCTGCTGATGCGCAAGGGGTACGCGGCCGACCCGCAGATCATGTTCGGCGCGATCGGCGACGCCACCTGCGACCGGGTGCCGTTGCAGATCGGGCAGTTCGAGTCGGACAACCGGATGGACGACGACCTCGGCAGCATCGTGCTGGAGGGCGGCGGCGGCGGGCAGCGGACCGAGTCCTACGAACTGGCGATGTACTTCATGGCCCGGCACACCAGCCTGGACAGCGTGCAACGTCGGGGTCGTCGTGGCTACCTGTTCCTGATCGGGGACGAGCTGCCGTACCCGCAGGTGAAGCCGGCCGAGGTGCACCGGTGGATCGGCGACGAACTGGCCGAGCCGATCTCGGTCGCGGCGATCGTGGCGGAGCTGCGCCAACGCTTCGAGGTCTACTACATCCTGCCCAGCGGGGCCAGCTACGCCGGCGACCCGGAGATCCTCGGCTACTGGCGTCGACTGCTCGGCCAGCACGTCATCGAACTGGACGACCTGGACGCGGTCTGCGAGACGATCGCGCTCACCGTCGGCCTCGGCGAGCAGGCCATCGACCTGGCCGAAGGGCTGAACGACCTGGACGACATCGGGTCGACCGCGACCGGCGCGGTCGGCAAGGCGTTGGCGACCATCGGCTCCTCGTCCCGTGGTGGCGTGGTCCGGACCAGCCTGCCGGACGGTCTGGAGACCGACGGCCCGGAAGACGGGCTGGTGCGGTTGTGACCGGCCCCGGCCGACACACCGTGGTCGTCGACCTCGGCTACGGCGACGCCGGCAAAGGCACGGTGGTCGACCTGCTCTGCGCCGACGGACCGGTCGGCGCGGTGATCCGGTTCAACGGGGGCGCCCAGGCGGCGCACAACGTGGTGACGCCGGACGGGCGTCACCACACCTTCGCCCAGTTCGGGTCGGGCACCCTGCACGGGGTGCCCACCCACCTCTCCCGGTTCGTGGTGGTCGACCCGCTGGCCCTGGCGGCAGAGGCCGAGCAGCTCAACGCGATCGGCGTACCCGACCCGTTCGGGCTGCTCACCGTCGACGCCGAGGCGCTGCTCAGCACCCCGTGGCACATCGCCGCGAACCGGTTGCGCGAGCTGGGTCGGGGGGCGAGCCGGCACGGCTCCTGCGGCATGGGGGTCGGCGAGACCATGGCGTACGCGCTGCGTCACGGCGACGCCCCTCGGGCCGGTGACACCCTCGACCCGCCCCGACTGCGACGCCGCCTGGCGGCCGTACGCGACCGGCTCAGCGACGAGCTGGGTGAGCTGGGTGGGCCACCGCTGGACGACGTGGTGTCGGTGTTCCGGACGTTCGGCGCGATCGTGTCCGTCGTGGACGGAAGGGCGGCGCGGCGTGATCTGCTGAACGCGGGACGGTGTGTCTTCGAGGGGGCGCAGGGAGTGCTGTTGGACGAGTGGTTCGGGTGGCACCCGTACACCACCTGGTCGACCACGACGTTCGCGAACGCGGAGACACTGCTGACCGAGGCGGGTCACGAGGCGCAGCGACTGGGGGTGGTGCGGACGTACACCACCCGGCACGGCGCCGGACCGCTGGTCACCGAGGACGTGGGGCTGACCCGGGCCCTGCCCGACCGGCACAACGGCACCGGACGGTGGCAGGGTCCGTTCCGGGTCGGTCACTTCGACGCGGTGGCCCACCGGTACGCGGTCGAGGTCGCCGGCGGTGTCGACGCGCTCGCGGTCACCCACCTGGACGCCCCGGAACGGGTGCCGGAGCTGGCCATCTGTTCCGAGTACGTGGTCGACGGATCGTCCCTGGGGCGGCTGGTGCCGGGCGAGCGCGGCGACCTCGCGTACCAGGAACGGTTGACCGCCCTGCTCGGCCGTGCCCGGCCGGCGCGGCTCGACCGGCCCGCGCACCGGGCGTCCGCGATCGGCGCGCTGCTCGACGCCCCCGTCGTGATCGAGTCGTACGGCCCGAGCACCGCCGACAAACGCATGCTGGCCGCCACCGGGTGACAGGCGGAATCTCGTCTGTTCAGCCACCTTGTCAACGGTCGACGTACGGATAGACGATGGTCGCAGTACCGTCGTGCGCTGAGGAGGACCGCGATGCCACAGGTCATTCACCACCCCCGGGTGGCATGGGACACCGCGCGGGTCTTCGTGGCGGCGACCGAAACCGACGAGCTCTTCGGTTGGGTCGGTGAGCGGCTCGCCTCGATCCTCGGCCCGGAGCACCGGCGGGAGCTCACCGACACCCGCGCCCGGCTCCAGTGGCCGACGGTCGCGAACGCCGAGGCGGTCGAGGCCGGCCGGTGGCGGGCACGGCTGGCGGACGCCCTGGCCGTCCGTCCCGAGGCGGCCGAGCCGCTGCGGGAGCTGGCCGCCGTCACCGCCACCCGCCTACGCGGCCACGACGCCTAGACCGGGCTTTCACTCGGGCACGGACCCATCCGTGGCTGCCGTGCCCACGCGCCTATCCGCGCTATCCGAGGTAGGGGGCTTCGCGCCGCTGAGCGTGGTGATTCAGACGGAGTCTGACGGTGTCGTGGATGGGAATGCGGTCGAACTCAACGGGATCGACATAACGAACTTCGGTGGATTCGTCGCTGACGGTGATGGTGCCGCCGATGCGCTTACCGAGGTAGGTGAGATTGAACTCCTGGCGGATCTCGCCATCGGTGTAGGCGATGACGTGGGCCGGGTCGGTGTAGACGCCAAGTAGGCCGGTGATCTCGATGTCGAGCCCGGTCTCCTCCTTGACCTCACGGATGACGCATTGCTGGAGGGTCTCGCCGATTTCCATCGTGCCGCCGGGCAGGGACCAGTTGCCAGAGTCCGTACGCCGTTGCATGAGCACTCGGCCATGCTGGTCGGCGACAAGGGCGGAGCCGCCGGGGACGAGGCTGTTGGCCTTGGGAGCGGCAGAGTCGTGGTAGTAGTCGCGTCGACCGGTCACCTGTCCTCCTGCCTCGGGTAGGGGGCCGTGGTCTGCCAGACCTGCTCGATCATGGCGACAGTCGCCGTGGCAATCCGACCGTACCCGCGCGACTCAAACCCTTACCGGGACCAACCTACTGGTATCGAGCGCGCCGCAGGGCCACCCTGCGCGCGTTGACAGAAAGGCGAGACCACCGCCTGCCCGCCCCCTCCTGGGCGTAGAGGTTCCGATCGACCATCTCATGACGAGATAGGATGCGGACCTGACGATTGTCCGCACACGACCACGTCACCGTTGCCGGTCAATCACGTTGCATGGACAATGAGCATTTGTTTGATGGCGCGTGTCCGAGACGGCGGTGGTGATGGGTCAGGTTCCCAAACAACTCCAACCGACGAGGTCAGCCCTGCACTTCTTCGGCGCTGAGGTTCGACGGCTGCGCGAGCAGTTGAGGATGTCCCAGGCCGACCTCGGCGGATTGTTGTTTGCCCACAAGGATCTGATAAGAAAAGTCGAGGCGGCTGAACGAAATCCGTCGGAGGCACTCGTCAAGCACTGTGATGAGGTGCTTGGCGCAGCAGGAAGGCTGCGGTGGATGTGGCCGCTGCTGGAACGTGAGCGACTCCTTCGTCAGGCACGCGACCCGGCCGGTCAGACCAGGGCATTCGTCTTCCACCCGGGGGCAACCGACCGACCCGTGCTCGACTGGCTCCTGGCGCCGCCCAGGGACACCAGGCAGCCAGACTGGAACACCGAGTTCGACTCCCCCGCCCGCGAGCGCCTCCAGCAGCTTCGGCGGGTGGGCCAGGTCCACGGGGCCGGCGACGCCTATCCGGAGGTCGTCGCCTGGCTCGGTCACGACCTCGATGCTCTGATCAGTCACTCACCGCGCACCGCGATTGGGTTCCTCGAACTCGCCGGCTACGAAGCCGTCGATCTCGGCGCCGACGGAGTCGCCCAGAGCCACTACCTCCGCGCCTTGGAGATCGTCACCGAGGGTGGTGACCGCCTGTACGGCGGCTATCTGATCGCGGTAAGTCTCGCCCACCTCGCCCTGCACCGCGGCGACGCCGACCAGGCTGCCCGCCTGGCAACAGCCGCGCTACACGGCACCGACCAGCAAAGCAGTTACGCCGTACGAGCAGCCTTCCGCGCGGTTCTCGCCCGAGCGCACGCCCGACGCGGCGACAAAGCGGCCTGTGCGGCCGCACTTCTTCAGGTAGAGGCCGACCTGTCGCGCCGCGATTTCGCCGACGAACCTTCGTGGATTTCCTACTTCGGAGAAGCAGATCTTGCCGACGAAAAGGCGCACTGCCTCTTCGACCTCGGTCTCCATAAGCTTGCGCAGCGCGAGGGCGCCCGGGCGATCGAGCTAATGGATCCGCGCCGCGTGCGCCGCCTGGCACTCGATACGGCACTACACGCCGCGTCCCTGGCCCGCTCCCGGGCGGTCGAGCACGCCTGCGAGGTCGGTTATCGGGCCGTCGACCATGCGGCGCAGGTCGCGTCCTTCCGCAGTGCCCATCGCATCGCGCTCATGCTGGCAGAGTTGCAGCCGTACGCGGACCTGCCAATGGTCCGTCACCTGCACGAGTACGTCCACTCGCGGCTCCCCGCTGTCGTCACTCTGCGGCAGGCAGCCCGGTCCCCCTGAGTACCGCTCGGTACGCGTCGAGTTCCGCGTCAAGTGCGGCGGACAAGGCCGCCGGGTCCGAGAAGTAGTGTCCGACTCCGTCGAAACTCAGCATCCGGACCAGCATCTTCCGGGTGCGCAGCGCGGTCGCCAGTTCGGTGACGTCGTTGATCGGCGCGACCGTGTCCCGAGCTCCATGAATGAGAAGCACTGGCCGTTGGACACGGGCAGGCACCACCTTGGCGTCCTCGTGGGAGAGGATCGTCGCGTGCGGTCGCTGGAATCGTGGTGCGGTGACCGTCCAACGTTGCGGGTCGACGATTGCCGACCGCGCGACAGCCAGGGCGAAAGGTCCGTCCTCACTCACCGCCCGTAGGGCGGTGTAACCACCCGCGCTGGCCCCGGAGATGAAGACCTCCCCAGCCGCCGCGCGACCGACGGCGATCAGGTGCAGCGCCGCGTTCCGGCAATCCTCCACGTCGAAGCGGCCCCAGTTGCCGTCCAAAGCCTTTCGGAACGTCCGGCCGTAGCCGGTACTTCCTCGATAGTCGACGTCAGCGACGGCGAAGCCGCGACTCGTGAAGAACTGCACCTCCCAGTCAAGTCGAAGCTTGCTCTGGTGAGTCGGGCCGGGGTGTGGTCTGACGATCAGCGGGGCCGGGGCATCTTGACCTACGGCCGGATAGAAAAGCACGGTTACCTCGGCCCGGGAGGATTCGACCTGTATCTCCTCGGGCACAGAGAGCGCCGTTGCCAGCACGGTCCCCGCGCGCACCACCTCGACCCCTTCCGAGCCGTTGGTGTCCACCAACGCGATCTCCTGGGCATGGTCCGGCGCTGATCCGATCAGCGCGATCCGGCTGTCGAGCGCGGCGAGGTATGGCTTGACCGACGTGTACGGCAAGCTGACCGGCGCGACCCCGCCGTCTGGCTGCACAACCACCAGGTGATGGCGCGGACCGTGTTGAACAATCATGCCGATCCGGCTGCCGGGAAGCAGAACGTAGTCGGCGTAGGTGGACTCCCAAGGTGCTGTGGCGCAATCGGCGTCGATCGGAGCGACTGCGTCCACCAGGCCCGAGCGCCACCGGTAGAGGTTCCACCAACCAGTGCGGTCGGACATGAAGTACAACGAGCCGTCCTCGCCCCACTGGGGCTGAATCGCCGACTCGTTCGGCCCCCCGGCAACACGTACGGGTTCGGAGATTGGCCCGCCCACCACACGATTGGCGACCCAGACCTCGCAGGAGTCCCAGGGCATCACGTCCTTGCTCCACTGCGTCCAGGCCAGCCGTCTCCCCTGGGATCTCGGCGAGGCGAGGAAGCCGTCCGTCTCTCGTAGCACTCGTCGGTTCGCCGACACGACGTCGACAGCGACCAGTTGGTCACCCTGGTCGTCCTCTCTGACGCAGAGCAGTTCATCCCCGGACTGCGCGAGATCGCCGTAAGAGTGTCGGGTCGGCGGCAGCGCTTTGGCGTGTTCGATCTGCCCGGTCACACCGTTCACCAGCACCGTGCCCAGCGATGGCAACCAGGCATAGGGCATTCCGCCGTACCCGTGCAGACCGCTCCCGACGCTGTCCCGCGCAAGTTCGTGAACGCGCGTGTCGGAGCCCCACGACGGGTGCCAGCTCGCCACGACCGCCTTGCCGGTTTCCGGCATTGCCTCCACCCAGTGGAGGAGGCCGCCGTGGCTCGCGAGCCAGTCGTAGGACGTGCGGGCCATGGCCACGTCACCAGCCGTAGGCGCTGGCCTCATGTGCTCGCCCCGATCATGTTCGTCGCCCCTCCGCTGCCCGCGTACCTGATCACAACACAGGTCGACGACCGGACGCGACCGGCGACAGACGTCGTCACGGATGCGGACGCCGTCGTCGTCCCCATCCATCGTCTAGCGGTCCACCAGGCGTTGCGGCGTGAATGGTCTCCATGACCTCGTCGCCGTACCCGCCGTCAGGCTGCGGCGGTGAGCGCCGGGCGGGCTCATCGGCAGCCACAAGGGGGCGATGGGCCCGCCCTTCCAGGAACGAACACGCAGATTCTGGAGGGTCAGGTGTGGGTTCCGGAGCCGGGTGACGTACTGCGCGTCGATCGGCGGGCGTCGGTGCAGTTCGCCGGTGCTCCGCCACTGGTGTTCCGGGTGATCTCGGTGAGCGAGAAGCCGACCTATGACGGCTGGGCATGGGTGACCGGATACGTGCTGAACGCCAAGGGCGAGGCGGTGGAACGCCGCGAGCTGTTCGTCCAGACCGCCGGGCTTCAGTTGATCCGCATCCCGCCGACCGTTCGGGCGTCGAAAAGGCGCCGCGTGTGACACGCCAGTTCGATGTATGCGAAAGGGGCCAGGAGGATGTCAGAGCCGTGGGTACCGGTGACAGCGGTGGGCGTCACGCGCGCCGTACGACGGTTGTCCCGGATGCGTCCCGAACAGGTACGGGCGGTGCGCTTCGGTCGCACCCGGCTCGGTCGGCGCGGTCTCGCGGAGGAGCAGGTCTACGCCTTCGTCCGGCAGGTGGTCGACGAGTTGATCGCGCGGGACGCCGCCGGAGCGGGTCTGCGCGAGGAGAACACGCGTTTGAAGGGGGCGCTGCGTGACTGGCAGGCCCGGCAAGCCAGGACACGGGCGACGAACGCCGGGCACTGGACGGACCGCTGACCAGGTCGGGACTTTGGTCCCGACCCAGTGGGGCGTTCCGGCCCGGGTGCCGAAGCGGCCGGGTGAGCGAGGGTGAGGGGGCCAACAGAGAAGACCCCGATCCCGGAGGCAGTGATGACCACCCACACGACCAACATTCCGGCGCACGCACTCGAACACGCCGCCTCCCCCGGCCACATGCTCACCACCACCGCCGCCCGTGCCCTGGCCGTCCTGCGGATCACGACCGGTTCCGTCTTCCTGTGGGCGTTCCTGGACAAGACCTTCGGGCTGGCCTACTCCACCCCCGCCGAGCGGGCCTGGATCAACGGCGGCTCGCCGACCAAGGGTTTCCTGTCCCACGTCGGGGTCGGACCGATGCAGTCGCTCGCCCACACGATCGCCGGGACCTGGTGGGCCGACACCCTCTTCATGGCCGGCATGGCCGCCGTCGGCATCGCCCTCGTCCTCGGCATCGGCCTGCGCGTCGCGGCCGGCGCCGGTGCGCTCGTCATGGCCATGATGTGGTTCGCCGAGTTCCCCCTCGCCCGGTTCACCGCGAGCGGCGAGCCCTCGGGGTCGACAAACCCGATCACCGACTACCACCTCGTCTACGCCGTCGTCCTGGTCGTGCTCGCCGCCGCGTACGCCGGTCACACCTGGGGCCTCGGACGGATCTGGGCCCGCCTCTCCCTCGTCCAGCGCAACCGCTGGATGATCTGAACCGACTTCGCGACACCTGCCGGGCCGCCCCTGCGGCCCGGCAGGCCTGTATGTCTGCTCCTGCTTTCCGCCAGCTGCTGTCGCTGCCAACGAAGTTGAGTCATGATGGTGCTCCTGAGCTGCGGTGCCTCAAGATAACTGGCAGAGTTCGGTGACGTTCTCTGCCAGTTTTGTTAAGGCAAGTCGCGGCGTCGGGTACCGGGCGTACCACGACGGTATGGAGGACCAGCTCGGCGCGCTCGGGCTCGTCCCCTGAACTGCGTGACCTTGTGGAACACCACTTAGCTGGATCATGCGGTGGCCACCCTGCGCGAGCAGGGCTACCCGGTGCGCGAGGTCGACGCGGCCCGCCTGCCGGTCTACCAGCACGCGCACCTCAACGTCCGCGGCCACTACTCCTTTGTCCTGCCCGACCTCGCCGGTGGGCGCCGGCCGCGGCGCAACCCCGACCAGGGGTGGACCGCGTAACAGGGGCGGCACCGTCGTGCGATCGACGGACATCGTAGGGTGACCGGCTTGTTCTCGTGGCGCACTGCCCTGGTTCTTACCAACACCCCTCGTGAGGTGGGTTCGTTCACTTCCAGGTGCCGTCCCCGTCGCCTCGCCCATTTCAGCCAACTCGTCACTGTGGCAAGGTCTGCACTGGTGCTGGGGCACTCCCACCGGCAAGCCGATATCGTCAGATACTGGTGCGGCAGGTGTCCCCGCTTCCCCGCCCGCGGTCGCGACAGGAGCAGGATCGATGACCCGCTACATGATGGCTGCCACCGACGCCGGTGGCGAACGGCTCGGCGAACGTGTCGCCTCCCCAGCACCCACCCTCGGCGAAGTCGCCGAGTTCGGCGACAGCTGTCGGACAAACTATGTGTCGGTCTGCGATGACCACGACCACATCACCCTCTACGGGCGGGACGCCGTCGGCTCCTGGTCGGTGATCGCGGCCGGTGTCGACGTCGAGACCGCCGAGGAGGTGCGCCTCTGGTTCGACCTCGTACACCATTACCGCGACCCATCGTCGGCCGGCACCGGCGGCCGGGCCGACCACCCTCTCGACCAGGCCTCGACGCTGGAAAGCGAGCGGATGGCCGCAGCACGGGCCGTCTCGCTTGTCGTGGAGCGGATCCGGGCACGCCGCCTGGACTACCCCACGCAGGGGCTTGTGGCGGATCGCTTCGAAGCGGGCTGGAGCGTGTACGCGCCGGTGGACGTCGACGAAAGCGATCCGATGGCCTTTCTGGACATACCGGTAGGCAGGTCGGTTTTTCTGGTGAGCGACGCGGGTCGGGTGAAGGAGATATCGAGCTCGGCCCCTCCGCAGCTGGCGGAGGAGATGTTCACCGCCGAGGAGGCGTACGTTCGCCGCCGGCTGGCCGGGGAAGGGTTCATGGCCGACCTCAGGGACGAGGTCATGCGGCTTGACTCCGCGTCGGAAGGCTCCGCAGGCATCGCCTCGTTCACCATCGACACCTCTACCGAGGTGATCGCGGCCAGGGCGTCGGCGCTGCTCGGCCCGATCGCACAGCAGTTGGCCCTGCTCGGTCCGCCGGGGTGGGATCGCTTCGCGGCGGTCTTCTCCTTCACGGTGTCCGGCGAGGTCGCCCAGCTGCGGTTTTGGTCCGATAATCGGAGCACCGAGGCTCGGGTACCCGAACAGATAGCCGTGCTGGTCCGCCGGCAGCGGCATCTCGCCGCGCGGATGCCGGCCGGGCCGTGGTGGCGCCTGCTGCTCACCGTCAGCGACAGCGCTGGAACAGGTGCCCAGATGACCACGGACTACGACTACGGCGATCGGCCCTTCCCGGACGACCATCTGCTGGCCCCCGAGCACTACCGGGAGGACCTGGCCGCCTATCCACGCGCCCACACGCCGACATGGCTCTCCGAACATGCGGCCAGTGCCGCCGGGGTCGGCCCTGCACCCCGTACGGCACCGCGAGCCACTGGCGCGACGACGCGAGGGTCCGACGTCCGGCAGGACCAGCCCACGCCACCACCGACGCGACAGGCGCCGGCTCCGCGACCCGACGTGGTAACCCCTAGCCCCCGGAACGCGTCCTCCACATCAACACCCCCACAAGACCCAATGCCTTCCGCTGGGCCGCTGCGGCCCGGCGGGGTTCCGGTCCTCGACACCACCATCGGCTGGACACGTCTTCACGCCGACCCACAGGTAATCACCTACGGCAGGAAATCGATCGCGCTCGACCAAGTGGAGTGGGTCAGCTATTCGTCGGTTCAGGTCGCCGAAAAGCGCTTCATGTTCCCCACCTTCTACGACAACAGGTGGGACTTCCAGGTGGGGCGTTACCCGTACTACGGCGGGCCGAAGGTCGCCGTGAGTCTCTCGAAAGGAGGCCGCCGAGCGGAACAGCCGCAGGAGTGGACGTTCCTGGTGAACCTGGCCAGGCAGTACCTGGAGCCCCGGTTGCTCAACGAATTGGTCAGCCAGGTTCGCCGTGGTGAGACCGTCACGGTCGGCGGTAGCGTGAAGGTGAGCCGGGAGGGCATCGCGTGTGCGAAGCCACGCTTCTCTCTGCCCTGGGCGTCGATCAGCCCTGCCTTTCTGCGCAACGGCATGATTTGGATCCATCAGGCAGGCGTCGAGAAGCCAGTGCTGACCGTGCCTCTGAGCCACCCCAACGCTGCGCTAATCCCGGACCTCTTCGCCGCATTCGAGTCGTGATGGCCGAGCACCCACGGCGGCAGACGCCGTCCGGTCCGATGTAGACCACTCGACTCATCGCCCCGACCCGCCGAGGGCACCGCCCGCGCAGCCTGTACCGCCATCTGCCCCTCACCGAAGCACCCCTCGTCAACCAGGTGCCTCAACTTAGATGGCAGAAACCGCGAGATGCCTCAGACACACTGGCAGGGCCTCACATCAACTGGCAGAGGACAGCTGTCCCCATCTTTCGCGTCCGTCCGTTGTAGGCTTCGCCCGCTCCGAAATTGACGGAAAGAGGCCGACGTTGCTCGCAAACCTGTTGCCCGGATTCCGAGAGGTGCGTGCGCCGCTGATAGCGGGGTACGTGTGGGTGCTGGCAGTCTGGATCGCCATCGGCGAGGACCTTCTCTCGCTTCAGCCGTACCCGCCGGCTTTCCAGAGTTTGATCGACCTCGGCAACTGGCTCGGCAAGACGGTCCTGCTCGGCGCGGTCAGCGTCTGCGCGTACATCATCGGGATCATCTCGAACACGACGAACAGGTTGCTGGAGCCGCGCCTGCTGGCCAGCGGCTGGGGCCACCGGAACGTCGTCACCCTGGCCCGGGCGGGTGGACTGCGGCGGATCGACGCGAGCATGCGCTGCCCCGGTCCCCGTTCGATCAGCCGGCCGCTCTTCGACATGATCCGCAAACGCGCGGTCGAGCACTACCGCACCGCCGTCGACTACCGCGAGCACTGCCACCGCATGATCGACAAGGCACGGCAGACCCTTCCGGCTCGGCACCCCGACCGGGTGGTGCTGATACCGGCCACCACCACGATCACCGACCTCGTCGTGGAGTACCCGGCACTGGACAACGCGATCGCGGAGTCGATGTTCGACGTGGACCGCAAGGTCGCGCGGGTGCTGCGGGATCTGGAGCCCACGGTGGAGCGGCTGATCGGCGCCGAACCGGAACTGCACGGCGAGTTCGACCGCTGGATCGCCGAGGCACAGTTCCGCATCTCGCTCTTCGTACCCACCTGTGCGCTGGTAGGGGTCCTCGGCTGGCGCTTCTCCTGGCTCTACCTGCTGGGCCTGGTCGCACCGATCGCGCTCCTGCTGGTGGGTCGGCACGAACTGGTCAACGCGTACGCGAAGATCGCGATTTGGCTCTCGGCGGGGCGGGTGAACTCACCCGTCCTCGACGACATCCTGGCCCTGGGTCAGCAGCACGACCCGCAGGCCGAGTCGTCGCCGGCCGCGGAGCGTTTTGTGCTCCGTAACCTGTTCGGTCCCGAGCCGGTCGGGATGAACCCGCTCGCCTGGGCCAGGAACCTGCTGCCGCGCGGCTGGCGCACCCGGTACGACTACGAGTTCGAGTAACGAGCACCAGAGTTATCGGACTCGCCGCAGGTGCGCTGGTCAACCGGGGCTGGCGGGGTAGACGCGGGTTTCGGTGGCCTTGACCGCCGCCCAGACCGGTTGACCGGGTACGAGGTGGAGCTGGGCGGCGGCGAGCGGGGTGATGTCGGCGGCGACTCCGATCGGCCCGTCGAGTTGGATCCGCAGGTTGTCGCCGTGGCGTTGGATGCCGGTGATGGTGGCCGGCCAGGTGTTGCGCGGGCTGCCGTCGGGGCGGCTCGGGTGCAACGCGACGGCCGAGGGCGGGAAGGCGACAAAGACGTCTCCGTCGAGTCGGTCGGCGACGGTGAGTGGGAAGCCGTCGCCGACCCGGACGGTCGGGCCGTCGGCACGACCCCGGTAGAGGTTGAGTCCGACGAGGCGGGCAACGTAGTCCGTACGGGGTCGGGCGGTGATGGTGGCGGCGTCGCCCTCCTGCACCATCCGGCCCTCCTCGACGATGATCAGCCGGTCGGCGAGGACCAGGGCGTCGAGCGGGTCGTGGGTGACCAGCAGCGTGGCGCCGGTGTGCTCGCCGAGGTGGCGTTGCAGTTCGGCCCGGGTGTCCAGCCGGGTACGGGCGTCGAGCGCGGCGAGCGGTTCGTCGAGCAGTAGCAGCGCCGGGTTGACCGCGAGCGCGCGGGCGAGCGCCACCCGTTGTGCCTGCCCGCCGGAGAGTTGCCGGGGCTTGCGCCGGGCATGTTCGGCCAGTCCCATCCGGTGCAGCCAACTGGTCGCCTGTTCCCTGGCGGTGCGCCGGTCGACGCCGTGCCGTCGGGGTCCGAACGCGACGTTGTCCACCGCGCTCAGGTGCGGGAAGAGCAGGTAGTCCTGGAAGACCACGCCGATCGGGCGGCGCTCGGTGGGTAGCCAGATCCGCTGGGTCGGCCGGTCGAGGTCGGCGCCGCCGAGCGTGATGTGCCCGTCACTGAGTGGCTCCAGGCCGGCGAGCGTACGCAGGGCGGTGGTCTTGCCGGCGCCGTTCGGGCCGAGCAGGGCGACGACCTCGCCGGCCTCGACCCGCAGTTCCAGGTCGAGGCGGAAGGTGCCCCGGTCGACGACGAGATGGGCGTCGAGCATCGGGGCGTCGGGGTGACCGGTCGCGCGGGGCGAGGTGATCGGGGCGGGAGTGCTCATGGGCTGGTGATCCATCGGTCGCGGAGGCTGGCCAGGATCGCGACGGAGACGGTGAGCAGGATGAGGCTGAGGACGATCGCCGATTCCAGGTCGGTCTCCAGGGCGAGGTAGACGGCGAGCGGCATGGTCTGGGTCCGGCCGGGGAAGTTACCGGCGAAGGTGATGGTGGCGCCGAACTCGCCGAGCGCGCGGGCCCAGCAGAGCACCGCACCGGCGGCGATGCCGGGCGCGACGAGTGGGAGCGTGACGTGGGTGAACGTGGTCCACCGGCCGGCGCCGAGGGTGGCGGCGGCTTCCTCGTAGCGGGTGTCCGCGCCGCGTAGCGCCCCCTCGACGGCGATGATCAGGAACGGCATGGCGACAAACGCCTCGGCGAGGACGACGCCGGTGGTGGTGAACGGCAGGGTGATGCCGAAGGTGCTGTCGAGCCAGCCGCCGAGCAGGCCCCGGCGGCCAAAAACCAGCAGCAGCGCGACTCCCCCGACGACGGGCGGCAGGACGAGCGGCACGGTGACGAGGGCGCGTACGACCCGGCGGCCGGGGAACTCGATCCGCGCGAGGAGCCAGGCCAGGGGTACGCCGAACGCGAGGCAGAGCACCGTGGCGAGGGTGGCGGTCTGTAGCGACAGTCGCAGCGCGGTGAGTACGCCGGGTTCGGCCAGTCGCTGCGGCAGGGTGCTCCATGGTGTCCGGACCAGGAGTCCGACCAGCGGCAGAACCAGGTAGAGCAGACCGATGGCGGCGGGTACGAGCAGCGCGACCGGAATCCGTCCGCCGCGCCGGCGGGGGCGGGACGGCGTGGCCCGCCCGGGCCGCGCCGTCACGTCGGAATCGTCTACGAGGGGCACGGGTCTAGGGTGCCTGGAAGCCGGCCCGGGTGAGCACGGACCTGCCCGTGTCAGAGAGCACGTAGGCGACGAACGCCGCCGCGCCGGCCTTGTTCGGGGCGCTCTTCAGCACGGTGATCGGGTAGTCGTTGATCGCACCGGCCGATTCGGGGAACTCGATGCCGTCCACGTCGGCGGTGGATGTCCTGGCGTCGGTCCGGTAGACCAGGGCGGCGTCGACCTCGCCGAGCTTCACCTTGGACAGGGCGCCCTTGACGTCCTGTTCCAGGGTGACCGGGGTGAGTTTCACGCCGGCGGCGGTGAGGGCCTTCTTCGCCGCCGCGCCGCAGGGGACCTGCTCGGCGCAGAGGGCGACCTTCGCGTCGGGTCTGGTCAGGTCGGTCAGTCCGGTGACGCCGTCGGGGTTGCCCTTCGGCACGGCGATGACGAGCTGGTTCTTCACGAAGGTGCTCGGGCTGCCGTCGCCGTTTCCGGCGTCGGTGACGGTCTTCATGTTCGCCGGCGCGGCGGAGGCGAAGACGTCGGCGGGGGCGCCCTGGTTGATCTGGGTGGCGAGGGCCGAGCTGCCGCCGAAGCTGAAGGTGACCTTCACGCCGGGGTTGGCCGCCTCGAAGTCCTTGCCGATGGTGGTGAACGATTCGGTCAGCGACGCCGCGGCGAAGACGGTGACCGTTCCGGTGACCCCTGAGCCGCTGCCGCCCGGCTGGGGGCTGGCGGTGTCGGCGCTGTCTCCACAGCCGGACAGACCCAGCACCACCAGCGCGGCGAGTGCGGCCAGGGCGCTGCGGAACCGTCGTGCTCCCACGGGTTGGTCCTCCCTCGGTAGCGGTGCGGGACATGGCCACTTTAATGCGCCGCATCTGCTATGAGGAAGAGACCTGTCGGCTCGCATCCTCCATGGGGCTGGCCAACACTCAGTCGCATCTGCATGATGAATGCATGGCTGGTGAAGCGGTGCCGTCGGCGGCCCCTGAGGCAATGACCGACCAGCAGGCCCGTCGCTGGGTCGAGGTCCTGGACCACCTGACCCGCGCCATCCCGTCGGGCGCGGTCACCGTCGTTGTCGACGGCTTCGACGCGTACGCCGGACTGGTCGCCGATCGGCTCGCCGCCGCCCTGCACGGGACCGGGCGCCCCTGTGCCCGACTGACCGGCACCGCGCCACTGGCGACGGAGGACTCCTGGCGGGCCGAACAGGGCCCGGAGATCGTGGCGCTCGCCGACGGCCCACGGTGGCGCGAGCGTCCGCCGACCGGGAAGTGGGACGTGGTGATCTGGCTGCGGAGGCCGCCGGGCGGCCGGTCTGGCCGGGGTGACCACGAGGATGGCTGCGACATCGTGGTGGATCTGCACGACCCGCTCTGGCCGGTGATCCGTCACCTCGATGCCCGACTGGTGGCCCGCGACCTCTGGCATCTCAGCGAGTCGCGGGCGTTCTTCGCCATCCGTGCCGAGACCTGGGACACCAGGTTCGGCGACGACCTGCCGGCGTACGCCGCCGCGGTCGCCGAGGCGGGGCTGCCCCTGGGCGGGTCGGTGGTCGACGTCGGCTGCGGCACCGGTCGCGCGCTTCCGGCGCTGCGGGAGGCCGTGGGCCCGTACGGCCACGTGATCGGGCTGGACCTCACTCCGGAAATGCTCACCGTCGCGCGGACCCGCGCCCGGGAACGGCTCGCCACCCTGGTGCTCGGCGATGCCCGGCAACTGCCCGTCCGGGACGGGGCGGTGGACGCGGTCTTCGCGGCCGGGCTGATCATGCACCTGCCGGAGCCTGACGCCGGTCTGCGCGAACTCGCCCGGATCACCCGTCCGGGTGGGCTCCTGATCCTCTTCCATCCCTCCGGTCGGGCCGCGCTGGCCGCCCGACACGGCCGCCCGGTCCGCCCCGACGAGCCACTGTCGCAGACTCCGCTGCGCACCTCGGCCGGGCAGGCGGGATGGCACCTGACCAGGTATGACGACGCCGTACACCGGTTTCTCGCGATCGCCGTGAGGGTCGGTCGGTAGCGACCACCGCGACTCGGTTCGGACCTTCCCCGGCTTGACATGCAGCCGGAAGGCTGCATATGTTTCATGCAGCCAACCGGCTGCATGTTCGGGGGTAACCGGAGAGATGGACGAGGTGTTCAAGGCGCTGGCAGACGCCAGCCGCCGCCGGCTACTCGACAGCCTGAACGCCCGCAACGGCCAGAGCCTGCGTGAGTTGTGCGCCGGACTGGACATGGCCCGACAGTCCGTCAGCAAACATCTGGCGGTGCTGGAGTCGGCCAACCTGGTGACCCCGGTGTGGCAGGGCCGCGAGAAGTTGCACTACCTCAACGCGGCGCCGATCAACGCCATCACCGAACGCTGGATCAGCCAGTACCACCGCGAGCGGGTGCACGTGCTCGCGGACCTGAAGCGAGCACTGGAAGAGCAACCCATGGGCGACCTCGAATTCGTCTACACGAACTACATCAGCACCACTCCGGAACGACTCTGGCAGGCATTGACCGACCCCGCGTTCACCCGTCGCTACTGGGGCGTGGCCTTCGAGTCGGAGTGGACCGTGGGCTCGACCATGATCTGGGAGGAGAGCGGCATCCGGATGGCCGACCCGGAGCAGGTCGTACTCGAAGCCGACCCCTACCGCCGGCTCTCCTACACCTGGCACACCATCGGCCCCGAGTTCGCCAGGGCGCACGACATGAGCGACGAGCTCTTCGCCCAGATGTCCGCCGAACCCCGCTCGAAGGTCACCTTCGAGATCGAGCCGGTCGGCGACATGGTCAAGTTGACCGTGACACATGACGGCTTCGAACCGGGCAGCACCATCCGGGAGGGCATCCAGCACGGCTGGCCGGAGCTGCTCTCCAGCTTGAAGAGCCTGTTGGAGACCGGTGAACCACTGACCACCCCGGTCAGGTCGGACCAGTCCGCGTAGCTGGACCACCATTTCCGTACAAGGTACTAAAATAGTGGCTGCCGCATAATGGGCGCCGGACCGGACGGAGGAGGACACGTGGGCCGGGCACGACCGACAGACGGCGGAGCCGTCGATCCCGAGGCCCTGTGGCTTCGCCCCGGCGGCTCCCGGCTCGGTCGGCCACCAACCCACACCCGTACGGAGATCACCGCCGCCGCCATCGCGGTCGCCGACGCCGAAGGGCTCTCCGCCGTCACCATCCGCCGGGTCGCCACCGACATCGGGGCCGGCGCGATGTCGCTCTACAGCTACGTGCCGGACAAGGAGACCCTGCTCGAGCTGATGATCGACCAGGCGAGCGGCGAGTACGAGCTGCCCCCGCCCAGCGGCGACTGGCGCGTCGACCTACGCCAACTCGCCCGGACCCAACGGACGATCATGCGGCGGCACCCGTGGCTGCCGTCGGCGCTGGCCTTCCGGCAGACCCTCGGCCCGCACACCCTCGCCGCGATGGAATACGCGCTCAACGCGCTCGCCGGCACCGATCTCGACAGCCAGTCCAAGTTGGAGGTCGTCGCGCTGCTCACCGGCTTCGTCGCGAACTACGTCGCGCAGGAGGTCGCCCAGGAGCGCGACGGCCGCCAACCACAGGAGTCGGTGGCCGCCCAGGTCCGTTACCTGCACACGGTCGTACGCGGTGGCGACTATCCCCGACTGGCCGAGGTGCTCTCCAACAGCGACGGCCGGGCGCCGTCCAGCTTCGACCGCCTGCTCGACCAGCTGATCGACGGACTGGTCCGCCAACCGCCGACCATGACCGTCGAACCGTCCCGTCGCGAATAGCCGGACACGAGCTGGCGCCGCCGAAGCCGGATCGGTTCCGGCTTCGGCGGCGCCGCCACGGATCCGCCCGACCGGGGCGGTTGTCGAGCAACGTTCAGGCCAGGTCCCGCCGGGTGAGCAGCAGAGCGGCGGCGACCGCGAAGGCGACGGTGTATCCGGCGAGCAGGAGGGTGGCGGGACCGCCGTCGAGGATCGCCAGCACTCCCGGTACGCCCTCGTCGGCGAACGTACGCGCGCCGAGCGCCCCGGCGAGTGAGCCGGCCGCCGTACCGGGGAGCAGGTTGGCGACGGCCTCGACGGGTTCCAGCACGTTCGCGACCCCGCGCAGCAGGTTCTCCACCGCGAGCGACCACACCAGACCGAGGCCGACAGCGAGCGCTGGACTGCGGGTCAGGGTGCCGACGAGGACCCCGGCGGCGGCCCACATCGCGTAGATCAGCAGGGTGGCGCCGAGCGCCGTCGCGACCTCGGCCGCCGGCGGCCAACGCAGCGGCTGGGACTCGACCCCGGCGACCAGCGCGGCCAATCCGAAGTTGACCATGAACGTCGCCACGACCTGGACGACGAGCACGACGCCGAGGGCGGTGAGCGTTCCGCCGCAGGCCGAGGCGCGGGAAGAGGACTGGGTGAAGACCGTCTTCCAGGTACCCCAGCCGTATCCGCCGCCGATCGCCAGCGCGCCGAGGATCAGCAGGAGCGGACCGCCGAACATGGGCGTGCCGGCAAGCGTGTTCTCGGGTACGCCGACCGGCAGCAGGTCCTGCAGCAACTGCTCGGGCGGCATGCCCTCGTTGACCGGCGAACCGCCGCCGGTACGGAAACCGACGTAGTCGAAGACGTAGCCGAACAGGATGTCCACCGCCATCCCGACGGCCAGTACGGCCCAGAGCGCCGGCCATCTGCCCAGGCGCAGCAGTTCGGCTCGGGTGCTGGCGAGCAGCGACACCGGTCCACGGAGCGCGTTCATGAGTCCGTCCTCCTCGCTCCGGCCCCGGCCGGTACGGATTCGTTCGTGGTGAGTTCGAAGAAGACCTCTTCGAGGGTCCGTTCGGCGACCCGGAGTTCGTGCAGGAGAACCCCCTGCCCGACGAGCGCCTTCGCGATCTCCGGGGCGAGGGAGATGTCACCGTCGATCCGGATTCCCCTCGCGGTGAGGGTGACCGCATGGTCGCCGACGATTCGCGCCACCACCGCGAGGGCGGTCCCGGTCGGTTCGGCGCGGACGTAGAGCGAGCCCGTGCCCCGTACCTCGGCGACGGTGCTCTCCGTGATCAGCCGCCCGTTCCGGATCACCCCTACCCGGTCGCAGATCTCCTGCACCTCGCCGAGCAGGTGGCTGGAGATCAGTACGGTCTGTCCCTGGCCGGCCAGGTCCACGAGCAACTGCCGCAGGTCGGCCATGCCGGCGGGGTCCAACCCGTTGGTCGGCTCGTCGAGCACCAGCAGCTCGGGGCGGCCCAGCAGCGCCGCCGCCACGCCCAGTCGCTGCTTCATGCCGAGCGAGTAGGAACGGAACGCCGAACGGCGGTGGGCGGTCAGGTCGACCCGGGCGAGCGCGAGGTCTACATCGGTCTCGGCGAGCCCCCGGTAGCGGGCCATCACCCGGAGGTTGTCCCGCCCGGACAGGTACGGGTAGAAGCCGGGGCCTTCGATGAGCGCGCCGGTCCGGGCGGTCGCCGCCGGGGCACCGGGGCGGTGGCCCAGTACTCTGGCGCTCCCGCTGGTCGGCCTGATCAGGCCCAGCAGCATACGCAGGGTGGTGGTCTTTCCCGCTCCGTTGGGCCCGAGGAAGCCGTACACCTCTCCCCTGCGGACGGTCAGGCTGACACTGTCGACAGCGGCACGGCTGCCGTACCGCTTGGTCAGCCGATCGGTACTCACGACTGTTTCGGTCATGCCGGAAGCGTCGCAACCAGGGGCGTTGTTCCGCGTCGGCCGGACACCGCTACCCGCGTACGAAAATCCGCGTACCGCAGGTACGTCGGCGCAGCGATGTGGTGGCGCCACCACGCACCTATTCTCGGCAGCGAAGTGCCACCGTGGCGCTACCGAGAGTGGGTGGAGTGGTGCGTACCGACGATCTGAGGCGTCACTGGGAGACGGCTTCCCCGGTGCTGCTGATCCTGGTGGCCGGGCTCCTCGGTACGGGTTCGGCCGGCGCGGACGAATCCGGGTGGAACCGGGAGCCGGACTGGTTCGCGTACACGCTGGTGGTGTGTGCGGCGCTCGCCTCGGCGACCTCGCGCCGCCGTCCCGGGGTGGCCTTCGGCGGCTGCGGCGCGTCCGTCGTGGCGTACCTGGCGCTGGGGTATCCGGTCGGACCGATCCTCATCGCGGTCCCGGTCGCCGCCGCGGCGACGGCCATCGGCTGGCCGCCGCGCCGGGCGTTGCTCTGGAACAGCGGGCTGGGCCTGGCCGTGCACCTGGCTGGCGCCGTCCGGTTCGGGGCCGAGCTGACCACCAGCGACCGTGGGCCATACCTGGACTGGCTGCTCATCTCGTCGGCGGCGGTCGCGCTGCCGACCGCGATCGGCGCGGCGGTGCGGATCCGCAGGGAGTCCGAGGCCGCGTTGCGGGCGGCACACGCGCGCCGCGCGGTCTCGGAGGAGCGGCTGCGGATGGCGCAGGAGCTGCACGACTCAGTCGGCCACGGACTCGCCGTGATCGCGATGCAGGCCGGAGTCGCGCTGCACGTGCTGGAACGGGACCCGGGCAAGGCCCGCGAGTCGCTGGAGGCGATCCAGGCCACCAGCCGGGAGTCGCTGCACGGGATGCGCGTCCAGCTCGACGTCTTACGCGGCCCTAGGGGCGAGGATGCTCCCCGGCGCCCCGCTCCCGGCCTGGCCGAGGCGGGGGTGCTGCTCGACCGGATCCGCACCGGTGGACTGGAGATCACGGCGGACGTCCGGGTGGGCGACCTGCCGCCCGAGGTCGACGGGGCCGCGTACCGGGTGTTGCAGGAGTCGCTGACGAACGTCCTGCGGCATGCCGGGGCGACGCTGGCCCAGGTGCGGGTGGCTCGTCAGGGTGGGGACCTGGTCCTGGAAGTCGCCGACAACGGCCGGGCGGACCCGTCCGACGAGCGGCAGGACGGCCCGGTGGGGCCGGGTGGCGGCGGCCGATCGGGCAGCGGCATCGCCGGCATGCGGGCCCGGGTCGAGGCGCTCGGCGGCGACTTGGCGGCCGGTCCCCGGGACGACGGCGGATTCGCGGTACGGGCCCGGCTGCCGGTCGATACTCGATCCGGCACCGCCGACGTGCCAGGATCACCGTCATGATTCGCGTCGTGGTCATCGACGACCAGGCCCTGGTACGGATGGGGCTGCGTACCCTGCTGGAAAGTGAGGACGACACCGAGCTGGTCGGTGAGGCCGCCGACGGGCGAACCGGGGTCGACCTGGTACGGCGGACCAGGCCGGACGTGGTGCTGATGGACATCCGGATGCCCCGGCTCGACGGGCTGGCCGCGCTGCGTGAGATCACCTCGGACCCGGCCCTCGCCACGGTTCGGGTCGTGATGCTCACGACGTTCGAGCTGGACGACTACGTCTTCGGGGCGCTGCGTGACGGGGCCAGCGGATTCGTGCTCAAGGACTCCCCTCCGGACGAGCTGTTGCACGCGGTGCGGGTGGTCGCCGAGGGCGCGTCACTGCTGTCGCCGTCGGTGACCCGTCGGGTGATCCAACAGTTCACCGGTCGTGGCGCCCCGTCCGGCGCCCCGCACCCGGAGTTGGAGCGGCTCACCGACCGGGAGCGCGAGATCGTCGCCTGGGTCTCCACCGGCCGCTCCAACGACGAGATCGCCGCCGAGCTGGTGGTCAGCCCCGCGACCGTCCGTACCCACGTGGGCCGCGCGATGGTCAAACTCGGTGCCCGGGACCGCGCGCAGCTGGTGGTCTTCGCCGTACAGTCCGGCCTCACCCCGTGAGTCTGGACACCGGAGATCCGTTGGCCGGCATCAGCGCCGTGGCATGGGAGCGGCTCTACCACGCGTACGGCCCGGCAACCGACGTACCGGGCCAGTTACTGGCGCTGCGCAGTGTTGACGCGGCGGAGCGTTCCCAGGCGCTGGGGCGGCTGTTCGGCAACGTCTACCACCAGGGCACCCGGTGGCAGGCCAGCCACGCGGTCGTGCCGTTCCTGGTCGCGCTGATCGCCGATCAGGAAACTCCGGATCGGGCCGGTGTCCTGCGGTTGCTCACCGCGATCGCCGTCGGCGATCGGCGTGACGACGATCTGCCGTTCGACCCGCATCAGGCGTTCGCCCGCACCGACGATCTGGGCGACATCGAGATCGACATCGACATCACGGAGCTGCTCCGACGCTTCTACTCGGAGGAGGCGCTCACCGATGAGGAGATGGATCTGGTCAACGCCGCCGCAGTGCGCTGGGAGGTTGACAGCTACGACAGTGCTGCCCGGTTCCACGACACTGTCGCCGGCTGGGTGTCGGATCCGGACGACGAGGTGGCCGCACTAGCCGCCGCTGCGGTGGTGTGGTTCCCGCCCACGGTCGCCACCGTGTCCGCGCTGGTCGCGGTGCCCGAGCAACGAACACAACCGCGCGCGAGCGCCAATCTCGCGCTCGCCCACCTGCCGTCCGGGGACGCGGGCGTCGCGCAGCGCCTGCGGCAACTGCTGCAATCGAACCATGGTGTTGTCGCCACCACCGCCGCTGTCGCACTGGCCTATCGCGAAGCCGCGTCCCTACCGGACGCCGCCCTGACGATCCTCATCGACTCGGCGGCCCGAGACCGCCTCCAGGACGTCACCGGGTGGCACCGCGCCCTACGCGGCTTTGTGATGATGGCCCTGCAACGCCTCGGCCTCGCCTAACCCCCTCCCCCACGCCCGACCGGTTGCGCGATCTAGGGCAGGTCCGCGCTTCTTGATCTTCATCAAGGCGGACCTGCCCTAGATCGACAAGGCTCTGCAGGCGCCGCTCCCGGTACCCCCGCAGCGCACTCAGTTGGCGTCAGGTCTCTGAACTGGTCGGTCACGCCTACGCAGTCGGTGGCTTTCTAAGGAAGGAAACCAGCCACGCATCCAGCCCGCCACGACTGGCGATATCGTCGGTCCACGGCACCTCCTGCATCCACGCTGCCAGGTCGGAGCCAGGCAGTTCGACGAACAGGTCGCGCATCCGGTCCGGCACGCTGTCCGTCGTCGCGCACAGCCAGCTCAACGCGGCGGCGAAACGCATATCAGGCGAGTTACCCTCGCCGGACCACAGTTCGCCGGTCCACGCCATCACATCCCGGTCACCGCGCTCCAGCGTCACTTGCGCGAGTCCCAGCACCAGACTTATCCGTACGGGCGGGTACGTCTCAACCGCAAGTCGTGCCCGCATCGCGGCCTGCACCTCGGGCGGTGGCGACAGCGCTGTGGCGAGGGCGTACGCCGCGTTCGCCCGTACCAGCGAATTCGGGTCGTCCAGTAGCCGGATCAGCATCGCCGCCTCGGCTGTAAGCACCTCCCGTGCCGCCTGCTGTGTCCACACGGCCGGACGCCCATACCCGTCGATTTTCAGCTCGTCCGGGTCGTCGGTCACCTGAAACAGATCCGTACGACCGTCGGTCCCGAAATGATTGCGATGGCCGGCCTCCGCCGCTAACTTCAACACTTGGTCGCGACCATGTACCTCAGGATCAGCCGCGATTTGCAGCAGGAACGGCACCGCCATCGCCAACGCGGTCTCGCTGACGCCCTGATGGCGCGCCTTGTCCCACAGCTCGCCAAGGCCTCGACGGGCCCGGGCAGAGTCGGGCTGTGATAGTGCCTGCAGCATTGCAGGCATGTCGTCGGCGGGCCCGGACGCGTGACTGAACCGCCCCCAGGGCATGCCATCCAACGTCAGCTCGCCTGCGGCACGTAGCCCGGCCAAGACCCACCGGACGTCCTGCTCCCCGCCTGGCTCACAAATGTCGATCACTCGGCGATGATGCCGCACGCACCCAACAGCATGGGACACGCCTGTTCTGCCGCCGCTGGGCGCGTGTGTGCGGTGGTCAGATGGCTATGCGCTTCCATGGATGCCCAATCGCGCTGCTCCTGCCACGGACCTGGATCAGTCTCGATACGGCGGGGCGCCTCGAGCGCCCACCGAACTCTTCCAGACCGGCGAGATCTGGTACGACGCTTGACTGAGTTCTGGGAGCGCCCCAGGATTCTCCAAGGTCCACTACCGGTGGACGGTCGAGTGGGGTGGCGGTAGATGCTGGCAGCGTTCGGTCTGACCGAGCTGGAGGAGCGGGTTTATCTCGAACTCGTGTCCGGGCAGCCGGGCACGGCCAGCGAACTGGCGCGTCGGCTCGCGGTCAGCGCCAACGAAGTCGACCGGGCGGTACGGACGCTGGAGCGCCCGGGGCTGGTGCACACCGTCGACGGCCGCGCCGAGGCGGCCTCGCCCGATCTAGCGATCGACTCGTTGATGATGCAACGGATGCGGGAACTCCAGGAGGCCCGGATCGGGCTGCGCGACTGGTTGCAGCGGCAACGCGCGACCGACCCGCTCGACCAGGGCATTCACATGGTCGTCGGCGGGTCGGCGATCAACCGGACCTTCGACCAGTTCCTGCGCGGGGCGCAGGACGAGGTGCTCGGCTTCGATCGGCCGCCGTACACCGCGGAGTTCCACGAGAACCCGACGGAACTGGACCTGCTCAGTCGGGGCGTACGGTTCCGGGTGGTCTACGACCGGCGGGCCCTGGAGCGGCCGAACGCGAGTTCCCACATCGGCGCGCTGGTCGCCGCGGGTGAACAGGCCCGGGTCGCGTTGGACGTACCGGGCAAGCTCGCGGTCGCGGACCGCCGGGTGGCGCTCCTCTCGTTCCCCGGACGCAGCGGCACGATCGAGCCGTGGGCGCTGGTCGTACGTGGCGCCACCTGGGTCGACGTGCTGGTGGCGTTCTTCACCGAAGTGTGGGAACGGGCCACACCGCTGCGCCTCTCCCCGACTACGGACGCGATCGACGACGTCGACCGGTGGAGCCTGCCGACGGCAACCGACCGTCAGATCCTCTCCCTGTTGATGACCGGGCTGCCGGACAAGGCGGTCGCCTCACAGCTCGGCATGTCCCTGCGTACGGTGCAGCGCCGGCTACGCCAGCTGATGGACGTGACCGGTAGCGCGACGCGGATGCAGCTCGGCTGGTTCGTCGCCCGCAACGACTGGTTGTGAACCGCCCCGCCCCCACACCGCGGGGCGGTTCACGCCCTGGAAACGGCCGTCAGTCGCGTGGGGTGACGGTGTCGGAGACCTCGGTCGGCGCCCCCGGCGCATCCGTTGTGCCGACGACCACCCGGGCGGGCGGCGCCAACAGCGGGCCGAGCCGTGACGCGACCCCGCACACCCATCGGGGCGTGCGGCCCCTGAACCTACCCATCGACCTTCTCCTCCTCCGGCGGCGCCGAGAGGCGGTTGCCGCCGTGGCCGATTCTGGGCGGGTGGGTGACCGTCGGGCAGACGTAGCCGATGGCGGAGCATGGACATGACGCAACTCCGCCACTTTTGTGACGGCCAGGGCCACGGTGTGTAACAGGAGGATGTCGCGGGTCGGATCAGGGGCGGCGGGCCGTACGCTGCTGGACGTGCTGATCCTGCTACCTCCGTCGGAAGGGAAGACCGCACCCCGCTCCGGCCGCCCACTGAACCTCGACGCGCTCACCCTGCCCCAGCTGAACCCGGGACGGGAACGGGTGCTGGACGCGCTGGTCGGACTCTGCGCGGGCGACGACCGGGAACGGGCCCGTACGGTCCTCGGGCTGAGCCCGGGTCAGGACGAGGAGATCAGCCGCAACGCCCGGCTCCGGAGCGCACCGGCCCAGCCAGCTGCCAAGATCTACACCGGGGTGCTCTACGACGCCCTGGACATCGCCACCCTGACCGGAGCCGCCCGGTCCCGGGTGCGCCGCTGCGTGCTCGTCTTCTCCGGGCTCTGGGGCGCGGTACGCGTCGACGACCGGATTCCGGCGTACCGGTGCGCGATCGGGGTCAGCCTGCCGGACGTGGGCGGGCTCACCGGGTACTGGCGGGGGTTACTGGATCCGGTGGTGGCCGAGGCAGCCGACGGGGCACCTGTGCTCGACCTGCGCTCCGGGGCGTACGGGGCGATGTGGCGACCGACCGGGCGGACCGCCGAACGGACGGTCGCCGTACGGGTGCTGCACGAACAGGTCGTCGACGGCGTGACCCGGCGGTCGGTGGTGAGCCACTTCAACAAGGCGACCAAGGGGCGTCTGGTCCGTGACCTGCTGCTGGCCGGGGCGGCGCCACGGAGCACGGGCAAGTTGGTCGAGGCGCTGCGTGACCTGAAGTACACGGTCGAGGAGCAGCCGGCCGCTGCCGGCCGGCCCCGTCAGCTCGACGTGGTGGTCACCGAGCTGTAGCGTCCGCCGGCGTGAGCAGTGCCTCGATCCGGCGGCTGGCCTGGTCGACCGAGGCGGTTCCGACGGCGGCGCGCAGCCGCAGCGCCCGGTCCCGGTAGTCGCGCCCGTCGAGGAGCCGGCGCATCAGCGCCGTCGCCCGCGCCGGTTCCCACTGGGTCGACGGCAGCCACTCCCCCACGCCGAGCCGGCGCAGCCGGGCACCGGTATCCGGCTGGTCGAAGCTGTGCGCCAGCACCAGCTGCGGCACCCCGGCGGCGAGACACCTGGCGATGGTGCCGGTTCCCCCGTGGTGCACGACCACCGCCACCCGGGGCATCACCGACCCGTACGGCAACCAGCGGAACCAGTGCACGCCGGTGGGCAACGTGGCCGGCAGCAGCTCCCGGTACGGCGACACCAGCAGCACCGTCCGGCCCGCGTCGAGGGCGGCGGGGACCGCCGCCGAGTAGAAATCGTGCAGCAGCATCTGTCCGCTGCTGCCCGCGACGAGCACCGGTGGCACCTCACCGGACAGCAGCTCGGCCACCTCCGGCGGCACCGGTTCCGGGTCCGGCGAGCCGGCACTGTCGAGCAGGAACCCGACCTTCGCCACCCGGTCCGGGGTCGGGTCTCCGGCGGCGTCGAACCACCGGGGCCAGAGTCCGAGTTGCAGGTCGGCGGAGCCGAGGAAGGTGCCCCAGTCGTCGACCGGACCCAGCCCGAACCCGGCCCGGAGCTGGTTGATCGGCCCGGCGAGCGCGGTCCGGTGCAGGTGTTCGGTGACCGGCAGCAGCAGGTGCTGCGCCGGGGTCATCGCCACCCAGGCCACGGGTACGTCCCGCAGCTGCCCGGCGATCAGTGGGGCGAGCCCCGAGGTGTGCCGGCCGACGAGCACCGTCTCCCCCGGCACGGTCAGCTCGCAGAGGTGCTCCACCTCCGCTCGGAGCTGCCCGAACAGGTTCGTCCGGTGGTAGTGCGCGAGCAGGTCCGGCGGGCTCGGTGAGCCGACCCGGGAGAGCAGGATCCGGCGGGCGTCCTCCAGGTAGGCCGCGTACTCCTCGGCGGTGTCGATCGGCACGAAACGGAGGCCGGCCCGGCGCACGGGGTCGCCGTACGGGGTGTGGGTGAGCAGGGTGACGGCATGACCCCGCCCACGCAGTCCCGCACCGAGGTGGATCATGGGCCAGACGTCGCCGTGGGTTCCGTGGCTGACCAGCAGAACCGTTGCCATCGGCGGCCTCCTCCTCGGACCCGGTACGCCCGCCGACCGAAACGTGTGTTCGCCTCCGGCGGCGCCATCCGAACGATACGTACGGGCCCGTCGACCGTCGATCCGCGTAGGGGCTGCCCGGGCGCACCCGGTTGTCCCGTGGGCTCCGCCGACCGGACAGTCACCAACCCGAGTGGACGTCCACCTGTTCCGGGTGGAGCGTCGGGGCGTACCGTGCACGGCGGTGCCCGTACGAGGAGGTGGATCAGGGTTGGACGAGGTGCGCCGGCTGTTGGACGAGGAGCTGGTGCGCCATCCGGCTCCGCCCCTGGGCGACCTCGTCGAGCGGTCGATCAGGCAGGGAACCCGGCTGCGGCGGCGACGGCTGGCCACCCTCGGGGCGGGCGCTTGTGCGTTCGTCCTGTTGCTGCTGACCGGTCTGGCCGCCGTCGGGTCGCCCGGTGGTGTCGACGGTCGACAGGTGGCCGTCGACGCCGTCGCCACCGCCACCCCCGCCGGGCAAGCGTGGCGGGAACTGGCCGGTAAGCACGATCCGGTGTTGCGGCCACGGGTCGTCACCCGGCTCGCGATACCGCCCCGACCCGACGGACCACGGTCGCCCGCGACTCCGGCGGGCATGTTGGAGTTGCTCACCCGGCTGCTTCCCGCCGGCAAGACCAGCGACTACGCCCGGGCCAGCGACGGCCGGTCGTTCGTGCAGGTGTACCTCGACCGGGGCCAGGGCCCGGGAATGCTGCGGGTGGAGCTCCGCGAGAAGTACGGCTTCCGCGGCACGGTGCACTACCTCGAGATTCCGGACAACTGCGTCCAGCCCCGGATCGTCTCGGTCGACCACGGCGACGTCGTGGTCGATGTGATGATCTCCAGTTGCCTGTCCTGGGACGGGAAGAGGAACGCCGATTCCCTGCCCGCCGTCACCCTCGATGAGGCGACGACGATCGCCGCCGATCCGCGTTGGGGACTCGAACTTCCCGCGGAGGTGGAATCGACGGGCGGCGAGCGGTTCGCCGAGGTGCCCACCTTCCAATGAGCGACGACTTCGTGGAATTCGCGCAGGTCGCCGCAGGCCGCCTGCGCGACACCGCGTTCCTCATGTGTCGGGACTGGCATCTGGCGCAGGACCTGACCCAGATCACCCTGGCCAAGGTGTACGCCTCCTGGAAACGGGTGCGACAGGCCGACAACCCGCACGCGTACGCCCGGAAGATGCTGGTCCGGATCCTGATCGACCAGAAGCGGCGGGCCAGTTCACGGGAGCAGGCGGTCGCCGTCACCCCGGACCACGGGGTGACGTACCCGGCCGACCTGCGGGTGACCCTGTTGGACGCGTTGGCCACGTTGCCGACCCGGGATCGGGCGATCGTGGTGCTGCGCTACTGGGAGGATCTCAGCGTCGAGTCGGTGGCGGAGCTGGTCGACGTCTCGCCTGCCGTGGTGAAGACGCAGAGCATGCGTTCCCTTGCCCGGCTCCGGGAACTGCTCGGCGACAGCCGGTTCGAGCTGTACGCCGAGGACCGCCGGTAGCGGCACGGCAAGCCGCCGCTACCGGCCCACGGCCATCCATGCGCCGGCGACCGGGTCGTAGCGGAGCTTGACGGGATCCTCGGTCGCCAGCTCGCGGAGCTTCTCGAACGCCTCGGGCGGCAGCCCGGCGCTGATCTCCGCGTCGATGCCCCGCGTCGCATCCCGGATGACGATGACCGGTCGCTCGCTCCGGCCGCCGCCGAGCCGGGTGAGGATCCTTCCGAAGAGCGCGTGCAGTGCCTCGCCCGTTGCGGCGCCGAGGGACTCACCCAGGGCCGAGAGAAAACCGTGTACGGGAACGGCGAGCAACACGATCAGGGCGAAACTGCCGGCGTCGCCACGGTTTGCCTGGGCCTTGAGGGCGCGGGCGGAAAACCCGTGGGACCGTAACGCCTCCGCCACCTCCTCTGCGACTTCGCCATCATCGCCGATGCCGAAGTGCACCACGGACACTGACTGGTTGGACATCGTGGGCTTCTCTCTCACGTATCAAGAAGGGGCGTGCTGCCAGAGCGCATGAAAACGGTCGGGGTTCCCCACTCCAACGAGCCGAGACCGTCGCGGCGGACCGCGAGCCGGGCCATCATCGCGGCGACGTCGATGGGCGCCGAGGCGGAGAGGGCCTCGTAGAAGACCGTCGCGAACTTGCGGGCGACCGGATCCGAGACGACGTCCCGCATGGACAGCACGGAATTCACGCCCCGCCGTACGAGCGCCTCCGCCGTGCTGGTGTAGCCGTGCAAGCCGTCGTCTCTCGCGGACTCACAGGTGTTGAGCACGACCATGCGCAGCCCGTTCTGGTTGGCCAGGATCGCGCCGAGGTCCGAGGCGAACACCCGGTCCGCCTCGCCCGCCCTGTTGGCGAACGCTACGTACCCCTCGCCACGGATCGCGTCGAATCCCCCGTGGCCGACGAAGTGCAGGGCGTGGTACTGACGCTTGTAGAGCTTACGTTGCAGGTCCTGCCAGGTCTGGCCGTTCACCCAGCTCAGTCGGATCAGCCCGTCCCGGACGAACTGGCGCAGCGCCTCTTCGATCGCCTCCCGCTCCGCCGCCACCGCGACCGGATCGAGGTCGTCCGGGGAGACGACCATGCCGAGGAGGTACAGCGGTGGCTTGGTCGCGCTGCTCCGGACCGGCACCGGCATCTCGACGTAACGCACGATCGGATGCTCCAGGGCAAGATGCGCCCCCGCCTCGTCGTCGAACATCAGCTCCCAGGGCAGCGCGGCCAGTTCCGGCGAGGGCATCCGCAGCACCAACCGGAGCACGGCATTGACCGGCCTCCGGTCGCCGCCGTAGCGGACCGCGTGGTGGCAGGCCCGGTACAAGCTCCTCGACTCACCGTGCAACAGCGCGTCGAACAGTGCGGTGCCCAGCTTCCGTACGGCCGCGATGTCCGCCGCGGTCGAGAGCGTCGGGTCGAGGCGGGCGGTGTCGATCGCGGAACTCGCCCGTGCGAGGTTGGCGGCCAGGTCCGACGGCAACCGCAGCGGCACCTCCACCTCACCGGCCGAGCCCCTGAGTAGCACCGTGTTCCCGGCGCCCCCGGCAGCGGACGGATAAACGCGGATCACCAGGTCTTCGGTGGTCGGCGGGGTCCAGCCCATGGTTGTCTGTTGCGCCGAGGAGAGCCCGAATGCCTGCCGTTCCCATCTGTCCACGACGAATGATCGCCAGACGGTGAACGTGCTGGTGTCACCGAGCTTGGACGCGAAGGTCTCGTACCACCGGGGGCCCCGGACGTTGATCGAGGGCTGCTCGGTCACCTCCGGCAGTGCCGCCGCCACCGGCCTACCCGCTATCGCCCGTAGCAGATCGGCACGCAGTTCGGCCGCGCTCTGGTAACGGTCGAGCGGTTCCTTTGCCAGCGCCTTGAGAACGACCGCGTCAACGGACGGCTCCACGTCGGGATTGAGGTGACTCGGCAGCGGTGGGTCGTCCCGTACCTGCTGGTCCAAGACATCCATCTTGGACTCACCGACGAACGGCGGATGCCCACAGAGCAGCGCGAACATCAGGCACCCGGTCGCGTAGACATCCGAACGGCCGTCCGCCGCGTCACCGCGTACCTGTTCCGGCGAGAGGTAGTGAACAGTGCCGACCACGGCGCTGGTACCCGGCACCGTGGTCGCGCCGACCGAGAAGGCCCGGGCGATCCCGAAGTCGGCAACCTTCACCTGACCGTGCCGCGTCAGCATCACGTTGCTGGGCTTGATGTCCCGATGGACGATTCCCCGGCGGTGGCTGAACTCCAGTGCCGCGCAGATGTCCGCGCAGATCTCCATCGCCCGGCGCGGCATGAGTCGGCGTTCGACCGCCAACACTTCCTTGAGTGTCCGGCCGTCGATGAACTCCATCGCGATGAACGGCCAGACTTCGCCGGTCGGTGTGGTCCGCTCACCGGTGTCGTAGACCGCGACGATCGCCGGGTGATTCAGCGATGCCGAGTTCTGCGCCTCACGTCGGAACCGCATCTGGAACGCGGGGTCCGGGGTGAGGCCCGCTCGCAGCATCTTGATCGCGACGTCCCGCCCGAGCCGGAGGTCACGTCCCCGATACACCTCGGCCATGCCGCCATTGCCGATCAGCTCGCCGAGCTGGTACCTGCCCCCCAGCAACACCGGCAGGCTCATGTCGCACACCGCCGCACCGACACCGCTGACCCCATCCGCACCGCGACAAAAACGAGTGGCCCCGAGACTAGGTGGGTATCGATAGTCCGAGGCCGGTGAGTCGCGCTTCGGACAGTGCCCCTCCCGGTCGGCTGGGAAGGGCCCGGACGCGGTCCGGGTCAGGCGCCCTCTTCGGCGAGCAGTGACTCGATCTCAGCGTCGGAGAGTCGTTCCAGCTCGGCGATCAGACCGGTCAGCTCGGCGCCGTCGACCCCGGCGAGCTGACGCTCCCGGATCTCACGGGAGACCTCGGCAACGGTGAAGGCCGGGGTGAACAGGAGCTCGACCGGGAGTTCGACCGCGAACATCTCCCGTACCCGGGCCATGAACTGGACCAGTTGCAGAGACTGTCCACCGAGGGCGAAGAAGTTGTCCGAGGGCGTACGTGGTGCCACCGCGAGCAGTTCCGCCCAGATCGCCATCACCCGGGCCTCCACCGGGTCGACGCCGTCGGCCCAGGAGACCGGGTCGCCGCCTGCGGTTCCGGCCGACGGGGCGTTGGCGGCGAGCAGGGCAGCCCGGACGGCCGCCGGCTCGGCGAGCGTGGTGGCGATCCGCTCCACCATCGCCCAGGGCGCGGCCGGGCCCGGCAGCACCGGCTCGACGTCGGAACCGGGAGGTTCGCCAATGGCATCGCGGCCGGGCGGCTCGCTGGTGGCGTCGGGTCGGTGACGTACCGCCGCCGCCACCGAGGCGGGCAGCCGGTGGTAGCGGACCGGGTCGGCCTGCCCCGGCTGCGGCTCGGCGGGCGTACCGGCGGTGACCTCGGCGAGAAAGGTGCGGGCGGGTCCGTTCCGGGCGGTCGGCAGACATGCCAGCGCCACCGTCGACAGGCCCCGTTCCAGGGCCAGGTCGCCGAGGTGGGCGAGCATCCGGTGCTCGACCCCGCGACCCAGTGCCCGGCAGCTGAGCAGGAAGGTGTCGACCCGCAGCAGTTCGGCGTCGACGGTGTAACCCACCACGCCGACGAGGCCGTAGTCGCCGAAGCGGTCCTCGACGGTCACCACCAGGCAGTCGAGGTCGGGTGCGGCCGGTTCGAGCGGGTCACGGCGTACCGGGGCGAGGTTGAACTGGTTGGTCCGCTGGGCGAGCTGGGCGACCCGCTCGCGCTGGTCGGGCCGGGCCGGCGCGATGTCGACCCGCAGTTCCAGGCCGGCGTGGAAGTCGGCCAGCAACATGCCGCGCTCGCGCCACGCGTGCCGCCGTGCCTCCTGCTCGTAGCGCGCGGCACGTTCGCGGTCCTCGTCGGTGACCCGGTCGAGGTCCAGCGGCCAGCAGTGGCGCAGGAAGGCCGCCGCGGCGGCGGAGTCGGACGGCAGCGTCAGCGCGAGCACCTCGGGGCAGGCGGCCCGCACCTCGGCGACCTCGACCGGGCTGTCGTCGAGGAAGACAAAACTCTCCAACCCGAGGTTCAGCTCGGCGGCGAGGGAGCGCAGGTTTTCCGACTTCGGTTGCCAGTTGACCCGGCTGGCGGTGAGGTGTTCAGGGCGCAGCGGCAGATCCGGGTGGCCGGTGAGGACCGCGTCGACGTCGGCGGGCTGGTTGCGGCTGCAGAGGCAGAGCAGCCGGCCGGTGTCGCGCTGGGCGACGAGCAGTTGTTGAATCGCGCGGCGGTGCCGGTCGACGGTGACACCGCCCGGCCCGTCCTCGCCGACGATGCCGTTCCACAGGGTGTTGTCCGCGTCGACCACGATCACCTTCGGTCGGGTCGTCACCAGGGCGTGTACGGTGCGGGCCAGGGCGGTACCCAGCGCGGCGAAGAACTCCGGCGTGTACGGCACCCGGCCGAGCCGGTCGGCGTACGCGTCGTGCGGTTCGGCCACCGGATAACGGTCGGCCAGTTCGGCCGGTCCGATCAGACGCAGGCGCAGGCGCGTGCCGCCCGTCAGACCGTCGCGTACCACCCGCTCGGTGTCGGTTGTGGAGCGTCCGGCGGTCGGCGGGTCGGGGCAGAGCGCGAGCACCAGCGGTGCGGCGGCCCGCTGGTCGGCTGTGCGCAGGGCGGCGACGAACCCGTCCGGGTCCGCGATGTCGGTGGGTCTGACCGCGACGACATTCACCCCGTCACGACCGGTCCGCAGCGGACTGCCCGGATCGAGCAGTTGCTGGAACACCTGACCGTACGGGGCGAACTCGATCGCCATCGGCAGGGCCAGTTCCCCGGCCCAGAACCGCAGCACCTCGGCCAGTGGTTCGGCGGTGAAGGAGGCGGCGACGCGTACGGTCAGCATGCCCGGGTCAGCCGGAGGTGGCGGCGATCCGGGCGCGTAGGGATGCCGGCCGCATGTCGGTCCAGACCCGTTCGACGTACTCCAGGCACTCGCGCCGGGTGCCTGCGGTGCCGACCTGCCGCCAGCCGGCCGGCGGCGGGGTCCCGTCGCGCCAGATGGAGAACTGTTCCTCGTCGTTGACCACTACGACGTAGCTGCCGTTTTCGTCGTCCTCGTCGTACATCGCTTGCTCCGCCTCGAATCCGGGGGGTGAACGGGGCATGACCATCGGTACGGATCGCTGTGGCTGTGCACGCTTTCATTGCCGGCCGAGAGCTGTCAAGGGGTGCCCGGCGGGTCGGAGGAACACCTGACCGTCACCCCAACTGTTAGGACAGTTATCTCTACTGTTAGGACTAATTACGGATCGACGGGGTCCTCGTTACGGTGGGTGCCACGCGGGGGCGGCAGACGACCGATACGCAGTTGCGCAGACGAGAGGCCGCCATGCTGACCGATCCAGCGCGGACCGACCAGAGGTTGATCGAGCCGGCCGGCCCGGACCACGACTGATGGGAAGCGAACCCATGACCACGGTGCCGGCGCTGCTCGACGCCCGTGCCGCGACCGAGCCGGACCGGACCGCCCTGATCGTGGACGGCCCCGGCGGGGGCAACAACACGGCGGACGAGCTGACCTTCGACCAGTGGCGGACGCGGGCCGCCGCTGTCGGGCACGGGCTGCTCGGCCGGGGTGTCCAGCGCGGTGACCGGATCGGTCTGCGTTTCGACGGCTCCGACTGGGTGGGCTTCGCGATCGCGTACGCGGCGGTGACCTCGATCGGCGCGGTCGCCGTACCCCTGCCCGACCGGGCCAACCCGGCCCAGTCACGTGATCTGCTCGACCGGTGCGCGGCCGTGGGCCTGATCCACACCGCCGACGCCGAGGTGCCCGCGCACCAGGGCTGGACGGCCACCCTGGACGCGCTCGACCATGGGCCAGCGGGGCCGGTCGACGTCCCGGTCGGACCGGACGACCTGGCGCAGATCATCTTCACCTCGGGCACCACCGGCCCACCGAAGGGGGTGGCGGCCAGCCACGCCAACCTGACCTTCGGCCTGCTCCCCCGGCCGCGCCACCGCCCGCTCGCCCACTCGACGCACTTCCTGCACGCCTTCCCGATCGGCACCAACGCCGCCCAGACCATGCTCCTGAACGCCCTCGTCGCCCGCCCGACGGCGCTGACCCTGCCCCGGTTCGACCCGGAGCGGTTCGCCGCGCTCGTCGAGGCGTACCGGGTGGGAACGCTCTTCGTGGTGCCGGCGATGGCCATCGAACTGCTCCACCGCGCGACCCTCGACCGACACGACCTCTCCAGCGTGCTGCTGCTCGCCTCGACCGCCGCTCCGCTGCCGGTGCCGGTGGCCATCGCGTTGCGCACCGCGCTGCCCGGCGCGACGATCGTCAACAACTACACCTCCACCGAGGCGGCGCCCGCGCACACCACACTGGTCTTCGACCCGGAGCGTCCGGCGGCGCTCGGCCGCCCGGCAGCCGGCGCCGAACTGATGATCAGCGACCCGGACGGGGTACGGCTGCCACCCGGCGTGGTCGGTGAGGTACGACTGCGCCCGGGTACCCGGACGCGCAGCTACTACCGGGACCCGACGGCCAGCGCGGCGGTCTTCCAGGACGGCTGGGTACGGATGGGTGACCTCGGCTATCTGGACGCCGAGGGCTACCTGCACCTCGTCGACCGGGAGAGCGACGTGGTCAAGTCCGGCGCGTTCAAGGTCTCCACCCCGCACGTCGAGTCGACCCTGCACGAGCACCCGGCGGTCGCCGACGCCGCCGTGGTGGGCGTACCGCACGCGACCATGGGAACCATGCTCGCGGCGGTGGTGGTCGCCGGGGAGCCGGTGGACCTCGCCGAACTGCGCGCCTTCCTGGCACAGCGGCTGGCCCCGCACGAACGGCCGACCCGACTGCTGCTGGTCGACGCGCTGCCCCGCAACGACGGGGGCAAGGTACGCAAGGCGGAGCTGCGCGCACTCTTCACCACCCGGCCGGACCCGGCGGAAGCTCCGTGCGCCCCGCCGGGCTCACCGACCGAGATCGCGCTGGCCGCACTCTGGTCCGAGGTGCTCTCCGCCCCCAGCGTCGGCCGCGACGACGACTTCTTCGCCCTCGGCGGGGACTCGTTGCGGGCCACCCAGCTCGCCACCCTCGCCACCGCACGGTTCGGCGTCACGGTGCCGGCCTCGCTCCCCTTCGACGAACCCGTGCTCACCGGGCAGGCACGCTGGCTGGCCGCCGTACCGACGCTCGCGCCGGCCCCAGCGCCCGCACCCGCACCCGAGCCGCTGCCGGTCGCGCCCTCGGCGCCGGGTGTCGATGACGTGACGGTGCCGTTGAGCGCACAGCAGGAGAACTTCTTCGGCTGGATGTACGCGACCGAGGAACCCCGCGACGTCGGCCCGATCAGTGTGGCGATCCGGATCACCGACGAGTTCGACCCGGAGTTGTTGACCCGGAGCCTGCGGCTGCTGGTCCGCCGACACGAGTCGCTGCGTACGGTCTTCGACAGCCGGGACGGCACGCACCGGGCGTACGTCCGGGCGGACTGCCCGCCCCGGGTGACGGTCACCCCGGCTGTCGGCCCGGACCACGAGGCCCGGCAGGCGCACGCCACCACGGTTGTCCGTACCGACCGGGAGCACGGGTTCGACCTGGCCAACGGCCCGCTGGTCCGGGCGGTGGTGGTCCGGCTCGGCGCGGACGACCACGTACTCGGCCTCGCCGTGCACCACCTCGTCTTCGACGGCTGGTCGATGGGGGTGCTGCTGCGTGAACTCGGGCTGGTCTACTCGGCGCTGCGCGCCGGCCGACCGGTGGTGCTGCCACCACTGCCGGTGCCGTACCCGGAGGCGGTCCGCTGGACCCGCGAGCAGTGGCCACGCACCCGCGACTACTGGTTACGCCGGCTCTACGGGGCGCCGACCGGGATCGACCCGTTTCCGGGTAGGCGGCGGGCGGTCCGGCTGCGCAGCGACTCGCTGGAGTTCCGCCTCGACGTGACCGTAGCCGACCGGCTGCGCGGCTACGCCCGGGACCGGGGCGCGAGCACCTTCATGGTCGTCGCGGCGGCCTGGGTGGCGGTGCTGGCCCGGTTCAGCGGCGCACCCGAGATCGTGCTGATGTCGCCGGTGCCGGGCAGGGCCCGACCGGAGTTCGAACCGCTGCTCGGGTGCCTGGTGCAGTCGCTGCTGCTGCGGGTGGACGCCGGCGCCGACCCCACCCTCGACGAGCTGCTCGACCGGGTACGCGGCACCGCGCTGAGCGCGATCGACCACCAGTACTACCCGTACGCCGAGTTCTACCCACGCTTCCCGAACGCCGCCTGGCTGCGGTTCGAGAGCTGGGGCGGGGTGACCCACTTTCCCGGGCTGGTCTCGGAACCGTTCGAGCTGCCGCGCGCCCTCGACGCGGACTGGCCGACCCCGAACGGCGAACCCGATCTGGGCGTACCCGAACTGGCCATGCTCGAACAGCCGGACGGTTCGATCTCCGGTTGGTTGCTGTGGAACTCGTACGCCTTCGAGCGGTCCACCATGGAGCGTCTCGCCGCGATGCTGACCCGACTGGGCGCACAGGTACCGGACCGGGTTGACCGACCACTGTCCCAACTGACGGAGGCGATGTGACGACGGTCCAGTCCCCTCGGCGCAACCGGCACCTGGCCACCACCGCCCAGCACGGGATGTGGTTCACCGAGCAGCTCGGCACGGCCGGCTCGGCGTACCACATGCCGGTGCCGATCCGGATCGACGGCGAGATCGACCCGCTGGCGCTGATCGACGCCTGCGCCGCGTTGGTGGTCCGGCACCCGGTGCTCGGTTGCGCCTTCGAGGAACACGAGGGGGATCTCTTCGCGGTGACGGCACCGGTCGGTCCCCGGGTCACGCTCCGCACGGTGACCGCGCCGGACACCGGCGCCGGGCAACCCGACCCGACGGAGGACCCGTTCGCGGAGCTGGTCCGGTCGCAGACGCTGGAGCGGTTCGACCTGCGGCACGGGCCGCTGGTCCGGTTCACCCTGTTCACCCGTACGCCGGACCGGCACCTGCTGCTCGTCGTCGCCCACCATCTCGTCTTCGACGGCGAGTCGAAGGACATCCTGGTCCGCGACCTCGGTGAGCTGTACCGGGCCTTCGCCGAGGGCGGCACCCCGGACCTGCCGGCGCTGCCGACCTCGTACGCCGAGCACGCCGACGCGGAACCGACGCGGCTCGCCACCGACCTCGCCCCGGCCGCCGCCTTCTGGGCGACACACTGGCGTGAGCCGGCTCCGGTGCTGCTTCCCGGCCTGCGTCGCCAGCAGGACACGGCGGAGGCCGGCGCCACCGTCGACCTCCTCGTCGACCCCTGCCTGCGCGCGGCGCTCGCCGCCACGGCGGACGCACTCGGCGCGACCCGGTTCGAGGTGCTGCTCGCCGCGTTGCAGGCGGTGCTGTACCGCTACGGCAACACCGATCCGACCGTCGCGGTCGACCTCGGCACCCGTACCCCCTCCACCCGCGACTGCGTCGGGCTCTTCGTCAACGAGGTGCCGCTGCGCGCTACGCCCCGCCCGGGGCAGACGTTCCGTGAGCTGGTCGCCGCCACCCGGGCCGACCTGCGCGCCCGGTACCCGATCCGCGCGGTCCCGGTGGCCCACGCCGTCGCCCGGAACCAGTCGGATGGGTCGGGGTTCCGGCCTCGGATCGCCCTGGCACCGGTGTCGGTCAGCTACCGCCGCCGGGCGAGCCGACCGCCGCTGCGCGGGCTCACCGCCGAGGTGGAGTGGATGGGGTTCAACCACACCGCCCGCAACGCGCTGCACGTGCAGGTGCTGGAGAGCCCCGAACAGCTCGCCCTCCGGTTCCAGTACAGCCCGCGGACCCTGGACCCGGCCGACGTACGGCGGATCGTCGGGCACTTCACCACCCTGCTAACCGCCGCGACCGCCGCCCCGCAGACCCCCCTCGCCGACCTGGACCTGCTCGACCGGAGCGAACGGGAACGGGTGCTGGTCGACTGGGCACGCTCCACGCTGGTGACCGAGCCGCCCGCGGCCACCCTGCCCGAACTCTTCGCCGCCAGGGCCGCCACCACACCGGACGCCCCGGCGGTCGTCTTCGGCGACCAGACGTGGTCGTACGGCCGGCTGGCGGCGGCGGTCGACCGGATCGCTGGGCGGCTACGCCGGTACGGCGTCGGTCCCGGCACCCGGGTCGCCGTCCTGGTACGCCGCTCCCCCGAACTGCTGCTCGGTCTGCTCGGTGTGCTCCGGTCCGGCGCCGCGTACGTGCCGCTGGACCCGGACCACCCGGAGGCACGGCTGACGGCGATCCTGGCCGACGCGACTCCGACGGTCCTGCTCACCGACGGCACGCCGAACCTCCTGTCGCCCACCTGTCCCACGATCACACTCACCGAAGCAGAAGCAGAAGCAGAAGCCGGAGCCGGAGCCGAGGCGGGCGCGGCAGCCGGGGCGGTCCCGTGGCCCCGGGCCGACGACCCGGCGTACCTGATCTACACCTCCGGATCCACCGGGCAACCGAAGGGGGTGCAGATCGCGCACGGCGGCCTGGCGTACCTGCTGGTCGCGATGCGGGACCTGGTCGGCACCGGACCCGGCGACGGCTGGTTGGCGCTCGCCTCGGCCGCGTTCGACATGTCCAAGCCGGAACTCTTCCTTCCCCTGGTCACCGGCGGACGGGTGGTCCTCGCCGCCGAGTCGCAGACCCGGGACGGTGAAACGCTGTGCCGGCTCGTACGCCAGCACGCGGTGACCCACGTGCACGCGACGCCGTCGACATGGCGGCTGCTGATCGAGGCCGGGTTCGACGAACCGGAGGTGACCGGGCTCAGCGGCGCCGAGGCTCTGCCCGTCCCCCTTGCCCGGGAGCTGCGCGGACGCGTACGCACACTCTGGAACCTGTACGGCCCGACCGAGGCCACGGTCTGGGCGACCGCGCGGGAGCTGACCGACCCGGTGGAGCTGACCGGGCTGGGCGAGCCGATCGGCGGCACCCGACGGTACCTGCTCGACGGGCGGCGTAACCCGGTCCCGATCGGTGTCCCGGGCGAGCTGCACCTGGGCGGCCCCGGCCTGGCCCAGGGTTACCTGAACCGTCCCGGCCTGACCGCCGCGCACTTCGTGCCGGACCCGTACGGCCCGCCGGGCGCACGCCTGTACCGCACCGGTGACCTGGCCCGTTACCGGCACGATGGTGAGGTCGAGTTCCTCGGCCGGGTCGACAACCAGGTGAAGATCCGGGGGTACCGGGTCGAGCTGGGCGAGGTCGAGGCGCGGCTCGACGCGCACCCGGATGTCGCCGGCTGTGCCGTCGCCCTGCGGGCGGTGGCGGGTGGGCACCCGCTGCTGGTCGCGTACCTGGTCCGGCGGGTCGCGGGTGCCGGGGCCGGCCCAGCCGAGCTGCGCCGCCACCTGGCCGGGACACTGCCGGCGTACCTGTTGCCGAACACCTTCGTCGAACTCGACCGGCTGCCGACCAGCCCGAACGGCAAGCTGGACCGCGGTGCGCTGCCCGAACCGCCGGCCACCGGGACCGAGGACGGGCCGGCAGCCGCCGGGTCCGACTACGAGCCGGCGGCCGGGCACCACGGCCTGGCGCGGGAGATCTTCGAGATCTGGCGTCAGGTGCTGCGGATCGAGCGGATCGGGCCGGACGACGACCTGTTCGACCTCGGCGGGCACTCGCTGACCGTCACCCAGATCGCCGCCCGGATGCGCCGGCAGCTCGGGATCGACCTGCCACTGCACGTCTTCTTCGACACCCCGACCATCGCCGGGCTGGTCGCGGCGGCACGGGCCGACGGCGCGGTGTTCCCCGAGTCGGGTGCCATCCACCATGATTGATACCACTGTCCACTGAGGAGGCCCGCCGTGCCATCCACCGCCGACCCTGACGCCGGCACGCCGACCACGGCGCAGCCGCCTGACGTACGCGGCAGTGTCGTCGGGCTGTCGCCACAGCGGCAGGCACTGCTGGCCCGCCGGCTCGCCCAGCGCGGGTTGGCGTCGGTGACCGAGCCGCTCATCGCCCGGTTGCCGCGTACCGGGCCGGAGCAGCGGTTCACCTGTTCCTCGGGGCAGCAGCGGATGTGGTTGGCCAACCAGTTCGACCCGGCGGACCCGTCCTTCCACGTGTCCATCTCCCAGCGGATGCGCGGCGACCTCGACGTCGGCGCGCTGCGTCAGGCGCTCGCCGACCTGGTGACCCGGCACGAGATCCTGCGCACCGTCTACGTCGGCGTCGACGGCACGCCACACCAGATCGTGCGCCCCCCGGCGCCGGTGCCGATGGGCGAGGTGGACCTGCGGGAACTGCCGGTCGTCGACCGCGAACCACGGGCCAGGTCACTGGCGAGACGGGCCTTCGCCGTACCGTTCGACCTGGCCACCGGCCCGGTGCTGCGGGCGGTGCTGTACCGCCTCGCGGACGACGACCGCGTCCTGCTGATGACCAGTCACCACATCGCCATCGACGGATGGTCGATCGGGAACGCCCTGCGGGAGCTCGCCGCCCTCTACCGCTGGCGGCTCACCACCCCGGCCGGGCCGTCCGCCGCCGGGCCGCCGCCGCTGCCCGAGCTGACCATCCAGTACGTCGACTACGCGCACTGGCAGCACGAGTCCCTGGCCGACGGTGAACTGGCCGACGGGCTGGACTTCTGGCGCCGGCAGCTTGCCGCGCCACGGGCGAGCGCCGAACTGCCGATCGCCCACCGCCCCGAGCCCGACGCCACCAGCGACAGCACCAGCACCGGCGGCGCCGGCACCGGCACCGGCACCGGCACCGGCACCGGCGGCAAGGTGGGCCTGATGATCGGCCCCGAGCTGCTCGACCGGCTCCGGACCGCCGCCGGTGCGACCCGGGGCACCACGCCGTTCGTCACCCTGCTCACCGGATTCAAGGCGCTGCTGGCCCGCTACCTGGGACAACCCGACGTCACGGTCGGTACGCTCGTCGCCGCCCGGACCCACGTGGAGCTGGAACCGCTGATCGGCTACTTCGCGAACCCGGTGGCGTTGCGTACCCGGCTCGATCCGGAGCTGACCTTCGCCGAGGCGGTGTCCCGGGTACGTCGTACGGTCATCGACGGGTTCGCGTACCAGAGCGTGCCGTTCGACCGGGTGGTGCAGGAGCTGGCGCCCCGACGGGAGGCCGGACGGCACCCGTTCTTCCAGGCGGCGCTGATCCTGCACAACTTCTCCGCCGGCACACCGGAGGACTGGCCCGGTCTGGACGTGCGCTGGTGGAACAGCGAACTCGACGACATGCTCTTCGACCTGACCCTGGTGGCGGTGCCGCAGCCGGACGGCGGGCTGGAGGCGACGTTCTCCTACCGCACCGACGTCTTCGACGCCGCCGACATCGGACGGCTCGCCGAGGGGTTCACCGAACTGCTGGCCGGGATCGCGGCGGATCCCGGCCAGCGCCTGGGCGACCTGCCGCTGCTCACCCCGGCGCAGCGGCAGTGGCTGCTGGTCGATCGGCAGGGACCGGTCCGGGAACCGACGCCGCAGACGGCGACCTTCCCGGCGCTCTGGGCCCGTTCCCGCGACCGTCACCCGGATGCGGTCGCGGTGGCGGCCGTGGACGGCGAGCTGTCGTACGCGGAACTCGACCAACGGGCCGAGCTGCTCGCTCGGCGGTTGCGGGCCAGTGGCGTCGGCACGGAGACACCGGTCGGCATCTGCCTGGACCGTACGTCGGCGATGCTGGTGGCGATGCTCGGCGTCTGGCGGGCCGGCGGCGCGTACGTCCCGCTCGACCCGGCCTTTCCCGCCGGCCGGCTGCGGCTGATGCTCGACGACGCGGGCGTGCGGGTGCTGGTCACCCAGGGTGCGGTACGCGAGCGGATGCCCGACCTCTGCGCCTCGGTACCCGAGTTGATCAACCTGGACCGGGACGAGGAACGGGGTTGCCCACCCGATCCGGTGACCGGCGATCCGCCCGACCCCGACCAGCTCGCGTACGTGATCTTCACGTCCGGCTCGACCGGACGCCCCAAGGGCGTGCAGGTCACCCACGGGGCGGTCGGAAACCTGCTGGTGGCCTTCGGGGAGTCACTCGCGCTCACCCCGGCCGACCGGCTGCTCGCGGTCACCACCCTCTCGTTCGACATCTCCGTGCTGGAACTGCTGCTGCCGTTGGTGCACGGCGCCCGGGTGGTGGTCGCCGGCAACGCCGAGGTGGTCGACGGGGCCGCGTTGCAGGCCCGGCTGCGGGACAGCGGCGCGACCGTGCTCCAGGGCACCCCGGCGACGTGGCGGATGCTGCTCGCCGCCGGCGAGCTGCCGACGACCGTACGGCACCGGCTCTGCGGCGGCGAGGCGTTCTCCCGGGAGCTCGCCGACCGGCTCGGCGGCGGTGCACTGTGGAACGTGTACGGGCCGACCGAGACCACCGTCTGGTCCGCCGCCGGTCTGGTCGAACCGGCCCCCGCCCGCCCGGTGGCGATCGGGCCGCCGATCACCAACACCCGGATCCACCTGCTCGACCGGCGGGGCCAACCGGTGCCGGTCGGGGTCCCCGGTGAGCTGCACATCGGTGGCGCCGGGCTCGCCCGTGGTTACCTCGACCGCCCCGGGCTGACCGCGCGGAAATTCGTGCCGGACCCGTTCGGCAGCCCGCCCGGCGGTCGGCTCTACGCCACCGGCGACCAGGCCCGCTACCTGCCGGACGGGCGGATCGAGTTCCTCGGGCGCGGCGACCAGCAGGTGAAGATCCGGGGCTTCCGGGTCGAACTCGGCGAGGTCGAGGCGGTGCTACGGGAGCAGACGGAGGTGGGCGACGCCGCGGTCGCGGCCTGGTCCGACGGGAGCGACGGTGACGCCCGCCTGGTCGCGTACGTGGTGCCGGCCGACGGTGCGACGACGGATGCCGCGCGGTTGTGGGCACTTCTCCAACCCCGGCTGGCGCTACGTCTGCCGGGTTACCTGATCCCGGCGACGCTGGTGCCACTCGACCGGCTGCCGCTGACCCCGAACGGCAAACTCGACCGGTCCGGACTGCCCGCCCCGACCTGGGGCGCGACCGACGCCACCCCGTACGTCCCGGCCGGTGACCCGGTCGAGGCGGCGATCGTACGGATCTGGGAGGAGGTCCTCGACGTGCGACCGGTCGGGGTGGAGACGGACTTTTTCGCCCTCGGCGGGCACTCGCTGCTGGCCGAACGGGTCCTGGCCCGGCTGCGCGCGTACTTCCAGCTGGCGGCGCCGACCCGGGTGCTCTTCGAGGCGCCGACCGTCGCCGGGCTGGCCGCCGCGTTGATCCGGCTGGAGCCGGTACCTGGGCAGGTGACCGCCGTCGCCGAGGTACGGGCCGAGATCGAGACGATGTCCCCGGAAGCCGTGGCCCGGCTCCTCGACGGAAGCGGGCAGGACGAGGTGTTCGGGTCCGGTGGCGTCGGATGAGCGGGCGCAGCGACGAACTGCTGGCCGTGCTGCTGGCCCGGCGGGGCATCACGCTCGGCACGGACCAGAGCATCCGCCCCCGTCCCCGGGGACCGGAGCTGCCGCTCTCCCCCGCCCAGCAGCGGATCTGGTTCCTGGACCAGCTCGCCGTGGGCGACTCGGCGTACCTGATGTCGGGGGCGTACCGGCTCGCCGGGGTGCCCGACGTGGCGGCCCTGACCGAGGCGTTGCGCCGGCTGGTCCGGCGGCACGAGCCACTGCGTACCGCGTTCGTCGACCGCGACGGGCGGCCGGTGCAGGTGATCCGGGACGCCGACGACCCGCAGGTCGCGGTGCCGCTGCCGGTGCTCGACCTGGAGGCGCTACCGGCCTCAGCCAGGGAGCGGGCCCTGCTCCGGCTGGCCCGGTACGAGCTGGGCCGGCGCTTCGACCTCGGTCGGCCGCCCCTGGTCCGGGGCACCCTGGTCCGGCTCGCCGAGGACGACCACCTGCTACTGCTCGCCTTCCATCACATCGTCTGCGACGACGTGTCGATCGGGGTGCTCTTCGACGAGCTGACCGCCACCTACAGCGCGCTGGTCGAACGGCGGGAGCCGGCGCCGGCACCGCTGCCGGTCCAGTTCGCCGACTACGTACGCTGGCTCGCCGAACGTGATCCGGAGGTGTCGCGGGGGCAGGAGAGCTACTGGCGGGACCAGCTCGCCGGGGCGCCGACGCTGCTGGAGCTGCCGACCGACCGACCCCGTCCGGCGGCGGCCGACGCCCCCGGCGGCAGGTACGAGTTCGCGTTGCCGGCGGAGCTGACCGGCGCGGTCGAGCGGCTGCGGCAGGACGCGGACTGCACCCTGTTCATGGTGCTGCTGGCCGCGTTCACCGTCGTGCTGGCCGGGCAGAGCGGCCAGTCGGACGTGGTGGTCGGGGTGCCGGCGGCGAACCGTTCGTTGCCCGAGCTGGAGACGATGGTCGGGATGTTCGTCAACACCCTGGCGTTGCGGACCGACCTCTCCGGTGATCCGACCCTGCGGCAGGTCCTCGATCGGGTACGCCGTACCTGCTTCGGCGGGCTCGGGCACCGCGAGGTGCCGCTGGAGCGGGTCATCGAACTCGCCGCCCCGGACCGCAGCCCCGGCCATCACCCGCTTTTCCAGGTCATGTTCGTCCTCAACACGTCCGGTGGGGACGACACCGCACGGTCCGCCCCGATGTCCGGGCTGACCGTGCGACCGGCCGGGATCGGCACCGGGACGGCCCGGTTCGACCTCACTCTGGTGATGGCCGAGCGGGGCGGCCGGTTGACCGGGCAGCTCGACTACCACAGCGGGCTCTTCGAGCGGGGCACGGTACGCCGCCTCGCCGACCAGCTCCGGCAGGCCCTGGTCGCGATGACCAGCAAGCCGTGGCGGCGGCTGTCGGAACTGACCCTGCTCACCCAGGCGGAGCGGGACCTGCTCCTCGGCGGCCTGCACTGGCCGCCCGCCGACGGCGTGGGCGCACCGGCTCGATCCGGTGACGCGGACGAGATCGACCTGCCCGGTTTCGTGGACGAGCTGGTCGCGGCTCAGGCGGCCCGCACACCGGACGCGCCGGCGGTGTACGGCGACGGCACGGTGCTCACGTACCGGGAACTCGACCGGTGGGCCGACCGGATCGCCCGACGGTTGCAGGTCGCCGGCGTCGGCCCGGAGCAGCCGGTCGGTCTGGCGCTGCGGGCCGGCCCGGCGGGGATCGCCGGTCTGCTCGGCATCCTCCGGTCCGGCGGTGCCTATCTGCCACTGGACCCGACCCATCCACCGGAACGACTCGCCGACCTGCTCGCCGACTCGGGGGCGACCGTGCTGCTGACCGGTTCGGCGTACGCGGGCAACGTGCCCGACTTCGCCGGCACGGTGCTCCGGGTGGAGGAGGCAGCAGCCGAACCGGCCGAGGCACCGGTTCCGCTGGTACGGGCAGCCAACCAGCTCGCGTACGTCATCTACACCTCCGGTTCGACCGGCCGACCGAAGGGGGTGATGGTCGGGCACGACACGCTGACCCGACTGGCGCTCTCGTTCCGGGACGTACACGGTTTCGGTCCCGGGCAACGGATCCTGATGATCCCGCCGCTGACCTTCGACGCCTCGGTCGGCGACGTGTTCCCGGCGCTGGTCAGCGGCGCGGCGCTGGTCGTCCATCCGGAACCGGCGGCGCTCACCGGACCGGCCCTGCTGGACCTCTGCGTCGAGCAGCGGATCACCGCGGTCGACGCACCGTCGGCGCTCTGGCAACGCTGGGTCGACGACCTCGCCGGGCACCGGCTCCCGGCCGACCTGCCGCTGACCGTGATGATGGTCGGCGGCGAGCGGGTGCCGGCGGAGAAGCTCGCCGCCTGGAACCGCCTCACGGGTGGCCGGGTCGCCTTCTACAACCACTACGGTCCGACCGAGGCGACGGTCTGCGCCATCGTGCACCGGGCCGGTCGACCGGACGGGGACGGGACGTCGTGGCGCCCGGGCGACGGTTCACCACCGGGCGACGGGGGCTCGCTGCCGATCGGCCGGCCGCTGCCGCACGTACGGGCGTACGTGCTGGACCAGGGTGGCCGGCTCCGCCCGGTCGGCGCCCCCGGCGAGCTCTACCTTGGCGGCGACTGCCTGGCCCGGGGTTATCTCGGGCGCCCGGATCTGACCGCGCGGGCGTTCGTGCCCGACCCGTTCTCCGCCACCCCCGGCGCGCGGCTCTACCGCACCGGCGACCTGGCCCGGGTACGCGGCGACGGGGAGCTGGAGTTCCTCGGCCGGGTCGACCGGCAGTTGAAGATCCGTGGCCACCGGGTCGAGCCGGCCGAGATCGAGAATGTACTCGGCCAGCATCCGCTGGTCGGCGAGACCGTGGTGGTCGCGCGGGACCAGCATCTGGTCGGCTACGTCGTGCCCCGTTCGGGGTCCGCCGCACCCGATCCGGAGGAGTTGCGCTCCTTCCTGCGCGGCCGGCTGCCGGATTACCTGGTGCCGGCGGTGTTCGTAGCGCTGGAACGGTTGCCGTTGACCGCGCACGGCAAGGTCGACCAGAGCCGGCTGCCGGCGACGGTGACCGCCTCGGCGCGCCCGTTCGTGCCGCCGACCACGCCGACCGAGCGACGCCTCGCCGCCATCTGGGCCGAGGCGCTGGGCCGGGACCGGGTCGGTGCCCGGGACGGTTTCTTCGACCTCGGCGGGCACTCGCTGCTCGCCGCCCCACTGCTGGCGCGGATCAACCGAGAATTCGGGGTACGGCTGCCGCTGCGTACCCTCTTCGAGGCGCCGCGCCTGGACGCCTTCGCCACCCTGCTCGACGCCGCCACACCGGGCGGCGACGCTCGGGCGGCCGGTGGTGCAGGACGGCGACCGTCGGCCCGCCGGGTCGACCTGCGCGCCGAGGCGGTGTTGCCGGACGACGTCTGCGCCGGGCCGGATTTCCGCCCACCGGCCGACGCGGATCCGGCCGCGCCGGCGCACGTGCTGCTCACCGGTGCCACCGGCTTCCTCGGCGCCTTCCTCCTGGACGACCTGCTCCGGCACACCACCGCCGAGCTGCACTGCCTGGTCCGGGCCGGGTCGGAACAGGCGGCGGTGAGCCGGGTCGAGCGGAACCTGCGCCGGTACGGGCTGTGGCGACCGGAGTACGCCGCCCGGATCGCGCCGGTCCTCGGTGACCTCACCCAGCCGAGGCTGGGGCTTGGCGGGGCGGAGTTCGACGCGCTCGCCGATCAGCTCGACGTGATCTACCACAACGGCGGCGCGGTGCATTTCGTGCACCCGTACTCGCGGTTGAAGCCGGCGAACGTGGACGGCACCGTGGAGGTGCTGCGGCTGGCCGGGCGGGGGCGGGTCAGCGCCGTACACCATGTGTCGACGCTCGGTGTGTATCTCGGCCCGGTGTCGGGGTCGCAGACGGTCACCGAGGCCGATCCGCCGTCGGTGCCGGACCGGCTCTGGGGCGGTTACAACGAGAGCAAGTGGGTCGCGGACCGGCTGGTCGACGCGGCGCGGCAGCGCGGGCTGCCGGTGTCGATCCACCGCCCGGCCCGGGTGACCGGGCACAGCGGCACCGGGGCCGGCAACACCGACGACTACCTGAGCTGGTTGTTGAAGACGTTCACGCAGGTGGGAGCGGTGCCGGCGGTCGCCCACGGGGAGGATCTGGCGCCGGTCGACTATGTCGCCGCCGCGATCGGCCACCTCTCCCGGCGCGCCGGCACGACCGGCCGCGACTTCCACTACTACAACCCTCGGACCATCGGGTACGACGAGATCGCCGAGGTGCTGCGCGAACGGGGTTACCCGGTGCGGTTGGTGCCGTACGAGCGGTGGCACGCCCTGGTGGTCGAGGCGTCGGGGGGTCGGGCCGGTACGGCGCTCGGGCCGTTCGCGGCCACGTTGCCGCCGACGATGGGGCCACGGGAGCATCCGACCTTCGACTGCACCGGCACCGAGGCGGCGGTGGCGGCGGACGGGATCCACTGCCCGGCGGGCGACGCCACGCTGCTGCGCCGGTACGTGGACTTCTTCGTCCGTACCGGTTTCCTGCCGGAGCCGGGCTGACCGGTTTCGTCGGAGCATCGGAGCGTTGGAGCGTCGGCCCGGCCGAGGACCCGGTTCGCGAGGACTTGCACCTGACGTCACGGCAGGTCCTAGCGTTGCTGGCGTGATCGGGAAAGACAATGCCGAACGTCGGTGGAGCATCGGTGAGGTGGCTCGGGCGAGCCGGATGACCGTGCGCACGCTGCACCACTACGACGAAATCGGTCTGCTGCGCGCGAGTGAGCGCACCGCCTCCGGGCACCGCCGCTACACCGGCGACGACGTACGGCGGCTCTACCGGGTGCGGGCGCTGCGGACGCTCGGGCTGTCGCTGGAGGAGATCGCGGGCGCGCTCGCCGATTCCGGCGGTGACCTGGCGGCGATGCGCGAGCTGTTGACGGCCCAGTTGCACGGGTTGGAGGCGCACGCGGCGCAGGTGCAGCGGCTCACCCAGCAGCTACGTGGCCTGCTGGGGCAGCTCGACGACGCGGCGATGCCCGATCCGGACCAGTTCATGACGACCCTGGAGATGATCTCTGTGTTCGAAACCTCGTTCAGCACCGAGGAGCGCGAAGAGCTGGCTCGGCGTCGCGCCGACCTCGGTCCGGCCGCCGTCGAGTCGGCCAAGATCGAATGGGCTGGGCTGGTGGAGCGTCTGCTCCGGCACGTCCAGGAGGGCACGCCCGTCGACAACCCCGAGGTGAGAGACCTGGTCGGTCGGTGGGACGAGCTGGCGAACCGGTTCCACGCCGACGGCGCGGCGGGTGAGCGGACGAAGGCGACCGCACAGCGGGTCTGGGAGGCCAACAGCGAGGAGATCGGCCGGAGCCTGCCGTGGCCGGCCGAGCGGATGCGCGAACTGGTCGACTACCTGGCACGGGTCCGCCAGGCCGGCTGACCGTTCCGGTCCCCGGCCCCGGCCCCGGCCGCCGACAGTCGGCAGCGAGCGGCGGCGTGCGACCCCGGGTCGATCCCCCCGTGGTCGCACGCCGTGCGCAGCTCGTCCGCGTCAGCGGACCACCCCGATGCCGGTGAACGACCGGTCGTACTCGGTGAACGACTGGTTGTTGTACGGCGCGTAGATCCAGGTACGCAACGAGTTGGCGGCGGTGTCGATCTCCACCAGGCGTACCGGGTTGGTGGTGTTGGAATGGAACGTCTGGAGGAACGTGTAGATCTTGTTGCCGTTGACGCCGGTGTCGACCCGGTTGCCGGCGACGCCGACGTGACCGGAGAAGACGAACCGGATGTTGGCGTACTGTTTGACCAGGTTGTCGAAGAGGTACTGCGGGCTGGTCGCGCCGTACGAGGCGCTCTGCTCGATGTTGCCGTTGCCGTCGATGAAGTCGTGCGTGACGACGATGACGTTGTGCCCGGGGTGGGCGGCGACGACGTTCTTGGCCCAGTTGACGGCTTCGACCCGGGGCCAGAGTTCGAGGGTCAGCACCATCCACTGCACACCACCGGCCTCGAAGGTCGAGTACGAGTTGTCGACCTTGCCGGTCTCGAACTGTCCCCTGACCGCGCCGTACTGGCTGACGGTGAAGTACTGGTTGAACACGGTGGTGTCGCGGACGAGTTCGCGGGTGCGGGCGGGGTCCCGGGCCGAGCCGCCGACGCCGGTCGCCTGGGTGTCGTGGTTGCCGATCGCCAGCGAGTACGGAATGCCGGCGGTCTCGATCGGGCGCATCGCGTTGCGGGCGATCACGTACTGGGAGTGGTCGGGGGTGTCCCAGTTGACCACGTCACCGGAGGAGGCCACGAAGCGCAGGTCCAACGCGGACCGGTTCTGCACCAGCCAGTCGGTGCGGTTGCGGAACCGGGTGTCGGTGCTGCTCAGCACCTCCTGCTGGGTGTCGGGCATGACGGCGAAGCTGAACTTGGTGTCGGTGGTGCCCGGCGTCTCCATCCGCGCGTACGCGATGTGGACGTTGCGGTCGCAGGGCTCGGCCCGGAAGTCGTTGACGAACTGGATCTTCACGTTGTGCTGGCCGGCGCCGACCACCGTCCCGACCGGATAGGTGCCGTAGCTGGTGGCGCTGACGATGGTGGTCTGGCCGACGCTGACACCGTCGACGGTGACCCGTACGGTCGGCCAGCCCTGGCAGTTCTCGCCGATGGCGCCGATCAGCACCCGACCGGATCCGGTGATGCTGGTGGTGGCGTAACTGGAGTTGCCCCAGAGCGAGGCGTGGGTGCCGGAGGCCGGGACGGGAGTGCCGGTCGCCGTACGGATCGCGCCCTCCACGACGGTGAACTGGGAGGGCTCGGCGGCGTTCGCCGTACCGGTGACGATCACTCCCCCGGCCACCGCGACCACCGTCGCCGCGGCAAGCGCGACGAGCGCGGATCTGGATTTCCTGATGCGCACCGCAATACCCTCCCTTGACGGCAAACGCCCATGACCTGGGCAATTGCATCGTAAGGAAGATCAGTACGGTATATGTAAATCCCTCAAGGACAGTTCGGGTACCCGAGCTGTACGCCACATTTCAGGTACCCGACCGTCGATGCCGCCGGCCGTGGAAGACGAGGCGGTGTCAGTCGAAGGAGATGTGGGCGAAGGCGAAGTCGTCCGCCAACTCGTCCTGTCGCGCGCGGAGCGCGGCGAGTTCGCGGCCGAGCTGGTCGCGGGTGTACAGCACCGGTTCCGCGTCACCGAGGCGCTTGAGCTGTTCACCGACCGCCGCCACCGCCAGGTCCTCGACGAGCCGAACGGGGTCGACTCCACAGGAGAACCCGTGCTGCCAGAACCGGACCCGCTCGAAGAAGAAGTGGTCGGCCCGGACCTCCAGCCACGCCCAACCCTCGACCGGCCCGTCGGCCCAGCTCACGTAGAGGCTACGAATGATCGGGTCGGCGAGTTGACGGCTCGCGTACGCGTCGACGGCGGCGGCTCGGGCGACCGCGCCGAGGTCGTTGACGTAACCGCTGCGCCCGTCCGGGAGTCGGCCGATGATGTCCCGGTAGCTCAGCGGCGCCGCACCGGACGGATCGGACTCGTCGACCTCGGCCGTGTCCCGGAAGGTGCGGGCGTCGAGCACGTAGTCGATGATCCGCCGACCGTTGCCGCCGCCACGCAGCGCCGCCGACTCGACCCGCATCAGTTGCAGCCCGACGGCGGCGCAGACCGCGTTGGTCATCCGATCGTCCCGGTTGGCCTCGGGACCACGGCCGACCTTGTCGGTCAGCTCGACGGCGAAGGTCGGCGCGAAGCTGTACGGGTCGCCGACGACAAAGGCGAGCTGGGTCCGGATCGCGGAACTCCACTGGTGGGCGGTGATCCCCGGTGGGCGGCGCCGGGTGATCTGACTGAGCTTCCAGTCCGGCTGCACCACAAAGCCGCCGCGCTCGAACACCTCACCACGGGCGAGCCGGGCCGCGTGCTCAGCCGGTGTGGAAATCGGTCGCAGCCACAGATCGGCGCCGATGCCGGTGTCTACCATGAATGTCGATCCCCAGTGTCGCGCCCAGACGCCGCCCACCACGGTTCGGATGGACAGCCTGTAACCATGCTAGAAACGCGTACGCGGACGGCCGGCGGCAGGATCCGATCACGGTGCGTCCGGTCAGCTACCCCGGGGTGAGCAGCTTCTTTGCAACCTTGCCCATGGCGTTGCGGGGCAGCCGGTCGACCAGATGCACCTGACGTGGCCGCTTGTGTACGGACAACCGCTCCGCCACGAAGTCGATCAACTGCTGGCCGCTCACCCCGTCCGCCACCACGTACGCGGTCACCTGCTCGCCCAGGTCGTCGTGGGGGGTGCCGACCACCGCCGCCTCTGCCACCGAAGGGTGCGCGAGCAGGGCATCCTCCACCTCGCCCGCCCCGATCCGGTAGCCGCCACTCTTGATCAGATCGGTGGAGGCCCGGCCGACGATCCGGTGCCAGCCGTCCGGCCCGATCACCGCCACGTCCCCGGTGGCGAACCACCCGTCGGCGTCGGTCTCCCCGGAGGCCGCCAGGGAGGTCTCGCGGGAGGTCCCCCCGGAGGTCTCCCGGGAGGCACGACCGTCGCCCGCGCCGCCTCGACCCAGGTAACCGTCGAAGAGCGTCGCGCCGCTGACCTGCAACTCCCCGATGGACTCACCGTCGGCCGGCACGATCTCGCCGTGCTCGTCGACCAGTCGGGTCCGTACCCCGGCGACCGGCAGGCCGACGTGACCGGGACGCCGCTCACCGTCGGCCCGGCCACTGACCGTGATCAGGGTCTCGGTCATGCCGTACCGCTCCAGGGGCGCTTGGCCGACCAGTTCGGCGAGCCGGTGGAAGACCGGCACCGGCAGGGCGGCGCTGCCGGAGACGAGCAGTCGCGCCGAACGGAGCGCGCGGGCGGCGGAGGAGTCGGCGCCGATCCGGGACCAGACCGTCGGCACCCCGAAGTAGAGGGTGCCACCGGCGGCGGCGTACGCCTGCGGGGTGGGGCGGCCGGTGTGGATCAGCCGGGAGCCGACGCGCAGCGGTCCGAGCACCCCGAGGACCAGCCCGTGTACGTGGAACAGCGGCAACCCGTGCACCAGCGTGTCGTCCGGTGTCCACTGCCAGGCGTCGGCGAGCGCGTCCAGGTCGGCGGCGATCGCGGCCCGGCTGATCAGGGCGCCCTTCGGTGGTCCGGTGGTGCCGCTGGTGTAGAGGATCAGCGCCGGCCGCCCCGAGGGCGGCTCCGGGTAGTGAGTGTTCGAGCGGCGGGTCCGGCCGATCGGCAGCACCGCCGGACGTGGTGCCCCGGCCGGCAGGGCGTCGAGCAGTTCCGGCTCCTCGGCGAGGACCAGTTCCGCCCCCGAGTCCCGGAGCAGGTGGGCGAGCTCGGCCGGCCCGGAGTCGGGCGGCAGCGGCACGACCGGTACGCCGCAGAGCAGCCCGGCGAGCACCCCGACGACAGTCTCGACGGTCGGGGTGGCGTGCACCGCCACGACCCGCGCACCCTGGATCTCGTCGGCGACGGCGGTGGCCCAGCCGATCAGCTCGTGCCGTGACAACGTACGCCCGCCCACGACCACCGCGCCCGAGTCATCGGACCTCTCCCCCAGCAACACCCGCCCACCTCTCGTAAGGAAGGGCCCCTTGTTATCGGATTCTGTATAGGAAGGGGCCCTTCCTAACCAACCAACCGAGAACCAAACCAAGCAACCGGGAACCAACGTCCGACGAACTGGTGATCTCAGGGTAGGTGGGGCAGGAGGGTGAGGGCTACGTCGAGGGCCCGACCGGCGGAGGTCCCGCCGCCCTCCACGTCCCACACCTCGGAGAGCATGCAGAGCGCGAACCCCCAGGCGACGACCCGTTCGGGCGGCAGCCGCAGGCCGTCGGCGACCTGTTCGAGCCGGGCCGGTACGAGCGCGAGCAGGTTGTCGTCACGTCGGGACGGGTCGGGGTTGTAGAGCAGTGGGCCGACTTCCGCGCCCGGGTCGCCGATCACCCCGTGCGGGTCGATGGCGAGCCATGGTTCCCGTTCGGCGCGCAGGATGTTGTCGTGGTGCAGGTCCCCGTGGAGGACGACCCGGTCGGTGGCGGTGGCGCAGAGTTCGTCGAAGAGCCGGGCGGCCCGTTCGACCAGGAGCCGGGGCAGCAACCGGTCGTCTGGGTGCGCGCGCAGGTGGGCCGAGAACGCCTCTCCCCGGGTGGCCAGTTCCGGCAGCGGGCAGCCCGACGACGGGGCTTGGTGCAGCCGCCGCGCCACCTCGACGAAGGCGGCGGTCGCCTGCTCGTCGTGATCGGGGACGAGGGTGCTGGCCGGGGTGCCGGGGGCGCTCTGCTCCAGCAGCAGCGCGCCCCGGTCGTCGTCGCGGGCGAGCAGGCGTACGGCGCCGTGGCCGGCGTAGCTTTCCAGCGCCGCCGCCTCGTCGGCGAGGTGGCCGGATTCCGGTACGCCGAGTTTCAGCACCGCCGCCGAGCCGTCGGCGCGTCTGACCGGGGCGACCCAGTTGAAGCTGAGTGCGTACGGGGCGCCCAGTTCAAGGTCCCAGTCGCGGCTGACGGCGTCGATCACCGACGGGAGTTCGGTGAGCCAGCGTTGTCCGTCCGCGCCCCAGTTCCCGACCACGTTGCGTTGGAAGACGGGCGGGATGGCGACATCACTGGACATGCTGCGGATTCTGCCAGCGGCACCGGTTCCCGGGGCGTTGTCCGGGGTGGTGTCGGGTGTGGACCTTACTGGTGAGGCGATCGCAGGTCTTGTTTCCTCGATGTTCAATCCGTAACCTGCCGATTAAACATCGGATGCCTCGCAGCATCGTACTGCCATTAGTCCGCTTTTAAGCGTGCAAATCATGGTCGCCACCACCAGTACCTCGGATGATTCCGGAGGCCCCCTTGACCCCGCAACCACCGCAAGCAGCACAACCAGCACAAGCACTACAACCACCGCAACCGCCGCAACTGGTGCAATCACGAGGAAGACGACTGCTGCCCCGTACCCTGCTCGCCGGGGTGCTGGCCGCGGCTGTTGCCGTACCCGTGCCGGCCTTTGCCGGGCCGACGCCGCTCGCGGCCCCGGAGACCGGCCCCGCCGCAGCCGGGGCCGACCCGCTGACCCTCTGGTACGACGAGCCGGCCACCGACTGGGAGACCCAGGCGCTGCCGATCGGCAACGGCGCACTCGGCGGCATGGTCTTCGGCCGGGTCGCGAACGAGACGGTGCAGTTCAACGAAAAGACGCTGTGGACCGGTGGGCCGGGCGCGCCCGGTTACAACTTCGGCAACTGGACCTCGCCCCGCCCGAACGCGATCGCCGACGTCCAGGCGCTGATCGCGCAGAACGGCCGCATCTCCCCGCAGGAGGTGGCGAACCGGCTCGGCCAGCCGAAGAGCAGCTTCGGTTCCTACCAGAGCTTCGGTGACCTGTCGCTGCGGCTGACCGAAGACCCGGGCACGGTGCAGGAATACCGTCGCGAGCTGAACATCGGCACCGCCGTCGCGAAGATCTCCTACGTTGACGAGGGTGTCCGCTACACCCGCGAGTATTTCGCCAGCAACCCGGACAACGTGCTGGTGGTGCGGCTCAGCGCCGACCAGCCGGGCAAGGTCGGCTTCACCGCTGGCGTCAGCGCGGCGAACAACCGGTCGAAGTCGACCACCGCCACCGGTGGCCGGATCACCTTCGCCGGGGCGCTGAACGACAACAAGCTCAGGTACGAGTCGCAGATCCAGGTCAACAACGACGGCGGTACGCGTACCGACGGGACGGACGGCACCGTGACCGTGGCCGGCGCGAACTCCGCCACCCTGGTCCTCGCCGCCGGCACCGACTACGCCGGCCGTTACCCGACCTACCGGGGCACCGACCCGCACGCGGCGGTCACCGGTCGGGTCGACGCGGCGTCGGCGAAGTCGTACGTCGACCTGCTCGCCACCCACCAGGCCGACTACCAGGCCCTGTTCGACCGGGTGAAGCTGGATCTCGGCCAGGTCATGCCGAACATCCCCACCGACGACCTGCTGCGCAACTACGACAAGGGCAACGCGGCGGCGGACCGGGCGCTGGAGTCCCTGTTCTTCCAGTACGGCCGTTACCTGCTGGTAGCCTCGTCGCGGGCCGGGTCGCTGCCGGCGAACCTCCAGGGCGTGTGGAACAACTCGACCAACCCGCCGTGGGACGCCGACTACCACGTCAACATCAACCTGCAGATGAACTACTGGCCGGCGGAGGTCACGAACCTCTCCGAGACCACCGCCCCGCTCTTCGACTACGTCGACTCGATGGTGGCGCCGGGCCAGGTCACCGCCGAGCAGATCTACGGCAACCGGGGCTGGGTGGTCAACAACGAGACGAACCCGTGGGGCTTCACCGGCCTGCACAACTACCCGCAGTCGTTCTGGTTCCCGGAGGCGGGCGCCTGGCTGGCGCAGTCGTACTTCCAGCACTACCAGTTCACCAAGGACGAAAAGTTCCTGCGTGAGCGGGCGTACCCGATGATGAAGGAACTGGCCAAGTTCTGGATGGACGAGCTGATCGTCGACCCACGGGACGGCAAGCTGGTGGTCTCCCCCAGCTATTCGCCGGAAAACGGTGACTTCACCGCCGGTGCGTCGATGTCGCAGCAGATCGTCTGGGACCTGTTCACCAACACCATCGAGGCGGCCGGCATCGTCGGCGGCGACGGCACGTTCCGCAACGAGGTCAAGGCCGCGCTGGCGAACCTCGACCCGGGCATCAGGGTCGGCTCGTGGGGTCAGCTCCAGGAGTGGAAACTCGACCTGGACAGCCCCACCGACACCCACCGGCACGTGTCGCACCTGTTCGCCCTGCACCCGGGCTCGCAGATCTCCCCGACGAAGAACCCGGAGATCGCCGAGGCGGCCAAGGTTTCACTCACCGCCCGTGGTGACGGTGGCACCGGCTGGTCCAAGGCCTGGAAAATCAACTTCTGGGCTCGGCTGCTCGACGGCGACCACTCGCACAAGATGCTGAGTGAGCAGCTCAAGGGCAGCACCCTGGCGAACCTGTGGGACACCCACCCGCCGTTCCAGATCGACGGCAACTTCGGTGCCACCTCCGGCATGGCCGAGATGCTGCTGCAGAGCCAGACCGGTGAGATCCAGGTCCTGCCGGCACTGCCGAGCAAGTGGGCGGACGGCTCGGTCAGCGGGCTGCGCGCCCAGGGCGACAACACCGTGGACGTACGCTGGTCCAGCGGTGCCGCCGACGAGATCAAGGTGACGGCGGGGCGCAACGGCAGCATCAGCCTGCGGAACTCGATGTTCACCGGCCCGTACCAGATCGTCGACGCGGCCAGCGGCCGGAAGATCACCACAACCGGTGGCGGCGAGAAGGTCACCTTCGAGGCCGTCAAGGGCCACACGTACGTCGCGACCGCCCAGGTCGACCTGGCGATCACCGCCCCGGCCACCCTGGAGGTCGGCCAGTCCGCAGGTCACGGTCGTGGTCAAGGCATCGGGTACGGCCACCGTGCCGGCCTCGACGGTCAAGCTCGCCGTGCCGGAAGGCTGGACCGTACGCCCCGGCCAGATCGCCACCCCGAAGCTCCGCCCCGGCGATTCTCAGGTGTACGCCTTCACCGTCGCCCCGACCCGTGAGGCCGAACCGGGTGCGTCCCGACTGGAAGCACGACTGATCAACGACGCGTGGCGGGCCACCGCCAGCGCCACCGTCGCCCTGCCGATCCCGCCGCCGTGCGACGTGCCGAACCCGGCACACCCGCTCGTCGCCTGGGACCCCAGCTCGGGCAACACCATCGCGGACCGCTCCCCGAACGGACGCACCGCGACGGTCCAGACCGGAGCCGAGTACGTCAACGCCGGCCCCACCGGCAGCGCGCTCGCGCTGAATGGCACGCGTTACCTGCGTACGACCCCGACGACGCTCGGCTACCTGAACACGGCCACGTTCGCGGCCGAGGTGAAGGTGACGACAACCGGTAGCTACCGGCGGCTGTTCGACTTCCAGCCGGGCGGCAACCCGGGCACCGACGGGGTGCTGATCGACCTGACGCCGAGCAACCAGCTCCGCTTCATCGGCGCCGGCAACGGCGTGACCAGCACCGCGACCCTGCCCACCAACCGGTTCATCGACCTGGTCGTCACCATGGCGGACGACGGTGCGATCACCGTCTACGTCGACGGTCAGGTCGCCGGTACGGCGAAGGTGCCGGACGGCGGGATTATCGGCTGCGCCACCCGGGAGCTGCGGTTCGCCGCCGACCAGGACGGCGGCCAGCGGCTGACCGGTGAACTGGACCGGGTCGCCATCTTCCCGACGGCGCTTCCCGCTGACCAGATCGTCGGCTGGCAGACCCGCGCCTTCGGCTAACCAGCACCGCCGTACGCAAACAGGGCTCCTGCCGACTCCCGTACCGGGAGCCGGCAGGAGCCCTCAGCCGTTGAGGGCGCGTTAGTCAACGAGCACCAGACCCGGCGTCCCTACTAATCGACGGCCGGCTTGCGCTCGAATCGGGGCAGATCCGCGCACGCCAGCATCACCCACGGCGTCGCGGTCCTTTCCATGCCCGCGCTCGGCCCCGTCGCCGTGGCCCGGCGGATGGCCGAGGCCGGGGACCGGCTCCTCGCGGCGCTGCTCGGCGACACCGACGCGGTCGGCGACCCGGTACGGGCCGGCCCGCGCCGCCGGCGCCTGGCCACCGCACGGCGGGCCCGGGAACTCGGCGCGAGCGTGAACCACCAGGCGTCCGGCATCGGCCTGCTGGCCGGGGTGATCGGCGGCAACCTGCGGCTGCTGCTCGGCATGCTCCGGGCGAACCGGCCGTGGCGGCTGGCCGCCCGGCTCTCCCGGCTGCTGGTCGGTGCCTTCGCGACCGCCGTCCTCGCCCTGGTGAGCGCCGATATTTGGCAGCTGTCGGCGGCCCTGGGCAACCTGCGGCTCGCCCTGCTCGCGGCCGGCTCGGTCCTGGCGGTGGTGCTGACCATGGTGCTCGGCGCGCACCTCTGGGAGCGGGTTCCGCGCGGCCCGGGCGCCCGGGAGCAGGTCGTCCTCTTCAACGTGGTCACCGTCCTCACCGTGGTGATCGGCGTCCTCGCGCTGTACGCGACGCTCGCCGCGCTGACCATCATCGGGGCGATCGCCCTCGTCCCCTGGGACCTGCTTGCCGAATCCACCGGCCGACCCGCCGGCGTCGCCCACCAGGTCAAGCTGGGCTGGCTGGCCAGCTCGCTGGCGACGGTCGGCGGCGCGCTCGGCGCCGGACTAGAGTCCGACTCGGCGGTACGTGAGGCGGCATATCGCTATCAGCCCGACGCAGAGCTGACCGGCGAGCAGGGTGGGCCGGACCCGACCGGCGGGGCCGGACCGGGACCGAGCGGTGAGTCCGGGTCACCGCACAGACACAGGTCTGAGCCGGAGCGGAACCACGAGGCCGGCTGACCGCCCCGGTCGACGCTGTGATCAAAACCCGTTCGCGGCGTCGCCTTCGGCGGCGCGGATCGCCAGCAGGGCTATGTCATCGGTGGGCTGGCCCGCGCGGCGTTGATCGTCGGTAGCCCTGGCGCCGGACGCGATGGTATGCGGCGCTGGGCTGCCGGCTGGCTCCGCTCATCGCCTGGGCAGCCCGATTTTGATCCAGGCTTATGCCTGACCGACGGCCTGAGCGATGGCGAGGGTGTGCTGGTACTCGCGCCAGTGGGCCAGTTTGCCGTGCCGGGTGCGCAGCACCCCGATGAAGGGTGCCGAGGCGGTTACCCCGGTCGCCGTGTGCGTGCCGACCAGTTCGTATTCGACCACGATCACCTCGGGGTCAGCGGTCTCGTGCACGACCACGTTGCGGCAGTCGTCGAACCGGACCGGGAACACCGCCCGACCCGCCTGCGTGTACTCAAGGACCCTTTGCTTCCCCTCGGTACGCGTAGGGCGGCCGGGTCCGGCGAACGGTGTCTCGATCACCACGTCGTCGGCGAGCGAGTCTGCCTCGTAGGTGGGCAGGTTCGCGAGCCACCGGGCCCGCATGCTGTCGAAGATCTCGCTTGGTGTCATGTCGCCCTCCGGAATAATGAGTGATGACTCGACTTGTACACCCGAGAATAATGAGTGGAGGCTCACTTTGGTAGAGGGGTCGCCGCTGCGTGCCGACGCGCAGCGCAACCGAGCACGCATCCTGGACGCCGCCGAGGCGGTCTTCGCCGAGTTCGGCGCCCGCGCCTCCACCGAGGAGGTGGCCCGGAGGGCCGGCGTTGCCATTGGTACGGTCTTCCGTCACTTCCCCACCAAGAACGACCTGCTCGCCGCGATCATGAAACGACTGCTCGCGCAGCTCGTCGAGGAGGCCGGAAAACATGACCTCTTCGCGTTTTTCACGCACGTGGTGGCGCAGGCCGCAGCGAAGAAGACCGCCGTCGACCTGCTCGCCGAATCCGGAGTGGACATCCGGCTTTCGGAGGCGGTAAGTCACCTGGAGGAGGCGGTGAGCAGCCTGCTGAAACAGGCCCAGGCCGCCGAAGCCGTCGCCGACTCGGTACAGCTACCCGAGGTGATGGCGCTCCTTGCAAGCGTGTGCCAGGGCGCCTTGCACGGCGGATGGGGAGAGCATCTGCAAGCCCGTACGCTAGCGGTCATCTTCGCCGGCCTGAAACAGGTCGGTCAGGGTGGATGCCGCGGCTAGCCCGCGGTGAGGCGGCTGAGGAACGCAGATGTGTTCAATGGTTGCCCTGGAAGCGACGTCGGCGCGTCCGCACGTAGGCCATCAAGGAGAATCGGGAGAAGGCGGCGCCAGAGCCGTGGGTTCGCCTCGCCGAAGGTCTCGATGAGGTAGGCCATCAGGGACATCAGGACTCCGATGTCGGTGGCTGCGACGTCGGCCCGGATCACCCGCTGCTCGCGACCGCGCTGCAACAGGTGGTCGATGCAGCGCTCGACACGCGCCCGGACGTCGCCGGCTCCAGAGTCCTCAGTCGGCACGCCTCTCAAAAGCTTCCCGAGGGCGCGTTTGTTCGCCTGCGGTTCGAGCACCGCCTCGAAGAAGGCCGCAAGTCCGCCGGCCGCGTCCTCCATCGTTGCCGCGCGCTCTGCGGCTTCGAGCATTGTCTCGACCGTCTCGGCGAAAACTGCTTGCGCGAGCGCGTACTTGTTGGGGAAGTGACGATAGGCGGTGCCAACACCGACTCCGGCTCGTCGTGCGACGTCGTCAAGCGTCGGCATCAGCCCTGCCGCGTCGAACAGCTCGCTCCCGGCGGCGATGAGCGCAGAGCGGTTCCGCTCCGCGTCCTTGCGCCGTGCCCGTCCATCGGGCGGCTGGGCTGGGCGTGTGCTCTCGTCCATACGTCCTCTCCAATCACGTATCCCAGGAATCGGAGACGCGTCTCCGCTATGGTACCGTGGCTGTATCGGAGATGTCTCTCCGTTTCCGTGGACATATCGGCCCAGGTGGATGAGGAGGACTTCTGTGCCCGTCGAGCGGATCATCTTCGGCACCATGACACTCGGCTACCACGGCAGAGGAGTGCGCGTCCGCGACGTCTCCACGGCGAGGCGGATGCTCGATCACTTCCATAGCCACGGCTACCGCGTTGGGCGTCTCACCCACCGGCGCTGCCCTGCGCTGGCTCGTGCACCACTCTCGCCTCGGCGCCGCACACGGCGACGGCATGCGTCCAGACCCGAACATCTCGTCCAGAACCTCGACGCGGTGCAGAGCGCGCCGCTTCCTCCGGAGCTGCTCGTCGCGATCGACGCGGCAAGCGAGACCACTCGCCCGGCCTGGCCGTCGATGCACCGAGCCTGACATCCACAGATAGTGAAAGTGATAAGGAGTTCCCTGGCATGACGACAAACACCCCCAAATCTTGGTTCATCACGGGAGCCTCGCGAGGCCTGGGCGTCCGGTGGGCGGAAGCCGCGCTCTCCCGCGGCGACCGTGTCGCTGCGACCGCACGATCTGCCAACGCGTTGCGCCCTCTCGTTGAGAGTTACGGCGACCTGGTTCTTCCGCTCGAACTCGATGTCACGGATGAGGCGGCGGTGCATCAGGCGATCGAGACTGCCGAAGACCGACTCGGCGGAATCGACATCCTGGTCAACAACGCAGGGCAGGCGGTGATGGGCGCCATCGAGGAAGTCAGCGCGGCGCAGGCACGAGTGCAGATGGAGGTCAACTACTTCGGCGCTCTGTACGCGACCCAGGCAGTTCTGCCGCATATGAGGGAGCGTCGCAGCGGCCGTATCATCCAGATCTCGTCCATGGGTGGGGTCATCGCCACCCCCGTCATGGGGACCTACCATGCAACAAAGTGGGCGCTGGAGGCGTTGAGCCAGGCTCTGGCGGCAGAAGTCTCGGAGTACGGCGTTCACGTGACACTCATCGAGCCACTCACGTTCCCGAGCGAACTCGGCACTCCCGCTCCGCAGATGCCCGAGTACGACCATGCCCGCAAGGCGCTGATGGCGGGCTTCGAGGGCACCGGAATCGCTCCGGGCGATCCGGCTGCGGCCGCCCAGGCGATGCTCGCCGTTGCTGATGACCCCAATCCACCGCTCCGAGTGTTGTTCGGCGCGAATGGCCTGAAATTGCTTCGTCCAGAGTACGCGCGCCGAATTGCCCTGTGGGAGGAGTGGGATCACCTCGCCCGGCTCGCACAGGGCACTTCACCAGCCTGAGGTTGGGACCCTGCCCAGGGTTCGGTTGGACGACGGTGTCGGGCACCCCTCAAGAGGCGCCCGACACCGTCGTCGGACGGGGCCGCCACGGCACGACGCGACCCGTGGTGGCGGTCAACGGAGCCGCAGTCGCCAACGGGGTCTGCGCGTCCACCTGGTCAAGACCGCCCTCGGCAGACGCGGCGGCTGCAATGCCGGCCTTGCCCAAGATGGCCAGGGCGGGAGTACGGCCGGAACAGGGCGTCGATTTGGTACGGGAGCTTACTGGCGGCAGCAACGGACCCCAGTGATCATGTCCGCTGACGGGCGGACAGCCTGTCGGCGGACATGATCACCTCTCGCCTCTGCCGGGTACGACCACTCCACCGGAGCGTCCCGCCGGGTCGGCGGTGAAACCGGCCTCGCACGCCGCCTCGACTACGCCGATCACCGCAACGGCTGGAAGCTGGCCACGGCGCGTACACGACGGGGCTCGACCGGCTCTCCGTACAGCCCTCCTGGTCGGCGCCGGTATGTGCGGGTGGCCGGAGTCAACGAAGGCCCGTCAACGAAGGCCCGTCAACGAAGGCCCGCGCCAGGATCCTCAGACGAGGCGAGGTTGATGATGGATGCCGCGCACAGAGCTTCTTTCGGGGTTGTGGTCGGGCGCCACTTGATGGTGGTCTTGGGCACCACGAACCCATCACCGCCGGTATCTGAGCTTCACCCGTTCCTACACGATGGTGCGGCCGCCGTTCACGTCCAGCACGGTGCCGGTGACGAACCGTGCCTCGTCGCTGACGAGGAACGCGATGGCTGCGGCGATGTCTTCCGGATTGGCGACGAAGCCCAGCGGGGCCTGCGCTGCGAGCAGCTGCAGGTACTCTCCCAAGGCTTCGGATCCCGGAGTACGGGTCGGGCCGGGGCTGACAGAGTTCACGCGCACGCCGGCAGGGCCGAACTCGGCTGCCCAGCTTTTGGTCAGCAGGTCCAGGGCTGCCTTGCTCGCCCCGTAGACCGACAGACCGGGGAGCGCGACTTCGGCGGCGAGTGTGGACACGTTGACGATCGCTCCACTGCCGCGTGCGGCCATCGCGGGCGCGATGTTCGCGACCAGATAGAACGGGGCCTTCAGGTTGGTGGCCAGCACCGCGTCGAAGGTCGACTCCTCGGTGCCCGCGGTCGGGCCACCGGCCCCGATCGCCGCGTTGTTCACCAGGATGTCGAGGGCTCCGCCGGCGACCTCGGTGGCCTTGGCCGCGAGTTCGACCGCGGACTGTGCATCACGCAGGTCCGCGCGGACGAAGTGAGCCTCGTTTCCTTCGGAGCGGATCTGCTCCACTACTTCCTGCCCTCGTTGCGTATCGCGGCCGGAGACGACGACACGAATACCGTTGCGGGCGAGCTTGAGCGCGGTGGCGCGGCCGATTCCGCGCGTCGAGCCGGTGATGAGGGCGGTCTTGGTGCTCACGGGATCTCCTTGCTGGTGGTTTCTGACGATCTGGGATGTGACCGGATGACGTGGGCCGGAAAGCGGTCGGTGCTACAGGCCCTGAAGGAAGGCGACACGATCTGCGAACGCGCTCTGTGCGATGCGGGAGGTGGGTGCGAGTTGGTCGTAGCCGTGGAATGCGCCGGGGCGCACCGACAGATGCACGGCCACACCGTGTTCCATGAGTCGCGTGGCGTAGGCGACCGTCTCCGCGCAGAAGAGATCCAGTTGGCCGACTTCGAGGTAAGCCGTTGGCAGATCGTGGAGTGAGCCTGCGCGGGCGGCGGAAGCGGAAGCAGGCACGTCGTCGGTGCCGTACTTGTCGCCCAGGTAGGCCCGCCAGCCGGTGATGTTGTCGGCCACCGTCCAGGCAAGGAACGGCTCGACCGCTGGGTCGGCGACTGCGGTGCGGTCGTCGAGCATCGGGTAGACGAGGATTTGCGCGGCCAAGGGCCCGATCTGACGGTCGCGACACACCAGTGCAGTCGCTGCGGCGAGGCCGCCTCCGGCGGAGTCTCCCATGAGCGCGACGCAGGCCCCGGGTACGCGCTCCGCGGCGTGCTCGATTGCCCACTGGACCGCGGTGACGCAGTCTTCGACCGCCGCCGGGAACGGTGATTCGGGTGCCAGGCGGTAGTCGACCGCGATCATCGCTACCCCGGCCTCCGAGGCGTAACGGCGGCAAACATGGTCGTAACCGTCGAGGCCACCGGCGATGAGGCCACCTCCATGGACATAGACAACAAGTGCGTTCGGCACGTTCTCCGGCTTGTAGAGGCGTAGCGGAATGGCGTGCCCATCCGAAGACGGCACGGTGAAGTCCACGATCTCAATACTGTCGTCGGGTGTGGCGACGGCAGCCAGTCCGTTGTAAAGGGCGTCGATATTCGCCCGCCGCGTCTTCCAATCATCGACGACCGGCGGCGTGGGTGGGGCGGCGGCTGCGATCGCGCTGGCGGCCTCGAAAAGTTCCTTGTCGATGCTGAACATGTAATCCTCTAATTTGTAGTGAAATTGGCCCCGGTCCGCTGCGCTCTGAACGGGCCAGCCAGCCGGGATCCGTCTGCTTCTCGCGGAACGGCACTTCGTATGCCACCAACGGGACACGTACAACGTACGTAAGCCTGGCTCGCGTACCTTGTACGTGTCAAGTGATCTGGGACACCTCGGTCCGGGAAATGGCCCCGGAAGTACGACTGGACCCAATGACGCCGGGGTCCGGTTCAGAGCCGGCTCGCCAGGGTGACGACGCCGTCGCCCGTCAGGCCGGCGATGGCGTGACGTTGGCCGGCAAGGACGGAGATGATGCTCTCGCCCGGTCCCACGACTTCGAGACGGCGGTCTGACGAACGGGACCACGTCGTGTCTGCGCCGGGGATCGTGAGGCCATGGGCCCGGGTAGGAGCGGGAATGAACGGGTTCGGGACACGCGTCGCGACGGCAAGGACCGCGTGGGTCACCCGCGATGACAGGACGCCGGGCCTACCGACTGCGAACGCGATGCCGAGGTGATGGATGACATGGTCACCGAGCATCAGTGGTGCCGGCAGCAGGTGCCCGATGCCCGCCGCCGCGCCACCGTCAGCAAGAGCCGAGCAGTGGAAGACGCAGGCCGAGCGAGAGGTGGGCGAGCACGTCCTCGTTGGTCCAGCCCACGCAAAGGCCGGACCGCTCCCACTCCTCATCGGTAGGTTTCGGGCGGAAAGCAACGAACGCGTCGCCCTGATACCGAAGAAGATCATCGAAGCCGGTCCACCCTTGTGACCGACACGGAAGCCCCAGGTCCCTCGTGTACGTGATGATCACAGAACCCCTCCTCACTATACGTACGCTGTACGTATAGTACCGTCAGCGCGTACGTCGTACCTAAGTCGGGAGTGGTCAGCATGAGAGCCCGTTTCACCCTCGCGGACATCCAGCAACACGCGCTGGCGATCGTCGACCGGGACGGGTTGGCCGGGCTCACCATGCGCTCTCTCGCGGCGTCCCTGCAGACGGGCCCCATGACTCTCTACAACTACGTGGACAGCCGCGAAGCCCTTGAGGAACTCGTGGTCGACGCCGTCTCCGCCCTCGTCGAGATGCCGGAACCAACCGACGACTGGGTGGCTGACACGCGCGCGGTGGCCACCGCCCTATGGCGAACGTTCCGCGCGCATCCGGCAGCCATCCCGCTTGTACTCACCCGCCGCACCTCGTCCCGCGCCAGCCTTGCCCCAGCCGAGGCACTCGCGGCAGCACTGGCACGCGGCGGTCTGGATGGCGTCGACCTGTTCGTCGCATTCCGCACCGTCTCAGCCTTTGTCATGGGTATCGCGCAAGCCGAGCTGGCTGGCCGGCTATCGCGCGAGGAGGATGCCGGCTCCGCCGCCCAACGCGTCGCAGCGCTCGCACCCGACGCACTCCCGACCCTCTCGAAACTGGCCCCAGTCGGCGCCGCGTTCACCGGCCAGGAATTCGAGCGAGGATTGACCGTCGTGCTCAACGGCCTCGTGCACACACCCCGTCCGTTCGATTCCAGCGACCAGGCATCTGGTCTTTCGTGATTGATACCTGTAGCCGGCTCTGATTCGGCCAGCTCGATCCACGCCTCGAGCTGGGCCGCGGTGGGATGTTCGGGCAGCTCCGGCCGGGCCGCCCGCCACCACTCGACCGACGCCGGCAGCGCAAACCCCTGCCGGGCCGCACCCGCCCGCAACTCGTCACCACCCGCGAGAACCTGCCCGCTAAACACGCGAACAGATCCTCCAGACCCGTCCGCCACGACTCAACCACTCAACCGTCAACACAAAGGACAAACAAGCCAGAACCCATCGGGCAACGAGATCGGGTTGCAGTACTAGTCGGACCGACCAGCCCGCCCGGTCACCGCGAACCGGGCCTGCGCCGTCTTCACCGCCTTCCTCCCACGGGGGAGGCGGTTCCCCCGCTGGAGGGAGTCGTCCGGCGGGCGGTTGCACGACCGTGGATTCGGGCGTGCCAGCGCCCGGGAACCGAATCCACAGGAGGAGACCATCATGACTCGAACACCGCGGTGGCGGAGCGTCCTGGCCGGCGCGTCGGCGCTCACGCTGTCGGCCACGCTCTGGGGATCGGTGCCGGCCTCGGCGGCGACCCCGACCCCGGCACCGACGGCTGTCGGGCAGCAGGAAGGGGATCCGCGCCCGGACGGCGGCCTCAGGCCCGGACCGGAACCGACCGAGCCGAGCCTGGTGGGTGCGGCCAAGACGTACCGGGCGGACGGGCAGGACGTCCGCTTCGCCTTCGACGCGCACGGCTTCGCCACCGCCGCCCGTGGCACTTTCCGGGTCAGCCACTACGAGGGTGGCGAGGGTGGATGGTTCTCCGGGCGGATCGACTGCCTGATCGTCGCGGGACCGGTGGCGGTGGCCACCGGTGTGGTCACGGAGAGCAGCTTTCCCGAGTTTCTCGGCGTCCGGAAGGGGTTCACGGTGTACGACAACGGACGTCGCGACCGGGTCGGGTACAGCTGGGCCCTCGACGCCGGCAGCACCGAGTCGGTCCCCCTCTGCCTGAGCGGAGCGCCGTACGAGACGCTGGAGACTGGCAATTTCCACGTCGTCGAGTGGTTCCCACCGCAGGCCGGCTGACCCGACGACGCGACACCCCGGCGGCTGCCGGGGTGTCGCGGTTGCCGCCGGTCGGGGCTATGGGTGTGCGATGAGTGCAGAGAGCAGTGACCGCAGGCAGGTCGAGCGGCGTGCCGAGTGCCTCCTGCCGAAGGAACGGACGGCCGCCAGCGAGGACCCGCTTCTCGGTGACGCCCTCCAGGGAAAGGCCACGCAGTCGCTCAGGCGCCCGCGACTGGCATGCCGGGCATCACCGGTGCGGCCGGCACACCGCGCCCGGTTCGGGTGTCCTGCGCGGTCGACACCCGGTTGATCAGCAGGACCATGGACACGCCGGCCACCGCGCTGAGCGCCGCCACCAGCAGGCTCGGCACCAGCGCGGAGGAGTAGTAGTCGACGTACATCTGGTAGTCGCCGGGACCGTAGAGGGTGCTCGGCAGTGCGTCGAAGTCCCGGTTCCCGGAGCGCGTGAGCCCCTGGTCGGCGAACAGGTAGACCAGCCAGCTACCGAACCAGATCCGTACCAGGGTTGGCGTATCCGACCGCCACAGGCTGTCCCGGGCGATGTTCGCCATCACACGCGCCGGAACGACAAGGTTCACAAACGGCACCAGCCAGCCGGCGACCGCCCAGCCCCTACGCAGCGTCGGCGTGGCACCCGGGAACGCGTCCAGATTGACCCGCGCGCGGTAGCACCAGACGATGACCAGCACAGCGGCAGCGATGAACGGAACGACAGACACCAGGTCGACCAGAGCCGAGACAAGAGCAGCAACGTTGATGGCGTCCGGGTCGAGGTCCCGCATCGCACGCTGAACCAACTGACCACCCACGATCGTCCAGACAGCGATCAGCAGGTCGGCCACCACCGCGAGACCGATCAAAATCGATGCCGCCCGCCCGACACCACCCAGACGGTACGTACGTGCCCCGGGAACAACAGCCGGGGCACCCGTCGGGGTGCCGCAGACTGCGCACTCCACGGTTGCCGGCGTCATTTCGGCATGGCAGGTCTGACAGCTCATACAGTTTTCCTCCGATGTGATTAGCCGCGTCAGCGTACGGATCCGCCTACCGTTCCGCGACCTTTTTCAGCGCGACTCAGCTCACATCCGCGAAGCGGCCACGACCATCCCCCATTGCCGGTGTCTCGACAAAAACCCCAGCTCGGACGACAACCGCCGCCGCCCAGCAGATCGGGAAATTGACCGCGATTGCGGCATGGCAAGATGCCCAACGACGTCACCGGCCGCGCTACCCGGAAAGTACGGTTGTGCTGAGTGCGGGCGCCCTGGGCCTCACCGGGTGAGTCATCGACCTACTCCATGCGACCGGCCGGGTCCACCAGCCCCGGCAACGGCATGGTCGGCCCATCGACGAGTACGAGACCGACGGTATCGATATGACTGTGCACCCACTACCCGTACGACGCCAAAGCCGATACTGGCGGAGTGATGACCTACGTCCGCTGGTACTGCCCCGACGAAGACCTGTGGTGCTACGACGAACTCGACGGCGAGCGGTGGTCGAGGCGCCACGTGGAAGTGCAGGACAGGGACCAGGTCATCGCCGCTGCGGCGTCGCTTGAGGAGGTGCTCCGTGCCAGAGACACCGGTGGCGCCGCTGCGGTCATCACCTACGAACGCCGGTACGGCGCCGTTCCGGATGCGCCCTTCCCTGAGGCCCCGTGCAGTGGTGAGCCATCCCTCGAACCAGTCACAGCGGAGGAGTTCGAAGAACTCTGGCGACGAGGCCGACGCACACACGGGCGGCCCAATGCGGACGGGACGGCATGCCAAACGGGGAAGCGTTCAGAACACTGGAGACCCGGTCGGGTCCCTCGCTGCCCTCTGGGGGCGCCGGCAGGCCCCGGAGGGGTGGCGCACATGATGCTGGATGATCGGCCGTATGGACATGGACGCGCAGGTTGACCTCACCGGGCTGACCTCGGTTGAGCGGGAGCTGCTTCGATTCGGCGTCATGGAGTGGGAACGACCGAGCGGCAAGGACGATGTCGTCCGACTACTCGAATATGTCGACCACTCGGCACTTCGGTCGGACGTGGCTCGGCTGGCCGGCCTGCTTGATAAGGGCAGCCGCGTGTCACGTCGTGACTGCCGGCGCGTGTTGCTCGCGACAGAGTTGGCGTTTTCGAGCGAGACCCTGGGATGGTCACGCGACTGGGCAAGCGACACCGGCTTCTCGGACCGGGACACCATCACCGTCCTGCGCGCCGTCCAGGAAAAGATCGCCAGCATCGTCTACGGATCCCACGACCGCATCACCGAGTTCGTGCCCCCAGTCACAGCCGGCTTGGAACCCGATTTCCATGGACGCGGACGACGAGTACTGGATGCCGTTCTGCCAGCGGTTCGACTTCCGGCCCAGCATGTCCTCCGGGCCGGCGATCGCCGAGCCCGCGCCGTCGGTCACGGTCGACCTCGGCCCGATCTTCGCCGCGCCCAGCCACCCGGAGTTCGCCGCCGGAGTCCGCGCCATCAACAGCCTCACGCTGCTCGCATTGGTGCGCGTACTCGAACCAGGTACCAGCATCGTTGTGCTCGACTGGCAGCACCAGACGCACCGGTTCTGGCCGGACCGGCTCGCCTGCCAGCCGGATCCGCAGTGGCAGACCGAGGTTTTTCCAAACGGTGACTACCACATCTTTCTCACCGAGGAGATGACCATGGGCACCTTTGGCCACCCATGGGAGCAGACACTCTGCGTCTTCGGCGAGCCGCTGGCGACCGCCCTGGTCCCGATGCTCACAAGCTGGTTGCCACTCAAGCGCACCAACCAATGACAGGGCGGTGACGCGGTCGAGGCCAGGCACAAGACCAGGCGTTGCATCTCCTTTGGGAGATCATGGCCCACCGAGTCAGAGTGAGTAGAGAGCCCAAGGCCCCATCGGCTCGATGGTACGGATCTCGTACCGCGTTCCCGCCTCCAAGTGCAGTTCGCCAGCGCCCAGTGGGAGCTGAGCGACGTACTGGGCATCCTGGGCGTCGACCAGGCGGTACTCGTGGTGGCCGAACAGGTCGTTGTGGACTCGCCAGCCGGTGCCGTCGTGCTCCAGGCGGTACGTCTCGCCCCGGAGCATCCAGTGCCGGAAGATCCCATCGTTGCGCAGTGGCGTACTGACCGGCTGGTACATACTGCGCGACGCCGCATCAATGCGGTAGCCCGAATCGAGGACGAGACGTTCCTCAACTGCGAGCAGGCCGAGCATGGTTTCCGTTCTCATCACCCATCCCTTTCTCCAGGTCGTCCCGCCGCGTCCCGACAAAAGGCAGTTTCCAACCGGTACGGCGATGTAGATCGTCTCGGTGGCGATGACAACGCAGCTGCTAACGTACGGTTCATCGATCAACGCCGGGGTGCGCCGTTGATCGAGGCTAGCGACAGGGCCAGTAGGTCCATGGTCGGACCCCATGGCAACACGGACTTACCGACATCGCCCCAGCCCGCGCGCCCGTAAATCACTCTGGCGATCGAACGGGGATCAGATGCCAGAGTCGCCCACGACTCTGATCGCCCACTGATCAGGCGACGAATTAGCTGCGCTCCAATCCCCTGGCCCCGCCGCCCTGGGTAAACGATCCACTCCATAATCGCTAGTTTCTCAGCGGCCTTCAGATCAGGCGGTGGCTCACGGTCCGCCTTGGACCACCATGTGCCCGCTGGCATCGTCCATCCATATGCAGCTCCGATCAGAAACTCATCGTCAGTTGCGATCACCAATTCGAAACCAGGGCGAGACATGTCCTCTGGGAGCTTGGCCCGGAAGCCCTCTACCTCCTCGGGCCCTTCCTCATACGGGGGCTCGGCGTACACGACGGCATATAGGTCGACCAGCCGATCGACCCACGGCGCCGACGATGGGCCGGTGTAGTGCCTGTACGAGATGGACACGAGCGATACCTCTCAGGCAGTCGAGGTGATCGGCAGGCGGGCCGCCAGGTCGCCGAGTTCGGTACGCCGACGCTCCGACGCCGGTACCACCGCCATCACCTGCCGGGCTACCTCGTACAGCAGCTTGTTGTGCTGCTCCACCGGTAGGTCATCCAGTAGGTCAGCGGCGAAACGAAGCCCTTCTCCGATGTGCCCCTTCTGGATCAGGCACGATGCCCTGTGCAGGGAGACTTGTGTCCTGAGCCGGGCTTGGCATTCCGGGTATAGGACTAGCGCTCTGTCCTGGGCGGCGTCGGCGTCGGCGAGGTGCCCGACGTGGGTAGCGACGTACGACTCCGTGTGGCGGAGGCGGTGCTCGGGCCATGCCCAGAACGATGCAGCGTCGTTGGTGATCTCGGATGGAAGTCTCGCCGTGATCTCGGCGACCTGTCGCACTGCCGTGAGTGCTTCGTCGTCGCGCCCGGCGAGTGCGAGTGCCTGTGCACGGCCGGCGTACAACCCAGCCGACCCGGCGGTTGCTCGGTCACCAGCGAGAGCGATGGCCTCGTCAGAACGGGCGATCACCTCGGCCAGTGGACGCCCGTCGTAGCAGCCATTAGTCACGTCCCACGCCCGCGTCAGCACCTGTGTGTCCAGGCAGCGTGACTCATCAGCAGCGCGGCGGGCGGTCGTCCACCAGCGGTGGGCCATGTGCAGCCGGCCTGTCGCGGTCAAGGTCATCGCGATAATCACCGAGAGCTGGGCAGTAGCTCGCGACAGGCTGGTCTTCTGCCTGCTGTTGGCCTCGACCATTACTGCTTGCAGCACAGCAAGATCTGCGGTGACCTGCTCCATCAGCACGTCGGGCGGTGTCAGGTAGTAGGCGCGGCCGTAGTCGAGTGCGATTTGCTGCCACTCGTCGTGGTCCTCGCCGTCAACAGCGTGACCGAGCCCTTGACGAAGCGCCTCCAGGCCGACGAGCGGCGGGCCACCCCCCACCGCGAGGGCGCTGAGTGCCCGAAGCACCGTACGGCGTTGCATGCCGTCATCTAACGCCGCTCGCTCGTACGCGTCCACCACTGCGCCGTTGGCGTCAAGCGCCTTGTCGCATGCGCTGGCGACCTTGGCCGTGGGCGAACGCTCGCCCCGCTCAAGCTGGCCCAGATACCCGAAGTCGTAGTTGACCAGCATAGACAGGCCCCGAAGTGAGAGGCCGCGCTGATTACGAAACCGCCTCAGGACGTTGCCGAATCCGCTCAAGATTCACTTCCGAGTTGTGGGCTGCGGCGTGGGCTTACTGCTCACTGGTTCTTTCTATGCAGGCTACCGGTGACGCTGTGTGTGCACCTCCCCTCTTGAGGCATGTCGAGCTCCGGGATAAGGCCGGGCTCACTTTGCGACATGACGACGACAGGCAGACCGGGCATGGCGGCTGGCATGGGACCTCGGTCTCAGTCACGACGTCTTAGTTGATCACCAATCAAGATTGGACTGGGGCCGATGGCCAGGTGGCGGTGGTTCAGTGGGCCGTACGAGCCGGACGACGACGGGATCGGCCCCGCGACGCAGTATCCGGAGCGGGCCGGCTATCACCGGGAAGTCGAGCCGGTAGCAGCCCAAAGCGACTCGTCGGAAGACCGCCCGGCTGACTCGCCGTCCTCAAAGGACCCGAGGTTGTCGCGGTGGCGCGGTAACCGTGGCTGCTGGTTCTGCTACGGCGCCAGGCGTCGATCGTGACGACCCCGACCGGGCTGCCACACGTACCCGTCGGCACGGTCCTTCGGCTGATGCCGGGCGAGTGGTCGCACTGCCGTGGCTTCCTGCCCGGCGCGGTCGTCAACGTGGTCGTGTCCCGGGTCCACCTCGATCGCGTACACGTTCGCTCGGACGAGGTGTGGGTGACCGGACACGCTCCCGAATGCGAGTGGGAGTCGTCCGACTGTCGGGTCCCGTGCCTCGAACTCCTCGTCCGGCTGGCCGCGATCACACGTCAGGTCCCGAAGCCGTGAACAGCACAAACAAGTACGTCAACCCCTCATATGTCAGGAGGAGCAGGGGTGAGTACGCATAACCCGATGGCGCGTACCTGGGTGTGCTCGGGATGCGGCGGCGACTGGCCATGTGTGACGCGGCGGCGTGAGCTGCGGGCCGAGTTCGACGGCAGTCGGGTGTCGCTCGGGCTCTACCTGGCGCAGTTCTTCGTTGTCGCCGCCGAGGACCTGCGGCACGTGCCGAGCGGCTGGCTGCACAACCGCTTCGTCGGCTGGATCCGCAGCGACGAGCAGGCGTCCCCGTACACCTCGGTTGACGTTCTCGTCAGCTCCTATGAGCTGGCCAAGGCCCACTCCCCCGACCCCGGCGGACGCTGCCCCACCTGCGGCGAACACACCGACTGCTGGGTCCGCATCTCACCCGAACCACCCGGCTTCCCCATCCCGCTCCCCTGATGTTCGGCCCCCTGCCCCGACCCGGCGACGTCCTCGTGATCGACGAGCGGGCCAGCGTCCAGTTCGCCGGGGACCGCGCACTGATCGTCCGACTGATCACCCGCGCCCGCGAACCCACCTGCGACGGCTGGATCTGGCTCACCGGCTACGTCCTCGACCAACGAGGACGAGCAACCGAAAAACGCGAACTGTACGTCCAGGTCGCCGGCCTCCGACCCGCACCAACCCGCCACCGACCCCGTCAAGAACGCTGAACAGCACTCATGGCAGGACTTCCGCAGGATGATCGGGACGACGTTGCCGACTGAATCCGCCCATAGCGGCTAGGTGGCGACGAATGTCACGTCGTCGAGGGCGACCGCTTTGCCGTCGCCGCCGACAAACGCCACTTCGAGCTGCCCGCCGGTGCTGCGGCTGCGACGCTGCGCACTGGGTCCGGCGGCCGGTGCGCAGTGGCGATCGCCCCACTGCTGAAGCGCACCGAGGACGATCCGCAGTTCCTCGCCGGCGGGCGTGAGGTGGTACTCGTACCGAAGGCGGTGTCCCGGCTGCTGGTATGGGCGCTTTTCCATGATGCCGGCCTCGACCAGGGTGGCCAGGCGGTTGCTGAGCAGGTCGGTGGATATCTCCAGCGCGTCGGTGAACTCTCCGAACCGGGTCTTTCCGGACATAGCTTCGCGGACAATGAGAAAGGTCCAGCGTTCGCCAAGAATCTCCAGGCTCCGGGCGATGGAACAGACCGGGTACTCCTGATCAAGCGTCACCTTCTTCACGGAGCCAGCCTACATCTAACTTGGCATTCCAAAGTCACGTGCTAGCTTTGAACTTCAAAGTCAGGGGTCGGCCCCCACCCGAGCGCCGTCACCCCACGAAGCAATGGAGATCCACATGCCGCAGATCCACGTACGCCAGAACAGCGCCACCTACTGGACGGCGACCTTCGACCACGGTCCGGTGAACCTGATGGACCCGGACACGCTCTACGAACTCGACGCCCTCGTGTCACGCCTGGAGACCGATCCCGACGTGCAGGTCGTCGTCTTCGACAGCGCCAACCCCGACTACTTCATCGCCCACTGGGACATGGCCGCCGATCCGCAAACCGTCGTCGGCATGGCGACCGAAAGCTCGAAGCGGCGCGGCATGCACCCGTACACCGACCTCTTCACCCGGCTGAGCCGGCTGCCCGTCGTCACCATCGCCTCGGTGCGCGGACGAGTCCGGGGCGCCGGCAGCGAGTTCATCCTGGCCTGCGACATCCGGTTCGCCAGCCGGGAGCGTGCCGTACTCGGACAGTTCGAGGTCGGGTTGGGCGCCGTGCCCGGCGGTGGCACGACGGCCTGGCTGCCTCGCCTGATGGGACGGGGCCGTGCGCTGGAGGTGCTACTGGGCGCTGACGACTTCCCGGGCGACCTGGCCGAGCGGTACGGGTACGTCAACCGGGCCCTGCCCGACGGCGAGTTGGACGAGTTCGTGGACGGCTTCGCCAGCCGGATCGCCGGCTTCGAGAAGCAGGCGATCGTGGAGACGAAGGCGCTGGTCAACCGCGTCGACCTGCCGTCGGACGACGAGTTTGTAGCCGCCCTCAACGGCTATTTCGCCTCCTTCTCCCGCCCCGGCACCCAGGCTCGCGCGGCAGCGTTGTTCGAGCTCGGTGTACAGCAGCCCGGCGATGGCGAACTCCGTCTTGGTCATCACGTAGCGCAGTACAAGGGCGACGCCGGGGTGCAGAACTGACCGGTTCTGGTCACGGCATACAGGGCTCCTGCCGACACCCGTACGGGGAGCCGGCAGGAGCCCTCAGCCGTTGGCTCACGTTCTCGGCCACGCCCTCTGACGGAGAGCCTCGCCGAAGCACCGGCCCTTTCTCAGCGGTAACCTGTCGGGCTGACACCGGGATCGTGGCGAACCTTGGAGGCCGGATGGATCACGAAGCGGCGAGCCGCGCGGTGTGGGTGGCGGACCGGACGATCGCCCGGCTGTGTGCCACAAGCTATGTGCAACAGGTGTTTCCCGGAGCGGTACGCCTCTGGGGTACGGACAGCGAGCCGATCGAGCCCGACGAGCTCGATGCGGTGTGGCGGGTGCCGGGCGACGACGGCGAGCGGCTGCTCGTGGTCACCGCGCTGGCCGGCGAGTACGAACTGCCGCGACGGCGTCTGCCGTACGGGACGACGGTGGTCGGCGGCACCCGCGACTACCTCCGCTACGCCGTCGAACGGCTCCGCGAGCATGGCCAGAACGACCTCGCCGGGGCGATCGAACGGGAGATGTACGCCGATCGTCTGTGGTACTTCGAGCTTGCCGCCGTGGTGACCGTCGTGAACGGGGAGAGCCGGGTGGAGGACGTCCGAGCCCGGCAGTACGACATCAGCGACGCCAGCCTGCTGCGCGCCCTGCTGGCGGCCATTCGGGCCGGCGACCGCAGCGCAATCGAGAAGCTACGCCAACCGTTCGGCGAGAACCTGCTCAAGGCCCTGGTCGACGCGTACCCCTCGCTGGACACCTGGCCGCAACGTGCCCACCTGGTGCGGGCAGTCTCCGGCCACCACGGTCCGATGGTCACACCGGTGATGGCTGCCATCCTCGACATCCCGGACGACGCAGGCGGATCGGACGACTCCGACATGGCACGGGAGGTCCGGGCCATCGCGCTGAGCGTGCTGGAGGCTGGCGGCTCCGCCGAACGGTTCATGCGCTACTACGAGGACGACGAGGCCGCCGCCGCCGCTATTGCCCGGCACCGGGCCGGGTAGTCGGGGCACACTGTGGACATGGTCGACTGGTATACGCAGGCCGAAGTGGATAGCGGCGTCATCCGGATCACGGAACCGCACGTCAACGAACTGTTATCGGCGAACTTCTGGTGGTTGCGCGGCAACGACCGTGACATCGTGATCGACGCCGGGCTCGGTGTCGTCGCCTTGCGGGGAACGATTCCGGGCATGTTCGAGCGCGATCCGATGGTCCTGCTCACCCACGCGCACCTGGATCATGTCGGTGGGGCACCTGAGTTCGGTGACCGGGCCGCCCACCCCGCCGAGGCGGGGCTCCTGGCCGCGGGCGTACCGGCGAGCCTGTACGGCGCGGAGCTCTACGACAAACTGGGGATCGACGCGGCGGGAGAACCTGTCCCGGAGCTCATGATCGACGTCCTGCCTGGTCCCGGCTACGACCCGGCTACCTACCGCGTCGAACCCATGACCCTGAACCGCATGCTCGACGACGGCGACCGAGTCGACCTGGGCGGGCGAACACTGACTGTGCTGCACCTTCCCGGTCACACACCGGGAAGCATCGCCCTGCTGGAGGAGCGCACCGGGACCCTGTATTCCGGCGACATCATCTACGACGGTGCCTTGATCGACGACCTGCCGAACTCCGACGTGGCCGCCTACGTGCGAAGCATGGAGTTCCTCGCCGACCTCGACGTGGCCGTCGTCCATCCCGGCCACGGGCACAGCTTCGACCGGACACGCCTTCGCCAGTTGGCCGAGACCTACCTGCGCAGGAAAGCCTAGGTTGAGTCGCTTCAGCGGCACCACCGGCTACAGTGCACCAGGTGGGCCATTCCGGAATGGAAAGTCGTCGGGATGGCGACCGCGCAGTCGCCACAGAGTGGCAACGGAGAGCAGAGTAAGGGTGGTCGGACCCAGGATAGCCGTCCAGAGCGCGACGCCAGGCGGAATGTTGATCAGCTCATCAGCGCTGGCGTTCTGATGCGTGAGTGACCAAACGGATATCCCCCAGGCTGCCAGCGGAATCGTAAGCGGTCCGAGCAGAGGGTGACCGTCTTCGGCTCGGAACAGACCTGTGAAGGCAAGGTAGAAGGCGTTCAGCATCCACATCACCGGCAGTGCTCCGAGCCCGAACAGGCCCAACATGATGCCGAGACGGACAGTGTCGTTCTGGTTTACGGCGAGCCGATTCCCAAGATTACCGAGATAGAGCAACGAGGCGACGAATACCACCAACAGCACCACGAAGGCCAGTATCGACACAAGCGGCCAACGGAACTGCCAAAGTGTGCGACGCCGAAATCCAGGCCGCGCCCAGGCGACCAGGGCCGCACCCACCAGGGTCGCGATACCAAGGCTGACCAGGGTGCCAATAATTGCCTGGGCGAAAATTTCGGTGAAAATAAACACCAGAGCTGGCTGACGGTCGTACCGTTCCACTCGACCGAAGGTCTCGACCTCGCCATGTACGTTCACGAAGAATGGGTTGTAGGCAAGCGGTATCACGCTCAACACGATCACACCGGTGATCGACCGAACTTGGCCGAGGTTCTGGATAAGCCGGTCGTGAGCGCCCAGAAACAGTCCTCGCGGCTCGATGAAGACGTTCGGCACCCGCCAGAGACTGACCTTTCCCTCTCGATTGCGGATGCTGCCGGGCTCTGGACGATCGCGGACCGGGTTCAATATCATGACGTCCCTTCCGGTCGGGCACGCCTTCTCGGCACGACCAAGGTTAGACGTCCATTGCCTTCATCAACTCGTCCGATGAGCCGAAGTTCTGGGTTGTCTCGCCATCCTGCCCGACGGGTTGGACTGACGATCTCTGGTCACCACACGCCCTGTTGTGGCGATTAGGTCGCCCGGTGCACGCCCCAGCAAGCTGACCCCGTGCGTTTTCGCTATTTTGGCGGGGAGTCCGACTGATTTGCCGTTATAAAGATCGACGTCCACAAGATTTACCTGTGGCGTCGATGACGGAGCGGATCGAGCACGGCGGTTGTCCGACAAGGAGGAGCGCGGCGGCGCCGGGCATCGCAGTGGCGAGCCTCTGTGACCCGGCCCGCCCCGACCCGCTCGGCCCGCCCGGCCCGCCCGGCCCGCATGCTTCGGGACGCCGCCCGCGTGCGGGAGGGCAGGGTGTCGCGGCGGGGCCGATCACGCCGTCCCGCTCCAATTCGCCGCGCCCACTGTCCAATCCAGCCATCCTCAGCATGGCTGCTCTGGTGATTTGGCGGGTAGGCGCGCAGGGCGCGACCGGGGTCGGCGAGGGCCTGGAGATTACGGCGCTCGGCTCGCTTCGAACGCGTACTGCCACCGTGGACACGCTGTGTCCGCGCGAGGCCCTGGATCACTGCGTCGCGCAGTTCACCGGATGTCTTCGGTAACGTGTCCGGCCGACATCGACTCCTGCTGCTGGTGCGTGCGCCAGTCGCGTGGAGACATGCCGTACCTCTGCTTGAACGCCTTGCTGAAGTGGGTGGCGTCGCTGAAGCCCCATCGGCGTCCGATCGCCGCGATGGTCAATGCAGGATGGGTCGGTCTGGCTAGATCTTTTCGCGCTCCCTCCAGCCGGTTGTGGCGTAGCCACTCGCCGAATCGCACGCCGGAGCGGGCAAGGATCTGATAGAGGTACCGCAGTGAAATGTGGTGCGCGGCGGCGACGGTGGCCGGAGTGAGTTCCGGATCGGTCAGATGCGTGCGTAGGTAGCTCATGACCTGGAAGGGCAGGCTGCCGTTCGCTGCCGCTCGGTGCAGGTCCGAGTCATCGAGGTGGGCGGCGATGGTGGCACGGATGAGCTCGACGGTGGGATCGCCCATCAGCACGCCGTACGGGCCGTAGGACAGCGCCTCGGTGACGGCGAGTCGAATCAGGTATGCGGAGGTCAGCTCGGCGACTGCGCTGTCCGAGCCGAACGTGACCGCGGTGGCGTCCTGCAACTGGCGCGCGGAGACGCCGAGTGCGGCACGAGGGATACGGAAAAAGACCGCGTCCATGCCATCGCGGAACAGCAGACTGTAAGCGGCTGCCGTGTCGTAGAGCGCGAAATTGCCGGGCCGCAGCAGTGCCTCGCGTCCGTCCTGGACGACGATGCTGGTACCGGACATCTGCAACCCGAGGAACACCGGCGGGTCATCGTCGCGGCGGGCCAGTCGTTCCGTCCGCCGGACGGTGGTGGATGTCGCCCGCACCGCGCAGACACCCACGGACGCCAGACTTCCGAGACGCAGATCGACCGTGATCCCCTCCGGTGGCTCGTGGTGCTCGATCTCGACTCGGACGACCGATTCCCAGACCAGGGATCGGACGGCCTCAGCGCGGTGCCGTGGCGGCAACCCCGTGGTGCTGATCGCTGTGACGAGCTGTTGCGACGTCATGGCCCCCGTCCCCACCACGCTTTGTCTCCGACTGACCCGACGGTTGCACGCTGGGGCCGTCCTGGCAATCGGGGGCCTCGGACCCGCGGCGTTGTGCAGGCTGAGCCAGCTTCTGTGCACGCACGGACATGGCTGTGGGGTCCCACGGTTCCTATCGTCTGACCGACCGGCGACACCACCGCGAGGAGGCGTCGCCCCACGGTAAGGAGAATTTTGGGCATGTCAAAGCCTGTTCTGGAGCCGGCCGCGCAGGCTTTCGCTGACGCGACGGCCAACCCGCCCTACCTGTTCGACCTTGGACCGATCAACGGACGCAAAGCCGTCGACGAGGTCCAGAGCCCGCAGGTGCCGGTGCCGGGCACGACAAAGCAGACCCTCGACAACCCGGAAGTGACAATCTTCCGGCCCGATCACGAAGCCGGCCCGCTGCCGGTCATCCTTTACATCCACGGAGCCGGATGGGTGTTCGGCAACGATCACACGCACGACCGGCTCGCCCGTGAACTCGCCGCCGGAGTCGGCGCTGCTGTCGTTTTCCCCAACTACCGTCTGTCGCCGGAGGCCCGCTACCCGACCGCCATCACCGAGAATTACGCCGTCGCGCGTTGGGTGGTGGAACACGGTGTCGAGCACGGCCTCGACGCGTCGCGCATCGCGGTCGCCGGCGACTCGGTCGGCGGCAACATGTCGGCGTCGCTGACACTGACCGCCAAGCAGCGCGGCGATGTGCCGCTGGCCGGGCAGGTGCTGTTCTACCCGGTGACCGACGCGTCGTTCGATACCGACTCGTACCACCAGTTCGCCGAGGGCTACTTCCTGCGCCGGGACGCGATGCAGTGGTTCTGGGACCAGTACACCACCGACGAATCACAACGGGCAGAAATCACCGCATCACCCCTACGGGCCACGGTCGAGCAGCTCGCCGGGCTACCGCCGGCACTGGTCATCACCGCCGAAGCGGATGTCCTGCGCGACGAGGGTGAGGCATACGCCGACAAACTGCGCGCGGCCGGCGTCCCCGTCACCGCACTGCGCTACCAGGGCGTCATCCACGACTTCGTCATGCTCAACGCGCTGCGCGGCACTCACGCCGCCGACGCCGCGATCAACCAGGCGATCGCATTCCTGCGCACCATTCTCAGCCGGGAGGCGTGACGTGACCACCCAGTCAGACCTGCAGCAGATCGAACAGGCCAACGCCAGTGGCAAGCCCCCGGTCGTTTTCATCCATGGGCTGTGGCTGCTGCCGAGCAGTTGGCAGCGGTGGGCCGACGTGTTCGTCGCAGCCGGCTACGCGCCGGTCGTACCCGGCTGGCCCGACGACCCGGACACCGTCGAGGAGGCGAAGGCCCACCCGGAGGTGTTCGCCGGCAAGAGCGTTGGTCAGGTTGCCGACCACTTCTGTGACCTCATCGGCAAGCTCGACCGCAAACCCGCTGTCGTTGGACACTCGTTCGGCGGACTCATCGCCCAGATCACGGCCGGGCGCGGACTGTCCGCAGCGTCGGCGGCCATCGACCCCGCCCCGTTCCGAGGCGTGCTGCCCCTGCCGATCTCGTCGCTGCGAGCAGCCAGCGCCGTGCTCGGCAACCCGGCCAACTACCACCGAGCCGTCCCGCTCACCTACGACCAGTTCCGATACGCGTTCGCCAACGCCGTCGACGAGGACGAAGCCCAGCAACTCTACGAGACATTCGCCGTCCCGGCACCGGGCGAGCCGCTGTTCCAAGCCGCTGCGGCAAACCTGAACCCGTGGACCGAGGTCACGGTCGACACGGACAACCCCGATCGCGGTCCCCTACTGCTGATCTCCGGACAGAAGGACCACACCGTGCCGTGGGCCATCACCAACGCCTCCTACAAGCGGCAGAAGGACAACCCGGGCGTGACCGAGATCGTCGAGCTACCTGGACGAGGCCACTCCCTGACCATCGACAGCGGCTGGCGTGCGGTGTGCGACACCGCCCTCGCCTTCATCCAGCGATACCACTGAACCACCGGCAGTGGGCCGGCGTCGGTCGACGACGCCGGCCCCGCGCTGCCAGCCCCGCTGACCAGATCGTCGGCTGGCAGGCAGGCTACGGTGCCTCGCATGGGTTTCGATGTCGGCGTAGGGCTCTTCCTCTGCCACGACGAGGAGGACGAGGCGGTCTGGCCACGCCAGGAGAAGGAACGGTTCCTGAACGACCTCAACGCCCGGCTGCGGCAGCGCGGGCTGCCCGAGCATCGAGAGCCCCGCTCGGTCGCCGAGATCGATCCACCACTGGCCCCGGAGACCGACCCCTGCCTGCTCGGCGTGTCAATGGGTTCGTACTCGTCGCACCATCGAAGGGCCGACCGGTTGGACTGGTTCGCCCGGCACGTCGCCGTCCGTGGCGCCGCGCCGTCGACAGCACCGCCGTACGAACCCGAGCTGTACGAGGCGTACGACAAGCTGCCCGACCGCCGGTTGACCTTCGACCATCTGCTCGCCGCCTGCGGTGATGGCGTCGTGGTAGTGCCGCACCCGCTCGACCAGGTGATCTACTACCGCTCGTCGGACGAGTACAGCTGCCTGGTCTCGGCGCACCGACTGTGGGCCGAGACGGTGGCGCTGGGCTACGTGCTGCGCATCGGCGACCCCGAGGTGGGCGACTCGCCAGTGGTGGACTGGACCACCGGGACCCCGGTGCAGGACCTTTCGTTCGCCGCCCTCGAAGCCCGTATCCCCGACCACGTCGACGCCTGGCAGCCGTGGGTCGACGAGACCGACCTCTGCCACCGACTGCGCCAGACCGCAACCAATGTGCTGAGTACGGGCGCACTGGGCCTCACCGGCTGAGCATGCTGTCCAGCCTGAGGCAGCGTCGGCTCGATCGGGCTGCCGGTGCCCGTTCCGGGTTTCCGTCGTCGGGCTGTCCGATAGTGGCGCACAGGTGGACTATCCGCCGTTCGCTCTCGTACCGGGTGGAAGGCCGGGAAGGCTTCAATGCACGGCTGGTGCGGTGGGAAACCGTTGCGGACATTGATCAGTCACTCGATGATGGGGCGCAATCAGTCCACTGTGCACAGCTGAATCTGGAGCGGCCATGCGCCTGTCCCGTGTGGGATTTTCCCGTGCCATCCGAATCGGGGCTGTCGCCCTGTTCGCGGGCATGCTCGTCGTCGCCGCCACAGGCCCGGCCTCGGCAGACCGTGGGGGAGGTGGCTTGCCCTTCCCGAACTACCCCAAGCCAACCAAGTCCTGCACCACGGCAAATCTCGGCGAGACGGCCTTCGTGGTCAACGCGGTCGAGGTGAATCCCACGCTGACGCACTTCCTCGCGGTCCACATCACCTCCGGCACCACGGGCGAGCACACCGAGACCCTCGGCACGGTGAACGAGGTGACCACGCAGGTCGGCGCGAGCGTCGAGATCTCGGCGAAGGGCAAGTTGCTCCTCGCCGAGGTCGAGACCAAGGTGGGCTTCACGGTGCAGAAGACCACCTCGACCACGAACAGCACATCGGTCACCGACACCTGGAACTTCTCCCAGCCCGGCTACTACGGCCTGTACAAGGGGACCAGGGCGGTGGAGGGCACCTGGCTCGAGTACCAGTGCTACCGGCTGCAGTCGGGCGGGGTCACCACGCCCCCGGCGTGGTTCCAGGTCGGCGGCCTGGAGAGCTACACCACCTTCGCTGTCATGGAGGTGGGCACCATCGGCTGCACGGATGCTCCGCCGGCCGGCTCCGTACGCTTCCAGGCGCGCCTGTACCTCGGCTGCTGATCCGTTCGGGACGCTCGGCCGGGACCGCCCGGCCGAGCGTTCTGCCGTCTGCGGGCTATGCCGTTTCCCGGTCCTCGTTCTCCTCGCCGTGGGTGGTCAGATCGTGCTCGTCGAGGAAGCCCCACCACTTGTCGTCGTCGAAGCCGATCTCGCCGTACCCGGCGCCGAAGACGTAGTAGGCGAGAAACGAGTCGAGGTCCGGCGCGATGTCGAGGAACAGCTCACGCGCGAACCACTCGTCGGTGGTCTCCGCCGGGAAGTACCAGACCGCGCCGGTGTCGCGCCGGACCAGCAACGGCTCGTCGCTCAGCGTGCCGAAGACCAGCCACTCGGCGGGTTCGTCGGCGACGCCGGTGAACCCGGGCATCTGCTCGATGTAGTACTGGATGTCGTCCAGCCCCGCCATTGCGGGCAGGTCGAACGCGCCGGCCAGGAGACCGTCGGCGGTCTCCAGCAGCGCCCGGACCGGCGGCGGCAGATCGGCGGGGATCTTGTCGGCCGGGGCGCCCTCGTTGATCTGGGCCCAGGCCAGCGTCGCTGGCTGGCCCGCCTCCAGGTCGGTACGCAGCTCCGCGATGAGCTCCCGCAGCTCGCTGTTCAATCCCCTACCTCCATTCGGATCCGTGTGCCACCGCGCGGGTTCTTGATCTGGCCAGACTTGCCTGCCGACATCCCGTTCCGTTCTACCGTGCAGGGACTTCAGGTCACTGACGCCGCTGTGCCGTCGTTCCCACACATGGTCGGGCTGCATTTTAGGAGGCCGGGCGGCGAGCTTGTTCGTCATCTTCTTGTCGTAAGGCCGGTCTTGTCGAAGATCTTCCGCCGGATGCGAGTCTTGTTGCCGGCCGTGATTTTCCTGTCCCGGGTGGCTGCCACACGGCACTCCCATGCCCGGCGTGTCCGGCAGTGACTCCGAAACTCGATAGCCAGGTCGACCCGGCCGGTGCGAAGATCGACATCTGGGTCGCTAGCTCAACTGGCAGAGCTTCCGACTGAGTAGCGCGTCCGCTCCCCGCCTGCGCGGTCATGGAAGCGCTTCCTTCTCCTAGTTGGATCGGAAGGTTCGGGGTTCGAGTCCCCGGCGACCCACTCTGCCGCGGCTGCAGGCCGACATCTGCCGGAGTCGACCGGAACGGAGGAGCACGTGCTCGAGAAGCTGATCATTCAGAAGACACTGCGCGTGCCGGCGAGCACTGGCGCGGCTGGCGACGGCACGCCGGTGGCCCGGCAACTGGACGCGGCGCTGCTCGGAGTCGGGTTCTCGGCGTCGCGGGCTCTGCTGGAACACATCGGCACCCTGGCCCCCGCACCGGCGACGGACCTCGCCGCGACGGTCGTCTCGGCGGTGCGTGAGCTGGTAGGCGACCATGTCCAGCACAACGCCTATTTCATCGGCTTCCCGGACGAGGTGCCGGACACCATCGAGTTCTGGACGGACCGGCTACGGGCGGCCGTATTCACCGACGGTGGCGCGGCGACCGACGAGCAGCTTCGGGGCGTGGTCCTCTCGGGCGGGGTGAACCTGCTCGACCTGCCGGCCTACGGCGCCTACCAGCACACCTACGCCGAGCTGTTGGCCGCGCACGACGACCTGATCACCGCAGCCGGTGACCGGGTGACCCTGCTGCGTCTCGGAGACACCGCCGACGTGGAGGCAGCGCGGCTCTACCTGACCCTGGCCGGTAGCTCGACGCCACACGGCGAGGCGGACCTCGCGATCCTCAGCGAGCTCGCGGTCGCGTGCGTGGACGGCGCGCAGCCGGCCGAGATCCCGGTACGGGAGAACCGTGCCGTGCTCAACGGGATCCGACTCGTCCTCGGTCGGCCGCTGGTCGGCGTGGACACCACGACCGACGTGCTGCGCCTTGCGTGCCAGGTCTCCGGCGGGGATGCCTCGCTCGTGACACCCACGCGATTCCGTGCCTTCCGGCGCCCGGAGCGGCGGATGCTGCTCGCCGCGCTGGACAGGGTCGTCGGCGGGAGCCCGGACAAGCTCGGTGACGTCGTGCGCTACGCGGAGCGATGGAAGCGGCTCGGGGAACGGCTGCACCCGCACGAGTACGACCAGTGGCCGCACGCACGGGAGGTGTTCGCGGTCGCACGTGGCGAGCGGCGAGTACGCAACCTGGCTGGCCGCGCGGAGGCGGCGATCCGGGTCGGGGCCATCGGTCCGGCCGCATCGGTGCTGTCGGCGGCGCCGGGCCTGCTCCTGCGATCCGCGGACCGGCTGCTGCGGCTGGCGTCGGCGGCGGAACGAACCGCCGTGGTCGAAGCAGTCACCGGTGCGCTCGGCTCGGCGTCGGGCCGGGTGCTCCTCTCGCTGCGGGAGCATGTCGACAACCGGCTGACGCCCGCGTCCGCCCGGATGTACGCGAGCCGCTCGCGTAACGCGTGGGTCGGCCCCGACGACCGGCCACCGCTGCCGGCCGGGCTGGTGGCTGAGCTGTCGCTGCTGTTGGATGCCGAGATCAGCGCCCGGCTGCCGACGCCGGAACGACCGCTGGTGGTGGACCCGGAGGTGCTCGACGTCGCACTGCCGCTGTCCGGCAAGGCGACCGAGGGAGGTTTCGCCGTCCTCCCGAGGGGCTCGCGGGCATCGGTATCCGGTGAGCTGCTCCGCTTCTTCACATACTGGCGTCAGACCAGTCGTCGCACCGACTACGACCTGTCGGTGCTGCTGCTCGACGACGCGTTCCACAGCGCCGGCCAGGTGTCCTGGACGAACTACCAGCACGACGGCGTGGTGCATTCCGGCGACGTTACCGACGCGGCGAACGGTGCGACCGAGTTCATCGACGTGCCCCTGACAGCCCACGGGCACTATGTGGTTCCGCAGGTCAACATCTATGCGGGCGAGTCGTTCGACGAGGTCGCCGAGTCGATGTTCGGGTACCAGACCCGAACACGGGACCAGCTCGGCGCCCCATTCGACGCACGGACCGTACGGGCGCGTTCGCACCTGCGCGGAGAGGGCCGGGTCGCACTGCCGATGGTGTTCGCCAGGAGCGAGCATGGCTGGCAGGCCGTGTGGCTGCACCTGTACCTGCGGGGTACGCCGTCATTCAACCGGGTGGAGGAGAACACGTTCACCACGGCCGACCGGGTACGAGCACTGATGGAGCGGCGATATCTCACCGTGTCCTACCTTGTCGACCGTTGGCGCACCCGGGCCGAGGTGACGACGTGGAACGGCCGGTTGCCGGACGGGCCGGTCACCTTCATCGGCATCGAGGCGCCCGACAACCTGCCGGAAGGATCGGAGACATACACTCTGGACAGGCTTACTGAGCTGATCCCCGAGTAAGCGGCGACAGCCGAGGCTATGCGGGCGCTTCCTTCTATTCCGTTCGATTCGGGATCTCCGCGCAAGCGGAGAATCTGGCATTCAGCGCCCGCGCTCTCCTCGACTGTGCGCCACCCGCACCGGACACCGATTACTGAAGCAGCCCACGTTTGGCCATGAAGGCACGCAACGTTTCGACGTCCTCGGCGGACATCAGGCGGCGTGGGATCACAGTCGCCGGCATCCGGCCGACGTACACGATCCAGAACTCAGGGGTGTCCTTTACCTGGGCGACCCCGTCCCAGGCGATGCCACCGGACTCCGAGCCGCTGCGCATCATGATGTTGTCGTCGGTGATGTCGTAGGCGCCCTCGACCGCGTAGCGACTGGAGCGGCGCCGGGCGCGCAACCGCACCCACGGCGAGTACAGCATCGACAGCAGGCCAGCGACGACCATCGCCGTACACAGCGGCGAAATCTGGTCGCCCCACGCGAACTCCCGCGAGACGGCGAAACCGATCGCCCCGACCGCCGCCAGCACGGCGCCGATATAACCGTACTTGCGCAGCCGATCGCTGCTGAGCGCAGCGGCCACGCGGCCCGGGTAGGCGGGATCGGCTGGTACGTCAAAACGGATGTGCACGCCAGAACGATAGTGCCCCATCTCCGGATGCCCGGCGACGGCCGTCCTAGCGTGCCGGGAAAGAAGGCCACCGAGTGGCTGCCCACGCCCGCCACGATCCGCCGGTGGGTGGCCCGTCCAGAGGCCCGTCGTTCAGCTCATCCAACGTCGGCACCTCAAAGGTTGACGCGAACGCGTCAAGATCAGCGGCCGTCATCGCGAACGTCGTCTCCGGAGCGCGGTTGAAGCGCTCCGAGATGCGCGCGATCTGGGTCTCGCGGTCGATCGGCAGGTAATTGACCCGGGCGGCTACTCCATGCTCGCTAGCAATCGCCCGTACTGCAGTTCGTTCGTCACGGCTCCAGAAGCCGAAGTCAAGGACGACGCTGGTGCCCAGCGTTGCTGCCTCGAGAGCGAGCCACAGCAAGCGGCCCTCCAAGACGTCTCGTCGCCCGTCGCCCTCAGATTCACCGAAGAGCGGGATCATCCACTCGTCGGGCGTCAAACGCAGGGCTCGATACTCGGCCGCCAGTTCGCGGGCCAGCCGTGTCTTGCCAGCACCCGGGAGCCCGACGATAAGAAACAGGATCGGCACACCGTCATAGTGTCGGTCGTCGGGTGCGGATGCCAAGCCATCTCCGTCAAAGCGGTGTTCGCGAGATACCGCGCGGCCCGGACCGGGCGGGAGTCGACGGACGCCTGCGCCCGCTACCTCGCCGAGTGGCCGGTCAACACCTCGCCTGACTGTTGCGGGTCATTCGCCGGTTCGCCGCATCCGCAGGCCCGGCGTGGTCTCCCGGTCCGCGCCGGGGACCAGGATGTGACCGGCCAGCCCGAGCGCCACGAGCACGGCGACCAGCACCGGCGGCCAGCCGCCGGCCCACGGCAGCACCAGCAGCGGCAGGAGCTGCCAGGTCACTCGCCACGACGGTACGACGGCGGAGACCAGCAGGGTGAACAGGAAGCGGCCGATGACGAACAACGCCGGGCCGCCGATGATCAGCAGGAGCCACGGCTCCGGTGTCGTTCCGGTCGGCCGGCCGACGACCAGGTCGAAGGAGGCCGCCGTGGCGGCGACGCCGACCAGCATTACCAGATGGGTGTACGGAGCCAGCCGCGCCGGCCGGCCCGCGTTGGACCCGGCCGCCCGCACCAACTCGCCGGCCCGGAAGGCGTAGATCTGCCAGAGCAGCAGCATGGTGGTGAACGCGCAGAGCAGGGCGATAAGCCGGAGAAAGTCGAGGTGGCCCCGGCTGACCTGCAGAATGGGCAACAGGATGATGTCGCCGAGGGCCAGGATGACGAACTGCTGGTACCGCTCGCCCAGGTGACCGGTGGTCCGCATGTACTGGGCGACCGGCACCCGGCCCAGCCAGGGCGTGGGATAGCGGGCCGCCGCGGCGACCAGGTCGATCGTCATGGCGACGGCCCAGAGACCCCAGTTCGGAGTGTTTGACAGCGCGCCGGTGACCCAGAAGACGCCGGACACCGTGAACCAGAACAAAAACCGGGTGGCCCGCTCCCTGGCCGCCTGGTGCCCCTGCCAGTACAAGGCGGTGACCAGGATGATGCAGCGACTCAGGTGCGTGCCGACGTACGAGATCATGAAGACCAGCAGGTGCCCGGTGGTGATCATCGGCAGCGCTGCCGCCATTCCCACCGAACCGATCATGGCGATCATCAGGATGGCCTGGATCGGGCGCTGCTGCGGGTCGTAGAACTCGGTCGTGGTCGCGGTGACCGACCAGGTCCACCAGATGGCTGTCAGCAGCAGCAGCACCTTACCGCTGCCGGGCCAGGTGAGGTCTTCGGTCAACAGGTTCGATGACAGCGCGAGGGCGGCCACGAAGACCACGTCGAAGAGCAGCTCCAGCAGCGTGGCCCGGGTCGACCCGTCCAGCCGGCGTACCAGCGCCGCGTTCCCTTCGGTGGTCATGCCCGGCCTCCCGCCGTGTCTCCCGAGATTATCGGCGGCGCCGGCGCGGCCCGTCTCCGGATCGACGATTCCCCCGACCGGCGTGGCAGGAGACAGCAGCGGCGCACACGGGCTGACGCTGGCGCCTGGACGGCCTGACGTGGCTGCGACTCGGCCCGGCTCAACATCAGCGTTGGCCATAGGATGCCGAGTGGCTCTGACCTGCGGTGTTTCGGCCGAAGCGGCAGGGTGCGCGTCATGGCACTGCCACGTCAAGAGGTTCCCGAAGAAGATGTCGAGAACGGCCTGACGGCCCCGTCCCAGGGGTGGATACGGGCACCGTGGCCGTACAACCGGAGGAGACCCAGCATGACGATCCAGCGGATGGACAACGTCCTCATCGTTGTCGACGATCTTGACCGTGTTATTTCGTTCTTCGTCGAACTTGGCCTGGAACTGGAGGGCAAGGGGCCGGTCGAGGGACGTTGGGTGGAGCGTGTCATCGGGATCGATGACGTCCGACAGGACGTGGCCATGCTGCGGACCCCTGACGGCCACGGCCGAATCGAGCTGGCGATGTTCCACACGCCGAAGGCGATCAGGGCCGAGCCGAAGGACGCACCGGCGAACACACTGGGGATTCGGCGCGTCATGTTCGCCGTCGACGACATCGAGGACGTCGTTGCCCGCCTACGCACCCACGGCGCCGAACTCGTCGGCGAGCTGGCGCAGTACGAGGACAGCTACCGGCTCTGCTACGTCCGTGGCCCTGAGGGGATCATCGTCGGACTGGCCGAACAACTCAGCTGAACGCCGCCGGAGGGACCGTGCACCCAACCGCGCCCGAGCGCCGATGGGCCAGGGCCAGTACCTGAGACACCCCGCCAGGGGTGTGCTTGCCGGGCACCGGCCATGGTCGGGTTTCAGCTGCTGTGGCACCTGCGCGGCGCTTCCGGTGCTCCGCAGGTACGGCATGGTGTGCGCCGTTGATCTGAGACGCACCCTTTCGCTGTTCCGGCTCTGCCCCGAGGCCAGCCCTTGGGGCGTCGTCGCGACCGACCAGCCCAGACGTCGCCACCGCCTCACCCCATCGTGAAACAGCCAAGATCCACCGCCGAAACAAACAGCGGAGACATTAACATGTGCGTTTCATGTGTTGATCAACTTGAGGAAACCTCTTGCTACCTCCACGCCTCCACGGACGCGGGTCGATAGCGCTGTTCACCGCTCTCGCGGTGCTCGCGCCGTCGCCCGCCCTGGCCTCGGCCGGACCCACTGACCCCCCGCCCCTCTCCTCCATCGCGTCTGCCGCACCGCCGGCTCCTGCGACCACCCTCACCGTCACCCTGATCACCGGTGAGAAGGTCACCGCGACCAGGACGGCCGACGGGAGCCTCAGTCCTCAGGTGCGGGACGCCGACGGTCGGCTGACGGGATTCACCTCGTCCCGGGCAGGAGGGGACACGTACGTCTACCCGCACGGCGTGCTGCCGTACGTGAGCGCCGGGCTGCTCGACAAGCAGCTGTTCAACATCACGGAGCTGGTGGCGGACGGATACGACGACGCGCACCGCGACCAGCTCCCGCTGATCGTCACCTACACCGACGCCGCCGCCCGTTCCCGTACCGCCTCGGCACCCGAGGGCGCCCGCGACGTCCGCTCACTGGACAGCATCCAGGGCGCCGCGCTGAACGTCGACCGCTCTGAGACCTTCTGGTCCTCGATCACCGGCGGTGAGGAGAAGGCCGCCCGCTCCACCGGCGAGCGGCTCGCACTCAGCGGCGGTATCGCCAAGATCTGGCTGGACGGCAAGGTCGAGGCCACCCTCGCCGACAGCACCGCGCAGGTCGGCGCACCCCAGGTCTGGGCGTCCGGGAACACCGGCCAGGGCATCGACGTCGCCGTGCTGGACACCGGCATCGACGTCAACCACCCCGACTTCGCCGGCCAGATCGCCGCCACCGAGTCCTTCGTGCCCGGCGAGACGGTGAAGGACGTCTTCGGCCACGGCACGCACGTCGCCTCCACCATCGCCGGCACCGGCGCAGCCTCGGACGGCAAGGAGAAGGGCGTCGCCCCGGGCGTACGGCTGCATGTCGGCAAGGTCATCGGCGACGACAACGCCGGCCAGGACTCGTGGATCATCAGCGGCATGGAGTGGGCCGTCCGCGACCAGCACGCCAAGATCGTCAACATGAGCCTCGGGGCCGACCCCACCGACGGCACCGACCCGATGAGCGTGGCGGTCAACGAGCTCAGCGAAGAGACCGGGGCGCTGTTCGTCATCGCCGCCGGCAACGCCGGTCCCAACCCGTACACGGTCGGCAGCCCCGGCACCGCGGACGCCGCGCTGACCGTCGGCGCCGTCAACGGCAACGACGTCCTCGCCGACTTCTCCAGCCAGGGCCCGCGGGTCGGTGACAGAGCCCTCAAGCCCGACCTCACCGCCCCCGGGGTCGGCGTCCTGGCCGCCCGCTCCCAGGACTCCCCCGGCGAAGGCTGGTACCGCCTGAGCGACGGCACCTCGATGGCTACCCCGCACGTCGCGGGCGCCGCCGCGCTACTGGCCGCCCAACATCCCGACTTCACCGGGAAGCAGCTCAAGGAAGCCCTGGTCAGCACCACGAAGGCGATCGCTGGGCTCAACCCGTACCAGGGCGGCAACGGCCGGCTGGACATCGCCGCGACCACGGCCGCGTCCGTCGTCGCCACCACCAGCGCCGACTTCGGATACCCGGAGTGGCCGACCGCGCCCAAGGGCCGGGTCGAACGGGAAGTCCGGTACACCAACCTCGGCGACAGCCCCGTCACCCTCGACCTCACCGCGACCGTTGACGGTGGCCCGGTCGACCTCTTCACCCTGTCGTCCCGGCAGATCACCGTCCCAGCGCGCGGCGTCACCTCGGTGACCGTGGCCACGGACTTCGACCGCGTGCCGGCCGACAACCCCTTCGCGGGCTTCCTCACCGCCACTGATGCCTCCGGCGCGGTCCGCACCCGTACCTCGCTCGCCGTCGGCCGTGAGGGCGTGCGCCACCGCCTCACCTTCACGGCCAAGGACCGCAGCGGCAAACCGACCGGGGGAGATCTCGTCCTGCTCGGGCAGGACAACACCGTCCTGCAGCAGCAGATCGACGGAACCGGCACCCTGGACCTGCGGCTTCCCCCGGGCACGTACGCGGCGTGGCTCAGGACCGACCTCGAGGGCGCGAACGGGCCATCCTCGCGAGGGCTCGGCGTGCTGCCGGTACCGGAGATCACCCTCGACCAGGACCGCACCGTCGTCTTCGACGCCACCAAGGCCCGCCGGGCCACGACGACCACGCCGCAGGACTCAACCGTGGACGGTGCTCGCTTCGAACTCTTCCGCGACTTCGGCGGCAACCCCTGGACCGACGCGTGGTACCCGGATCCCGCGTACGACAGCGTCTGGGTGCTGCCCACCGACCGTAAGGTCACGAAGGGCAAGTTCGCCTTCGGCACCCAGTGGCGCATGGCGCAGCCCGCACTGACGGTGACGGCCAGCGGCCACGACTACGACGACCTGCGGGTACAGCGGGCCGGGACGCCGCTGCCCCGGGGTGATCAACACTTCGACGCGGTGTTCGCCGGCGACGGCGGCAGCAGCGGGTACACCAAGCTGAACGCGCGTGGCGAAGCCGTCGTGGTGCGCCGCAATGACGCCGTACCCCTGGAGAAGCAGGCCGCGGCGGCGGCGTCGGCCGGCGCCCGTCTCCTGCTCGTGGTGAACGACGGCGACGGGCGCCTCGCGCCGTGGCCGGGTTCGGTGTGGGCACCGCAGGACCCTCCGCCGGTCACCGTGGCCACCCTCACCCGGGACGAGGGCGAGCAGCTGATCGCCCGGATCAGGCACGAACGGCGGGTCCGGCTCGACGTCACCTCCCACCCGACCACCGAGTACGTCTACGACCTGGTCCACAACTACACCGGTGCTGTTCCGGCTGACCTTGCTGAGCGGGTCACTCCGCGCGACCTGGCCCGAGTCGACATGTCCTTCCGCAACTGGCGATCCGGCCGGGCGCTGGAGATGCGCTCCGGCGTCACCCCGTCGGGGACGTTGAGTGGCATCGACTACCACGAGGTCCCGGCACGCGGCGAGCGCACCGACTGGGTCACCGCCGGGACGCAATGGTCCACGAACGTCCAGGTGCCGGATGAGCAGAGCCAGCAGTCGGCCCCCACCGTCTACCGGGCCGGCTCGGTCCAGGAGGAGCGATGGTTCGGCCCGGTGCAACGGCCCCGGCTGCTGACGGCCAGCACCGTCTTCCGGGGGGACGGTGACGCGATCTCCGCACTGATCCCCGGCTGGGGCGACTCGGGCACCGCGCACGAGGGCAGTACCTCCGGCAACTTCGCCGTCGACAACGTCCTGCGGCTCTACCAGGGCAACACGCTCGTCGGCGAGACCGACCGCTACCAGATGATGTTGGGCAGCGACACGCTCAGTCCGGAGCCGCTGCCGTACCGACTCGTGTCGGAGAACAGGCGTGACGCCTGGGCCGGGCCGTACTCCACCGCCACCAGGACGGAATGGGGCTTCACCTCCGGCAGGGTCAGCCCGGGCGTCCTGTGGTGGAACCCGGCCCTGATCCAGCTCGACTACGCCATCGACACCGATGTCGACGGCAAGGCGAAGCGCAACGCCGATCTCACCGTCACCGCACTGCACCTGCCGATGGCGACCGAGGCGTCCGCCATCCGCACGGTGACGCTGGACGTGTCCTACGACGACGGTGCCACGTGGCACCACGCCAAGCTCCAGCGCAAGGGCGACGGTTGGCGTACCCGGATCGACGCCCCGCGTACGGCAGGGTTCGTCACCCTGCGCGCCACCGCCCGGGACGGCAGCGGTAACAGCATCGATCAGAGCATCACCCGGGCCTTCGGCCTGCGGTGATCGGGCGGAGGGCGGGGACCGGCATCGGTCCCCGCCCTCCGTCTGCTCGCCCTGCCTACCGGTCCAGACTCCGCGTGGTCGCGTCTCCTCACGGGCGGCAGCCGGTTTGCGGCCGCAGCGCGGTTTGACCCGCAACCGCGCCGGACGAGCACCGGAGCGGCTGGGGTTGGCCCTGGCGGGCGTGGGACCCGTCATTCAGCGAGATGGTCGCGGAGGAACTCGGCGATCTGCGCCCGTGCGACCTTCGCCTGTGGCACCACGCCCGGCATGCTGAGGAACGCGTGTGTCGCGCCGGGATGTTCGGTGAGCCTCGTCGGCGTCCCGGCCTCGCGCAGCCGCTCGGCGTACGTACGTCCGTGATCCGCCAGCGGGTCGAGTGTCGGCACCACCACAAGCGCCGGGGCCAGCCCGCTCAGGTTGTCGGCGTACAGCGGCGACACGGCACGCGGATCCGTACCTTCCGGTACGGCAAGCCGGCGGAGTAGCTCCAGTTGCGTCACGGTGAGGGTCGGGCTGTTGGCGTGCTCGCTTACCGAGGTGTGGTCGAACGCCGTCGAGGTCAGATCGACACAGGGGTTGACCAGTACCTGGGCCCGCAGCACCAGGTCGGAGTCCCTGGCCCGGACAGCGGCCAGGGCAGCGACCATGGCACCGGTACTTTCCCCGAGGACAGCGATCCGTGCCGGGTCGATTCCCCACTGCTTGGCGTGCTCGACCACGTGGCGCAGCACGTCCCAGCCGTCGTCGACCGCCGCCGACAACGGGGTTCCCGGGGCGAGGAGCCGGTGCTCGACCGACACGACCACCGCGGGCAGTCGCCCGGCGAGGTGACTGTTCACCCAGTCGCTCTGCGCCGCCGTGCCCACGAATCCGCCGCCGTGCACGTGGAGCACAAGCGGCAGGCCGACCGGGCCAGCGTCCGGGCCGCCGGGTCCGGGTGAGGACCGGTACACCCGGACCCGGACAACACGGTCCGGCAGTGCCAGTTGCTGCCAGCCGATGGTGGCCCTGCGGTCCGGAAACCCGGTGATCACTCGTGCCAGAGGCGAAGCCCGCCTGCGGTTCTCCGCCTCGCGAAAGGCGTCCAGCGCCTCGGTTGGCATCGTCAACCAGTCCGGCTCCTTTCGCAGGGCATGCAGCACCCGGATGCCCAACGGCGGCTGCCGTCTACCGGTCTTGTCGTTCATACACCCTCCCCGGATTACGCTACTTATGGTATCGATACCCACGGTAGCGTAACCGGCTATCGTGTGGCTATGGCCCGAGCAACCGCATCCACCAGACCACCCGGCCGTCCCCGCTCCGGCGTCGACGCCACGGTCTTCGCAGCAACGCTGCGCACGGTCCACGAGCTCGGCTACGCACACGCCACTGTGGACCGGATCGCCGCCGCGGCCGGCGTCGCGAAAACCACGATCTACCGTCGCTGGCCATCCAAAGGCGCGCTGATCACCGCCTGCCTCCTCGACGCCTTCGGCCCGGCGCCGTTGAAAGGCGCCAACCGAGAGGAGGTCATGTCGTCAGCTATCCGCTGGACCGCGGCGAAGATCGGCGAGGCCGGGATCGGCGCGGCGTTCGCCGGCGTGTTCACCGATGCGGTCAACGATCCGGCCCTGCGCCAGATCCTTGCCAGCCAACTGCAGGACCCCTACCGGCTCGCGCTTCAGGACGCGTTGGGCGAACCGGAGAACCGAGTGCTCTTCTTCATCGATGTCGTTGTCGGAACCCTGCTCCACCGGATGGGCATGACGGGCGAACCGATGGCCGACGCCGACGTCGACGCCCTGGTCGAGATGGTCCTACGCGGACTCCGCTAGCCGAAGCCCAGGCCTGATTCACTCCCATGGCAGTCGGGTGAGGGCCAGATCGGCGAGGCGTTGCAGGTCGGCCCGGCTGGCTCCGAAGGCCGCATGGACCGCGATCCCCTAGGAGAGGACAAGCACGATTCCTCTGGGCAGACGTAGACACTTCCCGACCCCCAGCGAACGCCGAAGGGCCTGTCTCGTGAAGTTGAGACAGAGCCCTTAAGTCCACAGACACCTGCGGGTGCGGCCGTGGCTATGGCTGCTGTGTGGTTGATTGAGGTTGGGCGTCGACGTAGTCGGTGCAGGTGGTGTACGGGATGTAGGCGATGGCGTCGTACGCGTCGAACACGTCCACGTCGGTGAGGTAGTGCTCCATGCGCATCTGTTGGAAGGTGTGGCTGTCGGTCACGGCTCGGCGGGCGGTGCGCAGGTCGGCGATGGTCAGGGGCGATTCGGTAACGAATGTCGACTCGACACTGGTGCCTGGGAGTGGTGGCTGGGCGTGATCGTGGACCTGGAAACCCAACGGATGTCCTGACTCGGGGCGCACCTCTGCGGTACGGCCACCACCGCTGGTGGCGGCGATGGCGATGTAGTCCTCACCGAGCGCCTGGGCGAGGTGGTAGCCCGCAGGGAAGAGCCCGAACGCTCCCTCGTGGGCGACCACGGTCTTGCGGATGTGGCAGTTGTGCACGGCCAGCAGGATTCTGCCGTCGGATGGGCCGTCGGCGAGGAGCCGTAGCACGGACTCGGCCAGGAAGGCATCGGCGGCGGCCGAGCCGGTGGGAATACCGCGCCCGGCGAAGTCGCGTAGGGAGTGATCGCCGTACCAGACACCACGCAGGTGCTGCAGCGCGGTGGCGTGCTCGCGTTCCCGTCCCTGGCTGCACTGGTAGGCGGTCATCGTTTCCATCCGACCCAGCAGCCGGCTGATCGTGGCGGTCATGGCGTCCTGAACGGCGTGCTCCGAAGCGGTGTACTGGTCTAGGACCCTGAAGATCGAGGTGTGGTGGAATGCCTTGGCAAGGGTGCGAATCTGCTCCAGCAAGGGCAAAGCGTCGCGGTCGGCCCACCGCAGGTAATCGGCGACGGCGGCGAGCGCCGGTTGGCGGGAGGAGATGATGCTCCCGGCGAACCGCAATGGAGTCGCCGCGTCGCGGTTGTGTTCACGCATCCAGGTCAAGAGGTCGTACATCTCGGCACAACGCCCGAGGTTGCCGGCGCCCGCACCTACGGCGGCAACCTCGTGAACCGTTCCCGGACCGCCCTGGACCCAGGCGTCGATGGCGTGGGCTTCCGTGAACGGCGCCTCGAACGCGAAGGCAGTGAACCCGCAGCGTTCAACGAGGAATCGCAGCAGGCGGTGTCGCAGCAGATAGAACTCCCGCACGTGATGGGCGTTCTCGCCGATCGCCACGACACGGGCGGTGCCGATCATTTCGCGCAGCGGCTCAAGGTCGTCGAGCGGTGCCTCCGGGTCCAGCGAGTCGGCGGTGATGGCGTGCAGCCGAAGCCAGTCGGTAAAGGTTCCATGGGCGGCCACATGCTCTTCCTGTCGTTCGATGGACCAGTTGGCGGTCTGCACGCTATCGCAACATGGAGTTGCGATACAGTGATCGTGCCACCTCACATGTCGCTGAGCAACAAGGAGTTGCGTTGATACGGGAGAGCGCCCCGGCCGCCAAACCACGGCCGGTTGGTCGCGGGCAGAAGGTGCGCAACGTTGTCCTCGCCGCAACGCTTGTCGAACTCGGCGGGGACGGTTACGCCGCCCTGAGTATCGACAACGTGGCCCAGCGAGCTGGCGTGAACAAGACAACCATCTACCGGCGCTGGCGAGATCGGGAGACCCTGGTCGTTGACGCGATCACCGACCGCATCGCAACCGACGTCCCGATCCCCGATACGGGCAGCATCGACGGCGACCTACGGGAACTGGCACAATCATTGATCAGTACGTTGACCAGCACCACCGGGCAGACCATCATCAGCACGATGCTCGTCGGGGCCGCCCACATACCTGAAATCGTTGAGGTCAAACGTCGTTTTTTCGCCGACCGCATACGCCGGGCCGAGCCGGTCATCATGCGTGCCGTCCAGCGCGGGGACCTGCCGGAGGACACCGACCCGGCCGAACTGGTCAAAGCCCTCATCGCGCCGATTTACCTACGGCTGCTGGTCACTTCCGAGCCCCTCGACCAGGCCATCGCCGACCAAGCCGCGAAGATCGCGCTCGGAGCGGCCCGTGCCGGTGCGCTGCCACCACGAACACCCCTGCGACAGCGCGATTGACCCCACGTCCAGTCACTGCCGGAACGGATCGGCCCGGCAAGCAGATTGACTGTCGGGTACGCAGATGGTGGCGACGGCGCGGTAGGCGGCGATCACGTACTCCTCAGCCCGGTCGGACCCGAGAATGCCGCCGCCCACCCTGTTCATCACGTAGCTGATGGTCATACGCCGGTCCAGGTCCACGATCGCCATCGAGCCGCCCCAGCCACCCCAGTAGCCGATCCGGCCGGCCGGCACCCACGGCAGCGTCCGAGGGTCGCTCAGCGCGAAACCGAGCCCCCACCGCAGGTACAAACCATTGACCAGGTCGGTGCCGGCGGTCTGCTCGGCGAGGATCAGCTCGGCGGTGCGCTCCGACAGCAGACGTACGCCATCGACCATCCTGCCGAGGGTCAGTACGGACAGGATGCGGGCAACAGCAGCGGGCATTGCCGTGGCCGTTGCCGGCGCCGATCTCGGCGGCCCGCCAGCCCGCCGTGTTGGCGTCCTCCGGCGCCACGACCGGGCCGGTGAAGGTGCGGTACGCCGGACTGCCCCTGTCGAGTGCCTCCAGATCGAGCGACACGGGTGGCGGCGGGACGATGTCCGCAACGCGGTGCAGGTCCCGGTCGGCCACCCCGAACTGGAAGTCGGCGCCGAGTGGGCCGGTGATCTCCTCCGCCACGAACTGGCGCAGCGTCCGTGGCGAGCTCGTCGGGAGCGGTCGGCCAGAACGACGCGAAGATCTCGTAGGTGCGGCGGCCGAAAAGGAAACCACCGGTTTCGACAGTGGTCTTGGTGACCCAGCTCGTCGTCATCTCGTCCATGTGACGCATGTGCCAGCCACCGTGCTGGAAGCCGCCGTCACTGTCCTCCCCGTCGTAGCCGGGGGCCTGGAACGACCCCGTCGAGGGTCATCCATTCATCTGCGATCAATTTGCGCATGTCGGTCTCCTGCTGTTGCCTACGTCGCCATCACGGCCGAGGAACGATCGCCGTGGTCCGAGGCGTGAGTACGGCCGGGTTGGTGACGGGGGACGCGACCGCGTGGTCGCGCCCCCGCTCGCCTAGGCGAAGTAGCGGATGGTACCGCGCAGGGCGGGCGTACCGCCCTCGCAGTGCTGCTCGTACGTCGCGAACAGTGCGATCACCTCACCCGAGGCGTCGAACGCGATCTCCTGGATCGTGAACTGCCCGGTCAGCGTGCTGCAGCCGCGCCCGTTGCCGCTCACTGACAGGCCGGGGCGACCGGCGTCGTTGAACGGGTAGCGCTGAGCGCCGGTGTAGGTCCCCACCCGCAGCGTCTCGCCCGCGGGCGGGTACAGGTCGACCGTCCAGTCGTCGCGCTGACCGGACACGGAGTACGACACACCGTTCGCATCACCCCTGAGGTCGAACACCGACGTGGCGTTCGTGTACGACTTGGTGGTCCCGCCCCCGACGTAGTCCCCGGCATCGCTGACGAACCGGTACGACAACGGGTACGCGGCGAACTTCACCGTCCCCTGCAAGCGCGGCGCGGTCTCCGACTCGCATTGCTGAATGAATCGCGCGTCCAGCATCGTCACCGTACCGTCGGCGGCGACGCCGATCTGATCGATCCAGAAGTTGCCGTACACCTGGTTGCAGCCTCGCCCGGTCCCCGACACATCAAGTCCCGGCGAGCGGCCGGTACGGAAGGCGGCCCGTTCCGCGTCCAGATACCGCCCGGGCCGGAGTACGTCACCGTTCGGCGCGGCCAGCTCGACCCTCCACCACTCCGAACCGGCCTCGACCCGCATCGTCACGTGCCCGGCGGTGCCGGACAGCTGGATGTCGGCCGACGGCGCCTGGTAGGCGCGGGTCTGCCCGCTGCCGATGTAGTCGCCAGCCTCGCTGGCGAACGAGTACGACGTCACACTGGTCGGTGCCGCCTGAGCCGACGTGGCGGCGGTCGTCAGCACGGTCGCGCTGATGAGCGCGGCGGCGAAACCAATCGTCGTCAAGCGTCTGAGCAGCATGAAACTCCCCGTCATGTGGTGCGGCGAGCGCACCGGCCGGTGCGCCACGATCACCGTATCGACAACACTCACTGTTCGCTGCCCCACGATCACTCGCCGGCTTACGCCGTCACCGCGCCCAGGAGATCGGGCCCCGGAAGGTTGCTGGACCGGAGACCGTCGGACCCGGGCGGGGGCTACCGGCGCCAGCCGAACAGACGCCGGCGCGGCGGCGGCAGTTGCGGTGGGACGTCCGCGCGCCGCTGGAAGTGCGCCTCGAGTCCGGTCCCGCAGGACTGACACAGTAGCCAGTCCGTCTGGTCCCGGCGCACCTGCGCGACCCACTCTCCGAACCAGTGGTCGTCGCTCAGGTTGAGCCCGAGCTGGCTGGCCAGACGCTTGTGGTGCTCGATGGCGGCCTCCGGCCGGTAGCCGGTGTCGACGGCCGAGCGCAGTTGCGCCGCAGAGTATCGCTGCGCGCTCGGGCCAGGTGGCTCGTTGCAGATATCACAGGCGGGCATACCACAGGATAGGGCTGGTGTGTCGAAGTCGCTCCCGTCGTGGCCGCCACGTGTCAGGAGGTCGGCGCACGGTCACACGGCCGGCGGGCGGAGGTGCCCCACCTGCGGCGAGCACACCAGCCGTGTCAATCGGCGGAAAGTGTACTGAACTGGATTGATGCAAGCAGCCAGGTGTCTGCCTGCTGCACCCACACCTGACTGAATCGAACGCTCAGGGCCATGCGTTCGCCGAGCCACGTCGCCTCGACACGCTGTGCACCATGGAGGATCGCGGTGCGATCGTAGCGCCGGACGTGGGCATCGGTGGTCAGGCAGCTGATAAGCCGGAAATCGCCATGACGGGCGATCCACTGTTCCTTGTTCAAGACGAATCCCCGTTCACCGATGGAAACGAAGTCGTCTGTTAGTAGACGTTCCAGCCGGTCGGTGTCGGCATGTAGCTCGGCTTCGTCAAAATCGTGGGACAGGCGCAGTATGACGTCAGGCACTGATGGTCTCGTCCTTCTGGAAGGCTGCGCCGCTCCTTGCCGCCCGACCTGCGGTCGGTCGTGTCACTACTGACCAGGACGTTGGGCACCACACTGACTCAGTCCTCGTCGTCGGTGTATTCGGCGAACCACGTGCGCATCACGTCTGCGGACGCCGGGCCCCCCAGCGGTGCGGCGACGGTCGCGACAGTCGGCTGTGCTGACCGGGTGACTACGGGATCAGCACGATCCTCCCGAAGACCTCACCAGCATCCATCTTCTGGTGCGCCAGTACGGCGTGCTCCAGCGGCAGGATCTCGTGCACCACCGTCCGGAGTTCGCCACGACCCACGGCGGCGAACTGCTCCACCCGCACGGCACGTCGGGCGGACTCCGTTACCGTTGCGGCACTGAAGGTAGCGAAGGACATCGACTTCTGAAATGCGGCCATCAACCCCGTACCGAAGTCTGCCGGCGGCTGGCCCCCGACCGCGCCGACGACCACGAGTCGACCGTTGGGGTTGAGCCTGTCGAAAAACGAAGGCATCTCCTCACCTGCTACGACGTCAATGATGACGTCGTAGCCCACGGGGTCGCCCGGTCCTCCTCTTCCTGTTCGGTCCAGCACGTGGGTCGCGCCGAGGTCGCGCAGCCGACGACCACGTTCGGGGGAGGAGGTGGTGACTGCCACGGAGCTGGCACCACCTAGAGCCGCGAGCTGGACCGTCATGATCCCGATGCTGCCTGCCGCGCCGCGCACCAGCACGGCCTCGCCCGACTTGAAGTGAGCGTGGGTCAGACCGAAGTGGGCCACGACCCCGGAGCTCCCGAGCGTTACGGCATCGACAGCGGAAAGGGTTGCCGGGAGGGGCAGCACCTCTCCGATCGACGCGATCGCCTGCTCGACGTAGCCGCCGCCCGTACCGGTGAACGCCCACACGCGCCGCCCGACCCATGCGGGGTCGACGTCATCGCCCACCGAGGTCACCGTGCCCGCGACCTCGCCGCCTGGGACATGGCCCTGCCGGAAGCCGTAGGCGGCAAGAGCACCTCTTCGGATCATGACGTCGGCGCCGCCGACGCCGATCGCCTCACTGGCGATCAACACCTGCCCCCGAGCGGGAGCCGGGTCTGGGATGTCGATGACCGCCAGCCCTTCGGGACCCCCGAACTCCTTGATCGCAACTGCCTTCACTGTTGTTCCTTTTCCTAACTTGGATCAACCCGTTGTGGGGAGACCCTGATTACCGGGGACGCTAGCGGACGCCAGCGTCCGTTTAGCTAAAGTGAGAGAGTGATCGACCGTTTGCCTCAGACGTTGCGTTCGGACGCGCAGGACAACCGCGAGCGCATCCTCGACGCGGCTCGGGCGGTGTTCGCCACCGAAGGCCTGGACGTGCCGATGCGCGAGATAGCCCGGCGCGCCGGGGTCGGCCCCGCGACCCTGTACCGCCGCTTCCCCACCAAGCAGGCGCTGGCCGCCGAGGCCTTCGCGGAGCAGATGTACGCGTGCCACGCCATTGCCGAGGAGGGGCTGGCTCACCCGGATCCGTGGCAGGGCTTTTGCCTCGTGATCGAGAAGCTCTGCGAGCTGCACGCACGAAACCGGGGCTTCACCACGGCGTTCACCTCGGCCTTTCCGCACGCTGTCGATCTGGCCACGGGACGCGAACACGCGCTCGCCTCGCTCGCGGAGCTTGCGCGCCGCGCCAAGGAGACCGGCCACCTGCGGCCCGACTTCATCCTGGACGACCTCATCCTCATGCTGATGGCAAACGGCGGCCTGCACGCCACATCGACAAACGCCCGGGTTGCGGCCTCCCGCCGCTTCGCCGTGCTCGCGATTCGCGCATTCCGCGCTTGATCGGCACAAGCGGACGCTACAGCAGTTCTCGGGGCAGATCGCCGACCCGACTCCAGCAGTACGCACAGAGGGCTCCTGCCGACTCCGTACTCGGAGGCGACAGGAGCCCTCAGCCGTTCACCGACGTTCTCGACGCCCCTCCAACGGGAGCGCGGAATCACTCAGGCGCTGGCCATGGGCATGCCGGGCATTACCGGGACGGCCGGCAGGCCACGCTCGATTCGGGTGTCCTGTGCGGCCGACACCCGGGTGACCAGCAGAATCAGGGACACGCCAGCGGCCACGCCGAGCAACGCCACCAGCAGATTCGGCCCCAGCGCCGCGGAGTAGTAGTCGACGTACAACTGGTAGTCGTCAGGACCGTAGAGTGTCGTCGGCAACGCTTCGAAGGTCTGGTTGTCGGAGAGCGTACGGACCTGGCCCACAAACAGGTAGAGAAGCCAACTGCCGAACCAGATCCGCACCAGGGCTGGCGTGCTCGACCGCCACAGGCTGTCCCGGGCGATTCCCGCCATCACCCGCGCCGGAACGATGAGGTTCGCCACCGGCACCAGCCAGCCGGCGACCGCCCAGCCCTTCCGCAGCGCCGGCACGGCACCCGGGAACGCATCCAGATTTGCCCGCGCCCGGAAACACCAGACGATGACCAGCACGCCGGCAGCGGTCAACGGCACCAGGGACACCAGTTCGACCAGGGCCGAGACGAGGGCAGCCCCGGTGATCGCGTCCGGGTCGAGGTCACGCATGGCGCGCTCGGCCAACAGACCTCCCACGACCGGCCAGAGCGCGATCAGCAAATCGAACACGACCACGAGACCGACCACAATCGATGCCGCCCGTCCGACGCCGGTCAGACGGTACGTTCGCGCCCCCGGAATAACCGCCGGGGCACCCTTGGGGGTGCCGCACACCGCACAGTCCAGGGTCGTCGGCGCCGCTTCGGCATAGCAGGTCTGACAGCGCATACAGGTTCCTCCATTGTGGTCAGCCGCGTCAGCGTACGGATCCGGGCACGGCGCCGCGACCACATTCGGTGCGGCAGCGCGACTCGCCGGAGCGAGCGCGTACCCCGGATGCGGACGGGGTGCCCCGCCCATTGCGGTCGCTGAGCAACGATCACCAGTCAGCGCACCGCGAAAAGTGCGGGACCCTGTTACGGTCTGCGCCATGGTTGCCGTGTGGCGAATCGTGGACTACCGCCGCGCCGAGACGCCCGTGACCGAGCCGATCACCAAGTTCGGCGGTCAGCCCACCTGGCTCGGGCCGCCGCAGTGGCCGCTCAGCGCGGCCTGGGGCACGCCGATGCGCTTCCTCTGCCAGATCGCGCTCGAACTCGTCGGCGACGGGCCAGGACGGCTCGCCTACGTTTTCGTCACCCACGGGGACCACGGACGCGACACCGAGGAGTTCGACCCGGACGTCATCTTTGCCGACGGCGGGGAGAACGCCGTGGTCGTCCAGCCCGGTACCTTCGCCGGGCCAACCGTCTCGCTGGCCAGCGGCCCGACGCTCTACCACGACGATGGATCACCTGCGGAGTACACGGTCGACCTCGTTCGCGACGAGGATCCCGAACCCCTGTCGCTCGACGTTTACCTGGCACTACCGTCCGAAGATCGGGACCGCTACGTCGAGGCGATCGACCACGACAAGATCGGCGGTACGGCCCTGCCGCCCGACCAGCATGACTGCCCTGCGGGCGGGCCGTGGCGGCCACTACTGCGTCTGGCAACGAACTGGACGCCGTTCTACCTCAATCTCGGTTCCGCTCCGGTGGCACTCGCGTTCCTTTCCGCCGACGGCGGCACGGGTTGTCTACGGGTGGAGGACTCCTAGCACCCTGGGCTCACTACCTCGCGCACCCCTGTCCGGCGCTCGCGCCGAAGTCGGGTGTGACCGGCGGTTTGTGGCGCAGGGCGAGCATCGCCGTACGTGCCGCATCGACCAGGTCCTGCGGAGTTAGTTCGGCCAGGCGGCTGGTCTGATGTTCCAGCAGGCGGGCGGACGCTTCGATCAGTGCCGCCTCCTCGACCGGGCGGGAGGGCAGGTCCAGATCCGCCGCGAGATACTGCTGCACGACCGCGCTCAGTTGACTGAGTCCGATGTCCCGGACGGTCAGAGACAGGTGGGCGGAGAGAGACCCATCCGCCGCGACCGCGCTGTGGGCCGCTCCCCGGGGCAGGTAGAGCACCTCACCTGGCTCCAGACGGGTTCGCACCGCGACCTTCCCGGGGCGCCCGGCTCTGCCCCGGTCCCACCGCCCGTCGGTCGGCGTCTCGTGAACGGTCCACTCCTTGCGACCCTGCACCTGGACGACGAACACGTCGGCGTCGTCCCGGTGCGGGGGAAGAGCCTGGCGTTCCGGGGGCGTGAGAAAGAAAAACGCCTCCACCGGACGGCCCAGTTCGGTGCCCAGTCTGTAGGCGAAGGCAGTGGTGGGGGCGTGCCAGTGCTCGATGTTGCGTAGGAGCACACTCGCGCCCTCGGCAACTCGCCGGGCAACCTTCTCCGGGTCAACATGGTCCGAGACAACCCGTTCGGCCACAGTCCGGGGGGTGGTGAATTCCCGGCCTGTCGGGTTCTCGCCCGACTCCACCACGCCAAGATATGGGGATCGGAGCAGCCCTCCGGAAAGTGACCGCTCGAGGTCTTGCACAGTGAAGAGGTTCACCGGGGGATCCGCCGGCCGCAGGACTGTGGAAACCCGATGCCAGGACTCCGCGAGGAAAGCGGGGACATCTCCGACCAGATCGCGGAGGATCACAAAATCACTCATGTCAGTTCCATATCCCGTTAGCTCTGTTGTTCCGTTCGCCCGTGCGCTCACGCCACCCCTCACGCTCGGACCTCCACACCCGCCCGCCGAACTCCGAGTCAACCTCGTTCAATTCCCCCTGGTCAGGTACGTCATGTGCTCGGCAAGCTCCACGGGTGTGGGGTCGACCGCCCGAGAGAGGGTGTAGTACTCCTGGGCCTTGCCGGCGTCGCCGAGTTGGTGATGTGCCCAGCCGAGGTAGAAGGCGGCGGAGGCGACCGGCAGACCGCCCTGGGGCAGTATCTGTTCCCAGGCGCCGACAGCCTCGTGGAGATCGTCGGAGGCGACGAGTGCATGGGCGCGCAGTTCCCATACCCGGTGGTCGTACGGGCTGATGGCGATGAGATCTGCGGTGGATCCCAGGGCCCAGCTCACCTCTCCCTGGCCGATGAGGGTCCTGGAGAGGGTCTCGAACATGGGGAAGGCGTGGTCCTTCCAGGACAGGATTTCCAGCGGTCCCGTGTCCGGCTCGGCTTGAGCGAGGGCGGCGGCGGCTCGGTCGAGGAGTTCCATGGTGTGGGTCATGTCCCCACGGAGATACGGCTCGTAGGCGATCGCCCGGTAGAGGGTGTGCTCGGTCAGGTACCGGTCCATGCCGTTTCCGGTGACCTCGGCCATGGCCTCCCGCCCGAGTTCGGCGGCAAGGTGCACGGCGGGTACGTCGGCACCGCGTTTACCGTTCGCGACGACGACGTAGTTGGCGAGCCGGACGCGGGTTTGGGGTGGCACGGCGGTGCTCGCGGCAGCTCGCAGTGCCCAGTCCTCCATGAGAGGGTGCGCGTCTGGATAGAGCCGCAGCAGGACAGCCAGATCGGAGCGGGCCGTCTCGGGACGGATCGGGTGACCGACGATGTCCGCGTCGAGGAGACCGAGAATCTCACCGGCGCGCAGCGGATATCCGAGGCGCAGCAGGAGGTCACTCAACACGCAGCGTTCCGCGATCGTCAGGGAGCCGTGGTCGCGACACGCCTGGTCCACCTGGTGCCACAGCTCACTGGCGAGGTCGACCGGCATCTGGGCGAAGTCGGCACCCGTCGCATCGACGCGATCCCAGCTCGCGGCATCGAGGATGCGCCGTTCGGGGCGTGGAAAAGTATTGAAGGGAGGGAGTGCGTGTGCCGTTCCGTTGACCAGGGCCAGGGCGATGTTGTACGTGATGTGCCCGAGGGTGGTGGAGCTGACGACCGGCTCACCGAGACCGACGTGGACAGGGCAGACAGCCGGCACGCCAGCGGTGGTGAGAGACAGCAACCGCTCGGTCAGAGCGCGTACACCGGGGGCCGGGCGGTACTTCGGCAGTTTCATGATCGTAGGTCTTTTCCTCGCGGTGCCGAACAATTCGCTCAGCCGGGAGGGCGGTAGGCACAGGCATACCCCGCTCAGAGAGCACTTGACTCCATGATCACGGCGGCCTGTGCCTACGCGCTTCCGACTGATCCGGGCGAGCCATCGGGTCCGCGTGCCATTTGCCTCGGAACGCGGCCCAGTGCCGACAGCGGTCATCCGCCCGCGCTCATACCGCCTGCTCCAGTGAACCGACGGATTCACATAGTGCGATCGGTACGTCAGTCGGATACAGACGACCGTGCAGTCGTCACCGCGAACCCGTCACTGTCAGATGTAGTAGGGCTCGCCGTGCATGTCGCGGTCCCACGCCTCAACCTGCTGCGACGAGGAATCGTGAGAGTGATCCGCGGCGAGAACCGGCACGGCAACCGCTCCGCCGAGTGCCGCCGCCGCGACGACGGCCAGCGCGAGCCGCTTGGCCTGGACACCCTTGAGAGATTCGGACGCTTCCATTCCAACTCCTTCAACATTTCGGCAGCCACTTGAAGTTCTGAACCCTTCCCTGCCGTAGTGCCATGATCAAGTGAGGGAGTCGGGCCACGCAATCGCCCTTCACAGCCCCTTGACAACCAACTCCCGAATTTTGACGGAGTCTTGACGAAAGTCGGCCAGGGGCGCGCACCCAGCGCGAGAGCGGAGTAGCTCCGGCGTATGTCGGAGGCAGAGTGGAAGGTCGACCGGATCCTGTACACGCCGCAAGCGGCTGTTCGCGTTTCGGAGCAAGGTAGAGGACCCTCTCAGGTGGCCGACCGGGTCATGCCGAAGTTCGGTTGTGCCGCGAACGCCGTACTGGGCTGACATTGCCGTTCTGCCGCGAGCGAACCCGCTTGTCTTGTTGCGGGGCGCTGTAGAGGATCGGTGGATGGATCTCCATACTGCGGAACGGCAGCTCCAAGCGGCTCAGCGCGCCGCCGACGTCGAGTCCCTCGACGCGCTTCTGCACCCCCAGGTCGTGGGTGCTGGACCGGACGGCACGATTTTTACGAAGGAAGATGACCTGGAGAGCTACCGCTCGGGGGCCCTGCGAATCACTAACCTGGTGGAGGAGTCGCTCGACGTCCAGGAAGACGGTGAGACCGGGGTGACCCGCACGGTCGCTGCGGTGGATGCCGTTCAGGGCGGTGCTGTTATGTCCGCGCGGTTGCGCTACACCCGGCTGTGGGTGCGTGAGGACGGCAACTGGCGGGTGTTGGCCGCCAACTTCGTCCCGGTCTAGTGAGCGCTTCAACTGCCGTAGGTCGGGTTCTCGATGTGGTGTAGAGCCAGGATGGCTTGCACGATCGCGGTGGCGGCCGGGCAGGGCCGGTGAGGCCCAGACCAGGCGCCCGGCCGGGTCGGCGATGACCTGCACGTTGACGCCGTGCCGCTTGTGTTTTCCGGAGTAGTACGGCTTCTGATCGGCGACGCGGTCGATCGGGATCAGGGTCCCGTCGAGGATCGAGTAGGCCAGCCGGCGGATCCGGGCCATGGCGGCGGTCAGGTCGTCTGCTGCGGCGGTGAGCAGGGTGATCGCTTCGCGGACGTAGCGCCAGGCGGTCGCGGTGCCGACGCCGAACCCGGCGCCGAGCCGGGTGAACGGGTCACCGTTGCGTAGATGCGCCAGCGCGAGCAGGGCTTGCTGGCCGGGGTTGAGGCGGCGCCAGTGTGAGCGGTGCTGGTGGCGGTGGGTGCGGATCAGGCCGGTGAGGTGGTTGAGCGTGCGGTTGGACAGGGCGATCGAAGAGGGGTAAGACAGCAACGAGGCTCCCGGTGGGGCATCTTCCTTGGTCGATTGCTCGTCTTACCGGAGCCTCACCTCAACCAGCCATCGGCACCCTCGCCCTGCCTCCACCTGCGCAAACCCAGTTGGAAAGTGCTCACTCTGTTTCCACGTCGGCCACCGGGGTTACAGGCTGGCAGGAGCTTCCTACCTCGAACGCCCGCTCTCCTGGATCATGCGGACCGCCCCGGTTCGCACTCCGGCGTCGGGTCGAGGCCAGCCCAGGAGCGCAGCAGCCGTCCACCGATGGAGTCGGCCGGGCCCGATCCGGGGCCGTTGACGATGCGGTCGACGATCTCGGCGCGGGTGAACCAACGGGCCTCCAGTAGTTCCACGCCGTCGACGGCGATGGTCTCGTCGGTGGCCTGCGCGACGAACCCGACCATGAGGCCGGCCGGGAAGGGCCATGCCTGCGAGCCCCGGTAGGTCACCGCACCGACCGCGACGCCGGCCTCCTCGGCGACCTCACGGCGTACGGCGCCCTCCAGACTTTCGCCGATCTCGACGAACCCGGCCAGCACGGAGAAGCCGTCCGGATCTGAGCCCCGGTGGCGGGCGAGCAGGCACCGCGGCTGAGGGCCGGGCCCCTCGACCAGCGCGATAACCGCGGGCTCGATCCGGGGGAACAGTTGCCGTCGACAGTCCGGGGCGTGGCACATCCTGACGTGGCCGGCATGGGTGCTCTCGGTCGGCCCGCCGCAAGCCCCGCAGAACCGGGCATGGCGGTTCCAGTAGAGCAGGCCGCGCGCGTACGCCAGCATTGCCATGACCGGGCCCGGCAAGGTGGTGGCGAGGGTACGCAGGTCGGCGCGGGTGTACGCGTTCGCGAGTCGCAACGCCCGGGCCTCGTCGACGCCGGTGAGGTCGGCGGCGAAATGCGCCGTCGTGCCGTCCAGACCCAGCAGGGCTGTCTGGCTCGCCACTGCCAGCACGGCGCGCCCTGCCCTGCCGGTGAGCGTGACCGGCAGACCGGCTGCTGTCAGCAGCGGGCCGTCGTGCCACATCGGTACGGTCCGGGTGTCGTCGCGTCCCAACTGCTCGTCAACCCATCCCGGATCATCCCGCAAGCTCGCGGCCCGGTCACCCGGTGTCTCGGTGTACGCCAAACCGTCGAACGCCATGCCTGGATCTTGCCCTACCTGCAGGTGGGCCACCCACCACCGACACCTTCACAGAACCGCCGAAAGTCAGATGCCGGCCGTAGTCTCACCGGCATGACGGATACCCAGACGCACACCCTCGTCACGCCCGACGTCGACCTGGTCTACGACGTCCGCGGCCCGCTCCCCCCGTCCGGCGGGCGCCCCGCGTTGCTCATGATCGGCCAGCCGATGACGGCGGAGGGCTTCGAAGCGCTCGCCGCGTACTTCACGGACCGCACGGTTGTCACCTACGACCCGCGCGGGCTGGGCCGCAGCATCCGTAAGGACGGCCGGTCCGACCACACCCCGCAGCATCAGGCGACCGACCTGCACCTGCTGATCGAGGCGCTCGGCGCTGGCCCGGTCGACGTGTTCGCCAGCAGCGGCGGTGCGGTGACCGCACTCGAACTGGTCGCGACCCACCCTGGTGACGTCGTCACGCTGGTGGCGCACGAGCCTCCGATCAACGCTGTGCTCCCCGACGCCACGGCAGCCGAGCGCGCCCGGGCCGGATTTCACGAGGCGTACCAGGCGGGGGGCACCGGTGCGGGCATGGCCGCGTTCATCGCGATGACTTCCTGGCAGGGCGAGTTCACCGACGCCTACTTCGCCCAGCCAGCGCCCGACCCGGCGATGTTCGGCATACCGACCGACGACGACGGCACCCGCGACGATCCGCTGCTGTCGAAGAACTCGTGGGCGATCAGCGACTACCGCCCCGAGGCAGGTGTGCTCAGCGCTGCCCCGTCCCGGATCGTGATCGCGGTCGGCGAGGAGTCGACGGGAACGTACACCGCTCGTACGGCCGTGGGCACTGCGACATTGCTCGGCCAGGAGGCCGTGGTGTTCCCGAGCCACCACGGCGGCTTCCTCGGTGGTCACTTCGGTTACGCGGGCAAGCCGGAGGAGTTCGCGGCAAGGCTGCGCGAGGTGCTGGACGCCGACTGACCGCCGTGGGCACGAAGTGTCTACGAACGAATTCATGATCGCGAGACAGAACCTGGGCGAGGGAACAGAGCGGACGGGAACGCGAGCGTCACCGACAGTCGGGGACGCCGCCGTTTGGTGCCACCGGCCACGGGTATTCAGCCGGCCCGGACACTGGCATCGGCGTCGGTCGGCAGGCGGCGCGTCAGGCCGAGCCGGTTCGTCGGAGAGAGGACCGGACCGATGAGAGCCAGCGAATCGGCGGCGGTGGCGGCGTCGCGCGAGTGGACGGACGACGACGGGAGCCGCCAGCCGGGCGGTGAGGTGCACGCCTGGATCTGTCCGCGCTGCACAGCGGCGACCGGAGGGCGACGCGACGAGCGCTGGACCCGGGTCTCGCCACGCCCGTGACCGCCCTGTACCACCCGATCCGCGCCGGGGGTTGAACTGCATGCGCGTCGCGAAGCCGTCGGACGGACCGGACCGCCAGGAAGTCGGAAGGAGGAGGGCGTATGAGCGAGCCGGCTCTTCCCCACGTCCAGCCCGAGGAAAATTCCCGGCACGGGCGCCTGTCCGTGCGCCCCTACCCACCGGTGTCCGCCGACGCCCGGACCGGACTGCTCACCCAGGACGGGCCGACCGGGGAACTGCTGGCGCTCACGTACGCGCCCACGCCGGCCAATGGGCGGCCCTACCGCCTGGTGCTGCTGCTGCACGGGGCCGGCGGTTCGCCACGGCAGGCCCTGGACCTGCTGCTACCCGTCGCGGACGAGCATCGCCTGCTCCTGGTGGCACCGAAGTCGACGGCCAGCACCTGGGATCTGATCATCGACGGTTTCGGGCCCGACGTACGCAGGATCGACCGGGTGCTCGAACGCGTCTTCGACTCGTACCCGGTCAGCCGGATCATGGTCGGAGGCTTCTCCGACGGCGCGTCGTACGCATTGTCACTCGGGTTGACCAACGGCGACCTGTTCGACGCGGTGATCGCGTTCTCTCCGGGCTTCGCCGCGCCGCTCGTGACCCACGGACAGCCACGCGTCTTCGTCTCCCACGGAACCAATGACCGGGTCCTACCCATCGACCCATGCAGCCGACGGGTGGTGCCCCGACTGCAGACCCTCGGCTACAGCGTGACCTACCAGGAGTTCGACGGCGGCCATGAGGTTCCCGTCGCCGTCGTCGAGCACGCCACCGGGTGGCTTCGCTCCGGCGACACCTCGAACGGCGTGACCTGAAGCGGCGACAGTCGGCGTCACGAAGGATCTCGGTCCTCTCGTTGCACTACCGTGGCCTCGTGGATCTTCTTGTGATCGGCGGCAGTGGCCTTCTCGGACGGAGGGTCACCCGTCAGGCCCAACTCGCCGGTCACCGCGTCGTCGCCACCTTCCACACTCACGTTCCGTCGATCACTGGCGTGGACTGGCACATGGTCGACATCCGGTGCCGCGACGACGTCACAGCGCTGGCCCTGCGGATGCGCCCCGACGTGGTCATCAATGCCGCGTACCGGCAGTCCGACTGGGCAACCACCGCTGACGGCGGCACGCACGTCGCCCTCGCCGCGGCGGCGATCGGTGCCCGACTCGTGCACGTGTCCAGCGACGCGGTCTTCTCCGGTGCGGCAATCAGCTACGACGAGACGCACCAACCGGACCCCACCACACCGTACGGTGCCGCCAAGGCCGCGGCGGAGACCGCGGTCAAGGGCATAACCCCGTCCGCCGTCATCGCCCGAACCTCACTGATCATCGGTGACGGTGATTCCCCGCAGGAGCGGCTCGTGCACGCGCTGGCGTCCGGCGCCGTGACCGGCGCCCTCTACACCGACGATGTGCGATGCCCCGTGGACGTCACCGACCTGGCCTCGGCACTACTCGAACTTGCGGCATCGTCACACACCGGGGTCCACCATGTTGCCGGTGCCGACGCCGTCAGCCGGTACGAACTCGGCGTGCTGATTGCCCGACGCGACGGTCTCGACCAGGCCGCGCTCCCCGCCGGCCGGCGCGCCGACACGGACCTTCCGGGTGCTGTCGACGTACGCCTGGACAGCACCCGGACACAGGCACGGCTGACCACTCGGCTCCGAGGAGCACGAGACTTCCTCGCACCCACGCCGACCTGACCGGCGGAGCACGATGCCGAGCAGCGGGGCGGGACGACCAGCCGGACCCGCCTCGAGGGGTTGAGTCAGGATGCGTCGCGGTGACCGAAGGTCAATGCCCCAGCGCCAAGCGCGACAAGCGCGTACGCGACCAGCACCGCACCCGCACCGGTCTGCGACAGCAGGTACGGGTTGTCGACGCCCGCGACCTGTGGTGTCAGGTTCGGGAGGAGGATCGAACCAAACCGCAGCTGCCACGTCGTCGGCAGGAAGTGCGCGAAGATCGGGGCCACCAGGACGAGGCCGCCCAGGGTCACCAGCGTCGACGCGGTCGAGCGCAGCACGGCTCCCAGACCCGTCGCAACGATGCTGGTGACGAGCACGACGAGCGCCGCGCAGAGCACCGTCGGTATCGCGTCCGTCCAGGTCTGCCAGGGGTTGAGTGGCGCAGGACGGTCGCCCAGCAACAGGGTCGCGCCGACCGCGGCCAGCAGTGCGAACAGCAACCCGCAGAGCATGCCGACCGTGCCGGCCACCGTCGCCTTGGCGCCCAGCAGAACCCGGCGCTGCGGCACGGCCAGCAGGCCGGGGCCGATGGAGCCGGTGCCGAACTCGCTCGTGATCGACATGCCACCGATCGACCCGACGAAGAAAATCACGAACGGCATGACCACCACGGTCAGGTCGGCTGTCTCATAGTTCGCCTGCTCGGCCGCTGTCGCCTGGTCGAAGGACCCGATGAGGAGGAACAGGACGAGCATCCCGAGCAGGGTTGCCGCCACGGCGCCGGCGAGGAACGCGTACGTCGACCGAAGAGTCCGGATCTTCATCCACTCGGCGGCCACCGCGTCCCGGAACACCCCTGAGGACGGCACTGTCGGCGCGTCGGTGCTGCGGGTGTCCGCCGTACCCGGACTGTTTTGCACTGTGGTCACGGTCGTACCGCCTCCTTCTCGGCGGCCCGGTAGTCGGCCGCTTCGCTGGTCATCTCCAGGTAGACGTCCTCGAGCGTGGCGCTGCGGGGCGTCAGCCCGTGGATGGGAATCGACGCCGTCACGGCGGCATCGCCGATGGTGGGCGCGTCCACGCCGACCACCACGAGCCCACCGTCCTTCGTGGCGGTGACGGACGCGCCGAGGCCGGTCAGGATGGGGGCGAGTTCGGCCGCACGCGGAGACCGCACGAGTACGTCGCGTTCGAACCGGTCACGCATCTCCGTCACGGAGGTCGCTTCGAGCAGCCGGCCCCGACCGATGATCAGCACCTGGTCGACGGTGACCGCCATCTCGCTCATCAGGTGGCTGGAGAGCAGCACGGTGCGACCCTCCGCGGCGAGGGAACGCAGTGTGGAGCGGATCCACCGGATCCCGGCCGCGTCCAGCCCGTTGACGGGCTCGTCGAGCAGGATCACGGCCGGGTCGCCGAGTAGCGCGCCGGCGATCCCGAGGCGCTGACGCATCCCGAGCGAGAATCCGCCCACCCGTTTGTGTGCCACGCTCGCCAGGCCGACCTGCTCCAGGACCGCCGTCACCCGGGCCTTGCCGATGCCGTTGCTCCGGGCCAGGCAGGCGAGATGGTGGAAGGCGGTACGACCCGGGTGGGCGGCATCGGCGTCGAGCACCGCGCCCACCTCGTGCAGCGGGCGGCGGATCCGGTCGTACCGGCGGTTGTCGATCAACGCCTCGCCGGAGGTCGGTCGGTGCAGGCCGAGGATGATTCGTAAGGTGGTGGACTTGCCGGCCCCGTTCGGACCGAGAAAACCCGTCACCAGCCCCGGATGGACCTCGAACGACAACTGGTCCAGTGCCAGCGTTGATCCGTACCGTTTGGTCAGCTCTTTCACCACGATCATAGGAAAATGGTTTCAAGGGTGGGCTGGCCCGCGCGTCTGACCAGGGTCGGAAATCCGTGTCATACCACGGTCATACGCGCCGTCATGGCCGCCGCTATAGCGTGAGGCGCATGCGTTCCAGGCAGGACCAAAGCCGGCCACGGCCGACCGGATCAGAGCTTCGCAGCACCGTCGTGGACACCACGGTCGCGGTGGTGCTGGCGTATCTGGCGGCGAGCGCCACACTCGACCCGCCGGGTCCGGCCTTCACCGGCCCGGGATGGGTCGCCTGGCTGACCGGCGCCGCGGTGGGGCTTCCGCTGGCGGTCCGCCGCCGGTGGCCGATGCCGGTGCTCGGCTGCGTGGTGGTGGTTGCCGCGGCGGCGACCGCGACCGGCGTCGTGGGGACCGGGGTCATCTGGGTGACCTACGCGCCCGTCGGGCTGGCGCTCTACACGGCGGCCAGCGCAGCGGGCCCCGTCGCCGCATCGGTGGCCCTGGTCGGCAGCCTCGCCGCGCCGGCAGCCACCATTGCGTGGCTCTACGACAGGTTGGGGATCGTAGCGGCCGACGCGCCCGACAGTGAGGTGCCGTTGTGGTGGGTGTTCGATCTCGGCCTGGTCACCGCTGTGCTGACCTTGGCCTGGGCCATCGGGCGGATCGTCCGGTGGCGCCGGACGATCCAGGCCGGCCTCGCGCGCCAACTCGCCCTCGACGCGGTGGCCGCCGAGCGGCTGCGAATCGCCCGGGAACTGCACGACATCGTCGGGCACAGCATGAGTCTGATCGCGGTGAAGGCCACCGTGGCCAACCACATCGCGGCGGAACGACCCGCGGAGACGCGGGCTGCCCTCGTGACGATCGAGCGGACCAGCCGGGCCGCGCTCACCGAGATCCGACGGCTGCTCGACGTGCTGCGCTCGGATACCGATCCGGCCCCCGAACTCAGCCCGTCACCCGGGACCGCCGACCTGTCCGACCTCACCGAGCGGTTACGATCCGCCGGGCTGCGGGTGGATCTGCGCCTGGACGGCGCTGACAACCTGCCGGAGGCAATCGGCCTCACCGTCTTCCGGATCGTCCAGGAGTCGCTCACGAACGTGATGAAGCATGCGAACGCCGGCCACTGCCAGGTGACGGTACGGGCCCGGGACGGCGGCGTGCACATCGAGATCCTCGACGACGGCCGCGCGCACCGGTCGTCGGGCCGCCGGGCCGTCGGGCAGGGCCTCATCGGCATGCGTGAGCGGGTGACGATGTACGGCGGCACGCTGGTCACGGGCCCCCGCCCGGAGGGCGGCTTCCAGGTCGTCGCCGACATCCCGTACGTCGCGACGGAGGAGACCGCATGACGGAGATTCCGTCCGCCCCGGGTCAGCCGTCCTCCTCGGACATCGGCGTGCTCCTCGTCGACGACCACGCTCTCATCCGGGAGAGCTTCCGGGCCCTGCTCGACGTGTCGCCGGGCTTCGTCGCGGTGGGTGAGGCGGGCACCGGTACGGAGGCGGTGCGGCTGGCCCGGCAGCACCTGCCCGACGTGGTGCTGATGGATGTCCGGATGCCGGACATGGACGGCATCGAGGCGACCCGGCAGATCTGCGCGGCGCCGGAGACCGCCTCCGTACGGGTACTCATCCTCACCACCTTCGACCTGAACGAGTACGTCTACGCCGCCCTGCGGGCCGGCGCCAGCGGGTTCCTGGTCAAGGACGCCACGGCAGCCGACCTGCTGGCCGGCATCCGGGTGGTCGCCGCCGGTGAGGCGCTGCTGGCGCCCCGGGTCACCCGGCGACTGATCGCCACGTTCGCCCGGCAGGCCCTGGCGGCGGCCGGTACGCCGCACGGACTGGAGGTGATCACGGAGCGGGAACGTGAGGTGCTGACCCTGATCGCCCGTGGGCTGTCCAACACGGAGATCGCGCAGCACCTGCACGTGACGCTCGGCACCGTGAAGACCCACATCGGGCGGCTGCTCAGCAAGCTCGGTGCACGGGACAGGGCGCAGCTCGTCATCACCGCGTACGAGACCGGCCTGGTGACGCCGAAGCCACGCTGACCGGCGGCAAATGGAGTCGCGCGGTCGCCGTCGCTGTGTGATCGTTCACCGTGTGCCGCAACCCATCCTGCGTACCGCTCGTCTGCTGCTCGTGCCACTCGCCGATGAGCACCTCGAACTCGAGGTGCAGCTCGATTCCGATCCTGAGGTGCTTCGTTTCATCTTTGGCCGGGCCCGGTCAAGGGACGAGGTGATCGAGTCCCACACCCGGCGGCTGGACTCAGCCGGCAGGGTGGACGGCCTGGGCTACTGGATGGCTTTCGGCTCTGGCGGCGGCAGGCGTGGCTCCACGCCGCCAGCACGGGCGGACGAGGGCGAATTCATCGGCCTCATGATGCTTCCACCGGCGCACGGTCCCGATCAGCCTGACGACCCTACGGTCAGCGACCTGGGCTACCGCCTCGTCCGCCGCTACTGGCGGCAGGGCCTGGCGAGCGAGGCATCCCGTACGTTGCTGCGGCACGCCTTCGACACCGTCGGTCAGTCCCGGGTCATCGCGCAGACCATGGCCGTGAACACCGGGTCTCGCGGGGTCATGGAGGCCGTCGGCATGCGATACGTACGCACCTATCACCCGACCTGGGACGATCCGCTGCCCGACGCCGAGTTGGGCGAGGTGGAGTACGAGATGACCCGTGAGATGTGGGCGGCGGGCACCGGCTCCCGCTGAGGCCAGCGGGTGGTCGAGCGGTCGGACGCAGTGGCGGGGAGGTCGCCCGTACCGGCCCGTTCGATGGCACCGGCCCGGGCCGTTCGCGTTACGCCTACGGCTGGTCCGGCGTCTTTCGCAACCACAGCCATACGCCCGTCAGTCCGCACGCCGCTCCCGCGACCGCGATCGCCGACTTCGCCACGCCGGGGATGTCGTCCAGGAACGGAAAAGCCTTCGAGGCGGCCAGGGCCAGGAACGCGATCAGCAGCAGGATGACCGCGAGAACGCGTTGCAGAATCACTGATGTCATTGGCGCAGACCGTATCGACCGAACGGCCGTCAGGCAAAGTCGATGTCCAGACGGGCGAAACCCCGATCCCGGAACATCGCCCGGGTACGCGTGTCGAACGGCCTCTTGCAGTTGAGAAGCCGCACACTCGTGAGCTTCGGGCAGTCCAGCAGCGCCTCGACGTTGCCGACCCGGTTGCAGTTCAACACGTCCAGCTCGACCAGCTCCGGCAGGTCCCGGAAGATCGCACAGTCGATCTCCGTGTAGACACCGTTGAGCCGTACGCTCCGCAGGGATGCGACGGTGGCTAGCCGCTCGATGGGAAAGCCCTGACGTGCCCCACCGATCTCCAGCACCCGCAACGGCGAGCGGATGTGGTCGAAGACGTCGAAAGCGCGTACCCGCACCAGTTCCAGGTGGCGCAGCCGCTCCAGCGCCCGCAGCTGCTCCAGCGTCGCAAGCCGTCCGTTCGCCTCCAGGTGGAGGAACTCCAACGCCGACGGCAGGGGATCCACGAAGTCCATCAGGTTCGGTTTCGCCGCCGGGGCCAGGAACATCAGCCCACGCAGGTCGGGCAGGACGGCGTCCAGCTCGATTTTCGTACGCGGTGCCGGCGCGTCGGCCTTGTCGACGACCATCAGCATCGCCAGGCCCGGCGGTGCGTTGCCGACGTCCAGTCGGGGCAGCAGCCCGCTCGGCATCGACACCGATCGCACCGCCGGCAGCCGGGGCAGGAACGTCGGCAGGCTCCCCCGGGCCAGTTGCGCCACGGTCGGCAACAGTTGCAGAGAACGGATTCTGGACAGCTCATCCGGGCCGGGGGCACCGGCCCACGGAATACGTACCGCCGTGCCGTCGTACGTCAGGTGATCACACTCGGCCGCGTTGCCGACGCAGTAGATCCCTTCGCCGGTCGGCGGGTACAGGTACTCGTAGCGACTGTCCTGGAACAGGTTCACCGCGCGCCTTCCCGCTGGATCTTCAAGGGTGGCCACCCATTCTGCCTCCGGAGCATCGGTTGGCAAACCAGGGCCCGGCCCCGGTCCCCTGGATCACGACGGCGGCCGCCATGAAGGTTCGTGGTCGAGGCACCGGCTGGGCCCGCTCTGCGACCGACGCGGACCGACGTGGTCCCGCCTGGGGCGCAGGTTTGACCAAATGACCAGAGCTAATGTTTGGTCATTGCATCGTCGGGCTGGCCACAACCCGCCGCTAACGTCCTTCCCGCGGCATCGTCTCTCCGAAGTGGCGGTTCGGTGCCTTTCATCGTATTCCGCAGAGGTGAAGAAGGGCGTGTAGTGTTAAAGAGATTCACTCTCGTCGCGCTGATCGGCGCGCTGATCAGCGCATTCTTCGGCGCGGTCCCCGCCTACGCGGCGACGGCTCGTAACGGGGTTTGTGAGACAGGCGAGTTCTGCCTGTACTACAACAGCAACCACCAGGGCTCGGTGTCCGACTTCGCGACATCGATTTCCGACTACGGCGACAGCCAGCCGACCTGCTACGAGTTCAAGAGCGCGGGCAACGGTCAGGGCCTGTGCGTGAAGAACAACGCCGCAGCGGCGTGGAACCGCACCAGCCAGTCGGTGACCGTGTTCTACAACAGCGGGTACGCCGGCGCCAGCCAGACGATCGGGGCAGGCGGCCAGGTCAACCTCAACGCGGGTATCAAGAACGAGAACGCCGCCCACCGGTTCGGCGCCCCGGCGGCGGCTCGTGACGGGGTGTGTCACGACGACGAGTTCTGCCTGTACTACAACAGCGACCACCAGGGCTCGGTGTCCGACTTCGCGACGTCGGTCTCGAACTACGGCGACAGCCAGCCGACCTGCTACGAGTTCAAGAGCGCGGGCAACGGTCAGGGCCTGTGCGTGAAGAACAACGCCGCGGCGGCGTGGAACCGCACCAGCCAGTCGGTGACCGTGTTCTACAACAGCGGGTACGCCGGCGCCAGCCAGACGATCCCGGCCGGCGGGAAGGTCAACCTCAACGCGGGCATCAAGAACGAGAACGCCTCCCACCGGATCGGCGGAACCAGCGGCGGTGGCGGTGGTGGCGGTGGCGAGGACCCGGGTCCCTACCCGGCACCGCCGTCCAACCCGCACCCGTCGGCGGCCAGCCGGGCACCGAACGCCACTGACCGCACCCAGTTCGTCGACAACCAGATCGCCAACCTCACCGGTGAGACCCACTGCTGGGTGGGCGACTACCGCAGCTACGAGGCCTCGACGACCAACCACAACACCGGCAACGCCCTGGACTGCACGATCTCGGACGCGATCGGGTCATACCCCAACGCGGCGCAGGAAGCGCAGGGTTGGAAGCTGGCCCGGTGGCTGCAGAAGTACGCCAGCGAGCTGGATGTCCGCTACGTGATCTGGGACGGCATGATCTGGAGCGTCGCCCGCTCGTCCGAGGGCTGGCGCACGTACACGGCCGGATCCGGTGTGACCGGCGGTCACTATGACCACGTCCACGTCTCGATTCAGAACCCTTACGGCGACTGATCGATACGGCACACAGACCCCGGACTGTTGCGTCCGTGGGTTGACGTGACCCGATTGGTCGGCATGCAGGGCAGCGAAGCTCCGGTAATTGGGAGTCCGTCCAATGACTTCTCACCGCCGGGGCTTCGCTGCCTACCCCACAGCAGGCCAGACGGGGGCCCTGGCCTACAGGGTTCGCAGCGGTTTCCCGGTATGGGTCGTTTTTACTCGCGTACGGTCACGTCAAGGAAGATCGGATTCTTGTCGGGGAAGAGTAGGCGCCGCGAGGCGTCGGTTGCCTTCCAGTAGATCTTGCAGTGGGCAGGCGTGGGGCTTGCGGTGACCCGCACCGTGATCCGCACTGATTCGCCGGGATCAGTGGTCGGGATGGGCACCATGCCGGGCGCCGAACACTCGGTGGTGTTCATCCGGGTCAGATAACGGCCCTCCCACCGGACCTGCCCGGTGTTGCGAAGCTGCCACACCTTCGTGAACACCTGGGAAGGAGTCACCACGGTGCCGTCCGGGATGGTGATGTCACCCTCGAAAGCGGCGTCATCGAGATGGGCGTTGTCGACCGTGGACTCCGGCGCGGGCTCGGCAGACGGCGCGAACGACCAACCGACCAGCAGTCCGACGCTGGCGACCACGACCAGGGCCGCGACAACGGCCGCGGTCAGCTGGGTAAAGGTCAGACGGACAACGGGTCTGGGAGGGGTTCCCGCTGCCTGGGGTTCGGGAGCCTCCCCGGGCGGTGCAGGCACCTGAGGTGGTGCGTTGGCACCTCCTGGTTCGGCGGCACCGGCGGCCTTCCAGCGAGCCCACCATTCCCGTCTGGTGTCGTCCGCGTCGGCACCGAGCGTGTCGACCGCCAGGACCCGGACGAACTCCCAGGTCGTCTCCCAGCTCGGGAGTGCGGTCCCGCGGGTCGCTGCGGACAGAGACGACCGCGACACCGCCGCGCCGAGTCTGGTACGCATCGCGGCGTATGACGGGTCGCCAGCGCGGCGCTTGAGATCCCAGAGTTCATGGGCGAACGCCGCGACGGGACCGCCGTCCGGGTTCGGCGGCGTCGCTTTCCTGCCCCGACGGCCCGCGTCCTCGTTGTCCGTCTCGTCTGCCGAAGCGTTCGGAAGGTCGCCCGCCACCACTTGCTCCTTGCGTTCTCACCCTCTGTAATGAGCACAACGGAGCCAAGCGGCCCACGTCCTCGGCCTAGGGATGATTGGACGAATCCTTCCCTGGCAGTCTGCGACTGCCGTTATCCGGCCGGCCAAGGCCCCAGGCGTGCCCTCCCGTTGCAGGGCACATCATGGCGGCGATTTTAACAGCGGGTGTCACCGGCACGCTGTCCTCAGCGACCCTCGCCGCTCACTGATCAACGAAAGCTAGGAAGCGACGGCCGGGAAGCCGTCCGTGAGTGTGGCCATGGCCCGACGGATACGGGTCTGCGCCGTTGAGCCGGTCTCCTCGGTGAGTGCGACGTGGTGCAGCACGCCGACCACCGCCAGGGCGAGCGCCTCGGTGTCGGCCTCCGTGGGGACCCGTCCGAGTTGCTGCTCGGCGGTCAGATAGCCGGCGATGGCGCGCTCGACCGCTTGCAGGCCGGCAGTTCCGGTTCCCAGCACCGCTTCGATGTTCGCGACCAGGTCCGGCCGGAAGACCATCAGCCGGGTCAACGCCAGCAGCGTGCGCGGCGGTGTCGCCAGGACCGCGTCAAACAGATTCCCGGCGACCGTGCCGGACCCGGCCCGCCCCGGCAGGCCGGCCACCTCGCTGGAGATCTGGAAGGTCCGGTCGACCCCGTAACCGCACAGGAAGTCGTCGAAGTTCGCGAAGTGTGCGTAGAGCAGCCCGGTGGCCACGCCGGCTTCGCGCGTCACGGCACGGCCGGTGAGCCGGCTCGGCCCGTCTTTCGCGATCACCTGTTCGAGAGCGGCGAAGAGGTGCTGTCTGGGTTCGGGGATGGCGACTCCGCGCGGCATGCCCGAAGTCTAGGCGCTGACGGAGTCGACGTTGCGTCAGAATGAACAAGCGCTCATACTCGTTTGAGCAGATGCCCATTCTGGCCGAGCGGGAGTGTGGGATGAAGCGTGCAGTGATCGTCGGCGCGGGCATAGCCGGGCTGGCCACCGCCCTGCGGCTCGGACGGGACGGATGGCACACCATCGTGGTGGAGCGCGCCCCGACCCGGCGCAGCAGCGGCTACATGGTGAACCTGCTCGGACCGGGTTACGACGCCGCCGAGCGCCTCGGCCTGCTCCCCGTGCTCTCCGCCCACAACCTGGGCCTGTTCACGACCGTACTGACCCGCGCCGACGGACGTCCCAAGTTCACCGTGCCAACCGCCCTCGCCGAGGCCGCCCTCGGCAAACGGGCGCTGTCCGTGTTCCGCGGCACCCTCGAATCCACGCTCTACGAAGCCGTGCGCGACCGCACCGAGATCCGCTTCGGCACCACCGTCACCTCCATCGACCAGGACACCGACCTGGTACGGGTCGCGCTGAGCGACGGCACCGTGCAGCACGTCGACCTCCTGGTCGGCGCCGATGGCGTGCACTCCACCACCCGTACGGCAGTGTTCGGCGCAGGCTTCCGGGTCGACCTGCCGTACATCGTGGGTGCCTTTCCCCTGCCCCACCCGGTGGCGGGGGTTCCGGAGCCGTCCGCCACCACGTTCATCGGCCCGGGACGCACCGCGGCTATGGTCAACCTGGGCCCGCAACGCTCGTCGGCGTTCTTCACCTACCGGTGCGCGCAACCGGGGGCCGAACTCGGACGCGGGCCGGTGGACGCGCTCGGTACGGCGTTCGGAGATCTGGGCGGCAGCGTGCCGGACGCGATCCGCCATCTTGAGAAGGACCCGGCTGGCGCCTACTTCGACGCCGTGAGCCAGGTCGTCATGCCGCAATGGAGCAGCGGTCGGGTGGTGGTGCTCGGAGACGCGGCCTGGTGCGTCACGCTCTTCGCCGGACACGGCGCGGCCCTCGCGCTTGCCGGCGCCGATCAGCTCGGCGCCGCCCTGCGGCAGCACGGCGACAACATCCCGGCGGCACTGGCCGAATGGGAAGCTGATCTGCGCCCGGAGGTCTCCAGGCGGCAGGCACTCGCCCGCCGGGGAATGCACCAGTACGCGCCACCCAGCCGGTTCCACGTCTGGAGCAGTGAAATGACCATCCGGGCGATCACCCTTCCCGTCGTTCGCGGTCTCGTTCGGCGTGGCATCGAACGGTCGGCCCGCTGATACCCAGCCGACAGGGCAGGGGCAGCGACAAGGCGAAGCGGTCGGTCGTGATGCACCACCAACTCCGGAGGGCGCGCATGGTTAGGGCGTGGATTCACGACCAGGCAAGATCAAATCCCGTCGGGCGCGAGCGGCTGTGGACAGGTGTCCCCTGGCGCCACCGCCAGCTCGTAGTGCCACATCTCGTTGTTGTAGGTCTGGCAGAGGCCGTAGTCGTTGCCGTGCTGGCTGAGCCAGCTGTCCGCGTCAGTCGGTCCGACGTCCACCGCCTTGCCCAAGACGTGGCTGGACTTGTCGGGGGTGTTGACCCACTTGCCGGCCTCCTGCTTGCTGCCGTACTTCCTGATCGCCTCATCGAGCAGGTTCTGCTGGAGGCGCTTGCTACGCCAACCGCTGTTGATCCCCATCTGCACCCCATCCGCGGCGGCGTCGCGCGCTGCCCGCTGTATCGCCGCCCGGAGGTCCGGGTCGAGCTTGGCGATGGCGGGTACGTCGTTGGCGAACGGCGACACCGACTGCCCATCCGGGATATACCCATTGGCAACGGTCAGCTCGGGGCCGGCCGCGGCGGCGTGGCCCACGATCGAGTGAGCCTTGTCCACTGCGGCACAGCCGGCCGCACCGAGCGACAGCATGGAGACGAGGGCGACAGCGAGAGCCGTTCGCCGATGTGGGGCCGGTCGTGGGGGCTGGGCTGTCATCAGGGCGCCTTTCCATCGCGACCGGGCGGATCGCCCGGTTACCTGCTGACCATTGCACCCGCGGATTGTCCTGACGGCGTTCGGCGATTGGCACGCCTCGGCAATAGAACCGCTACAGCTCTGTAACGGCGACGCTTCATGTCCTTACCGCAGATCGGACGGGCTATCGCACCTGTCAGCCGGCGGTTCCTAATTTTCCTCGACAGGCGGCAAACGTCGGCCCTTTGCGGCACGGGCAACCTGGTCTACGCCTTTGTCACCGAGTATCGGGGCGTCGGCCTCGGTGGACGGCGCCGGTCGGGTTCGCCATGTGCGAGCTGGCCGCGGATTTGGCAGACTGTTGCCTGGCCCGCCCTTTCGAACATTGAGGCGCCGACGATGTCTGAGGACCAAATCCAGCCGAACGAGAGCACCGTGCCGCTGCTGCCCTGCGTGGCACCGGACGAAACCCTGGCCTTCTGGCGCGCCCTTGGCTTCGCCGTGGCCTACGAGCAGACGAAGCCCTATCTGTACCTGGCGTTCCGGTGGAGCGGGTTCGCACTGCACTACGGGCGCGCGGCCAGCGGCGTGGACCCGTCGGTGGAGAACACCGGCGGCTGCCTGGTGATGGTCGACGCGGTCGCGCCGTACCACGCCGCGTTCACCGAGGCGATGCGACACACGTACGGGAAAGTGCTCTCCAAGGGGCTCCCCCGGATCACCCGGTACCGGCCCGGCGCCACCCGGTTCACCGTCATGGACCCGTCCGGAAACTCGATCGTCTTTATTCAGCGCGACGAGCCGGAAACACTGGAGTACGGCGGCTCCAAGCAGCTCGAGGGGCTTGCCCGGGTCCTGGACAACGCCCGGAATCTGCAGGAGTTCAAGCAGGACGACCGGGCCGCTCTCCGCGCGCTGAACTCGGGGTTGCGCCGCCACGGCGACTCGGCGCCAGCAGTGGAGCAGGCGGTGGCGCTGGCCGTGCTCATCGAGCTGTCGACGGCGTTGGAGGAGCCGCAGCGAGTGCCGGAGTGGGGCGCCAGGCTCAGCCAACTCGTCCTGACCACGGAGGAGCGGCGTCAGGTCGAGTCCGCCGTGGCCGACCCCACGCTGCTCGACGGATGGATGCCGACCGCCACCTGACGCACCGGCCGGTGGCCGCGTGACCGATCGACCGGCGGAGCGTCCTCGCGCTCACCTACGAGGCGCTGGCGCGGATCGGCATCGAGCCGGGGACAGCCGGCTGATGGGCAGTGCCGCTAGATCGCGATCCAGTACCGCCACGCGGGGCCGAGCTCCGTCTCCCGGAGGTCCTCCCGTACGCCGCCGTGCTGCTCGATGGTCCTGGCAGAGGCGACGTTGTCCACCGCACAGACGATCAGCACCCGGTCCAGGCTGAGCGCACGAGCCTCGTCGAGCATTCGGCCAAGCGCCCAGGTGGCCAGCCCTCGCCGACGCGCGGACGGCCGGATGCCGTAGCCGATGTGACCGATGACCTGGAGCCGGGGATCGTTGGCCCCGTGCCGCAGCGCGATCCCCCCGAGTACCCGGTCGCCTTCGACGATCCATCGGTACGTGCAACGCACCTGGTCGGTGTCGAGCGGCTGTGCCGGGTTCGACTCGTCGGTCAGCCGGGCCACCCAGGCCGCGAACCCCGCCGGTGAGTCCACCTCGTCGGACGGCCGCAGCCCGAACCCGTCCTCGTGGCGGCCGGGGCCCCACTCCTGATGCGCCTCGAGCCAGGCGGTGTGCAGGCGGACGGTGGGCGCGATCAGTTCGGGCATGGCGGCGACGATAGCGTGGTAGCGAACGACGCGCCCCGACCACCGGACGACCGACGTCTGCACGTGGGCCGTCCGACGGCCGCCCGGCTCAGCCCTGCGGGTTGAACGGTATCCCGGCGGGCTTGGAGACGTTGAGCAGGTATTCGAAGGAACCATCTTTGATCTTGATAGTCGCGGAGCCGAAGTTGGCGCTCATCAGTCTGTCCCGCAACTGGGCGCTGGGCCACCCGTTCCAGTCCACCGTGGGCGGGTAACGCCAGCCGTGGTAGTGGTTCTCCGGCGGCTCGTCGTTGCCGTTCGCGAGCCGGAAGAAGTGCGTGGACGCGCCGTCCTTGTGGTAGACGACCTTGGGGTGCGTTCCGTCGAAACGCACCTGCGAACGGGTGTAGGTCCGCTGACTGCTGTGCTGCGTGGTGGTCACGAACTCGACCTGGTTGGACGCCTGGTTGACCCAGGAGATGACGTGCTCCCAGTCGTGCCGGTGTCCGCCGAGGCCGCTCCCGTGCACCGCCTGGTCCTTCTCGAAGTAGCTGGCGTAGACGATCGCGCACCAGCCGTTGTTGCACTTCGACCGGGCGTACGTCTGCGACCTGTCCAGATCCGACTGGTCCCGGCAACTGCCGTTGATGGCCCCGGTGGTGTTCAGTCCGGGGTTGATCGTGCCGTCCGGGCTGATGGCCGCCACGGCGTAGCAGCCGTCGGTGTCGTAGTCGTAGGCGGGCGAGAACGATGCTTCGTACCCTCCGGCGTTCGCCGGCAGGTTGGGCAGCGAATCGGCGTACGCCGCCGTCGCGGGGATCATGACCCCGAGCGCGGCCACCCCGGCCACGATCCGGGACAGAAGACGACGCTGACGCCTGACGAACGTGCCGGAGGACCACACCGAGGGAGACCCCGGCATGGCAGACGGCGATGACGTGTGTGCCATTCCTCGCCTTTCCTGGAATCGACGCGCGCTGGCCGGTCCGTCGACCCACGCGTGATCATCTATATTTCACAAAGCCGTCCTGGGGGTCAATGTCCAGACACGAGAAGAACGCATGAATTGCGGGCGATTTCCGGGCTCCTGCCCCGCCGGGCACGATGGACACCGGGCCGGCGCGACGGCGCGACGATCAACCGCCGTCCACGTCCACAAAATTCCGGTGGCGGCCCCGACCTGCCATTGCCAGACTCTGATCCGTGCGAGAACCAGATCGTTTCCGAGTCGCCGTCGGCAGATGGGCGGCCGGCGGCACGGACTCCGCGGCCGCCGCCACGGTCGCCCGCGAACTGGCCGGCGACGGCCTGTCCACGGTCGTGCTCGTCGAAGGGGTCAGCGACCAGAGCGCGGTGGAGGCGCTGGCCGCCCGCCGCAACCGTGATCTGGCTGACGAGGGTGTGTGCGTCCTCTCCCTCGGCGGCGCGATGGGCGTCGGTCGGTTTCTGCGGATCTTCGGCGCGACCGGGCTCGCCGTGAACGTGCGAGGGCTCTGCGACGAGGCGGAGGAGGGCTACTTCCGGCGTGGCCTGGAGCAGACTGGCCTCGGCACCGGCCTGACCCGGTCCGCGATGGAGGCGCTCGGCTTCTACGTATGCGTGGCCGACCTGGAGGACGAACTGATCCGGGCGCTTGGCACCTCGGGCGTTGAGCGCGTGCTCGCGGCCGAACAGGATCTGGCCAGATTCCGGGTCTTCCAGAACCAGCCCGCGCAGCGCGGGCGAGCGGTCGACCGGCAACTGCGCCGCTTCATGGGCACCACCAGCGGTCGTAAGGCCCGCTACGCCCGCGCCCTCGTCCGCGCCCTCGACCTGGACCAGGTGCCACGGCCACTGGATCACCTGCTCGCGAGCTGACCCAGCCGTATCGGCGTACCCGGCCCGTTCCCCGCGGAGTTGCCGATCACATGAGGCCGGACACCCCTGGTACGGCAACCCGCCGTAGCCGACCGGGGATGAAACGCGTCCCGGCGCCCGGACGCCCGAAAATCGCTTGCCTTGGTCCCGCGGATTCCGGCAAGGTCATGCCATGACGTTCTGACGGACAGCACCCCTGACACTCCCAGGCCCACGGCACCGAACCGTGCCGCAATGCCATCCGTCCATGCCCCCTTCCCAGGGAAGAGATCGTCCTTGTCTGTGCAACACTCCCGGCAGGACACCCTGCCGCAGTCCACGCTGCCCACCGGACCGGCCACCGTCACCGTCTTCGCCTCCCCCACCAGCTGGATCGAGTCCGACGCCGTCGCGCAGTGCCGGCAGGTGGCCGCCTTCGACGGCATGATCCACGTCGCCGCCATGCCGGACCTGCACCCCGGCAAGGGCGCCCCGATCGGGGCCGCCATGGCGTCGACAGTGCTGTACCCGTTCCTGGTGGGCTCCGACATCGGTTGCGGCATCGCCGTGTTCCCCCTCAAGCTCAAGCGCGCCGTGCCCGAGAAGCTGGCCGCCCGCTTCCCCGACCTCGACCGCGCGCTAGACCCCGAGCAGGATGCCGACGACCCGGCCTGGGCCGTGCTGGATGGCGAGATCCCCGCCGGTCACATCGAGGGTCTCGGCACGGTCGGCCGGGGCAACCACTTCGTCGAGCTGGCACGGATCGGGACGGTCTTCGAGCCGGACCAGGCGATCCGTCTCGGTCTCGCCGCCGGTGACCTCGTACTCATCGTGCACAGCGGTTCCCGGGGCTTGGGCGAACGGATCCTGCGAGCACACACCGAGGTCCACGGGGCGGGCCCCACTCCCGACCCGGCCGGGTACCTGGCGATGCATGACGGCGCCGTCCGTTGGGGCTCGTTCAACCGGCGGCTGCTGGCCGCCCGGGTCGCCCACGCGCTCGGCGCCGAGCCGACCGAGCCGATCGTCGACCAGTGCCACAACCTGGTCGAACTCCGCGACGGGGTCTACCTGCACCGCAAGGGGGCCGCGCCCGGCGACGGCCGCGACGTGCTCATCGCCGGCACCCGAGGCACCCATTCCTACCTCGTCGCCGCCCACGCCGGGCCGGAGGCCAACCATTCCGTGGCGCACGGCGCGGGCCGCAAGATGTCGCGCGCCGACGCCCTGCGCCGGGGCCGGGCCAAACACACGGTCGAGGAGCTGCGCCGTACGCCGATGGGATCGCTGGTGGTGTGCGGTGACCGTCAACTTCTCTTCGAGGAGGCACCGGGGGCGTACAAACGCATCGAGCAGGTGATCGCCGACCTCGTCGACCACGACCTGGCCACGCCCGTGGCCACCACGGTCCCCCTGGTCACCTACAAGACGCCCGATCTCGGCTCCACTCCTGAACGTGATCGTCGCGAGCAGCGTCGCAAGCGAGGCCGGTCGTGACCGTCCACCTGTTCATGACAGCCGGGCGCGGCCCACAGGAGTGTGCCTGGGCCCTGGCCCGGCTGCTGTCCCGGCTGGAGGCCGAGGCCGCCCGGCAGAACCTGACGACCCATCGGGTCGAGACCGTCCCCGGTGACCGGCCGGGGACCCATCGATCGGTCCTGGTCCGGATCGCGGGGCCCGGCGCCGAGGTGTTCGCCGCGTCGTGGACCGGGACCCTGTGCTGGCAGGCCCCCAGTCCCTACCGGTCCGAAACCGGCAGGAAGAACTGGTACGTCACCGCCCGACCGTGCCAGGTCGACACCCCGCGTACGGGGTTCTCCGAGTCGGATGTCGATATTGTCGCCTGCCGCACCGGCGGTCCTGGCGGTCAACACCGCAACAAGGCCAGCACAGCGGTGCGGGCAACCCACCGCCCCTCGGGGATCGTCGTCGTGGTCGACACCGAGCGGCAGTTCAGCCTCAATCGCGGCATCGCCATGCGGCGACTACGGCAGCGCATCGAGTACGGCGACGAGGCGTCGGGACGTGCCGTCATCACCGCCCGGTGGCGCATCCACGACGAACTCGAACGCGGCAACCCGACCCGGATCGAGCGTCCGGAGACGTCGGGACCGGGACACTGAAGCGTGATCGATCACTACGAGCGACTTCTCGGACCGCACCACACCCGGGGAGACCGGTACGCGCCGTGCGACCGCGACACGTCCTCGTCCGATGTCGGTGCCGGTTCCGGTGCGGTCACGGGAGTGATCCTCCAATGGAATGCGTCAACAATGCGGCCTCAGTCTATGAACGGCGCCCATTACGGACGAGAATCGTCACCGGAGGGCTGGACGGCCGATGCTCTCGCATAGCTGACAGTGCCAGGCGGCTCAGCGGCTTACCGTGTGACGAACGAAAGGACACCGTCGACGATGACTCTGGGCGACGAACCACGGACACGGGGCTTCTGGCATTCCTCCGCCCCCGGCATCCTCGCCGCCGTCGCGGCGATCATCACCGGGGTCGGCGGACTGCTCGCCGTACTGCTGCAGTTGGGGATCATCGGTGGCGGGGACGAACGGCCTCCGGGAGTCACGGCAACGGGAACGACCGGGCGTCCCGCCACGTCGGCCTCGGTCACCGGGGCGGTAGCAGAGGAACCGTGGTCCCAGGCGGAGGCCGTCTGGACCACCACTGAGGGCACGACGATCCGGATGCCCGCCCGTACCATGGGGTTCTGCATCAACGGCGGCGGTGGCGTGTATTTCGATCAGAGACAGAACATCGCGTTCGAGCAGATGGTGTCGATCGACATCCTGCGCTCCGATGTCGCGTTGTCATTCGGCGGCAGAGCGGATGTCCGCATCGTCCTGACCTCGGGCGAAAATCTCCAGGGGACGATCGACGCCGGCTGCGAATTCATCGGAAACCCCGACACGGGCAGGGTCAACCTCTATCCCGATCACATGCGGAAAATCGAGTTCGTACGCTGACCGGGGTCAGGGGCGGGTCGGCTGCGGCACGGGCGGAAGCTCGTCCTCGTGAATGGCGCGGGCCCGGACGGGTCGCATGAGGATCACGACGAGCAGGGCGGCGAGGATGCCGACGACTCCGGCTACGGCGAAGGTCGCTTGGACACCGGTAACCGAGGCGGCGTGCGCCGCGCTGTCGAGGAGCTGTCGGCCCTCTGCCGGGGCGGAGTGCAGCAGGGCGGGCGTCTGTCCGCCGGCGATGGCGTGCGCGGTCTGTTGCGCGTCCGGGACGCCGTGTGCGGAGAGACTGCTCTCCGCGCGGGCGGCGAAGACGCTGCCCAACGCGGCGACGCCGAAGGCGAACCCGAGCTGACGGGTGGTGTTGACCGCACCGGCGGCCATGCCGCCACGCTCGGCGGGCACCAGGGACATGGAGACCGAACCGAGGATGGGTGTCGCCAGGCCGACGCCGACGCCGATCACGGCGAGTCCCGGAATCAACGCCGGCCAGGTCGCCGAACCGTGCACGAGCGCGACGGTGATCAGGCAGCCGAGGCCGATGAAGAACAGCCCCGCGCCGATCACCAGATCCGGCCGCCGGCCGTGCAGCATCCGGCCCAGGACGGCCGAGACACCGAACGCCGTGACGGACATCGGCACGCCGGTGAGCCCGGCACCGATCGCGCTCATTCCCAGCACCGACTGCAGCCAGATCGAGGTGTACGTGAACACGGCGAAGGCCGCGAACGTCATCAGGAGTCCGGCGAGCAGCACCCCGACGAACGATCGGTTTCGCAGCAGTCCGAGGTCGAACATCGCGTGTCGTGAGCGCGCCTCGATCGCGACGAACCCGGCCAGCAGCAGCCCTGCCAGCATGAGCAGCCACCAGACTCCACGATCGGACCAGCCGTCCTCGTTGGCCCGGATCAGCGCGTACGTCGCGCAGGCCGCCGCGGCGGTGAAGCTGGCCATGCCGGCGATGTCCACCCTGCCCCGGCCGGTCCGGTGGCCGTCGCCGAGCATCGTGAGGCAGAGCGTGATGGCGATCGCGCTGATCGGCAGGTTGACGAAGAAGATCCAACGCCACGACGCGCCGTCGGTGAGCAGACCGCCGAGGATCGGGCCGACGGCGGCCGAGGCGCCCGAGACGGCGCCCCAGATGCCGTACGCGCTGCCCCGCTCGCGGCCCGCGTAGGTGCTGTTGAGCAACGCGAACGTGGTCGCGAACATGGCCGCCGCGCCGATGCCCTGCACCGTACGGGCGGCGATCAGCACACCCGGGTTGGGGGCGAGCCCGCAGAGCAGTGACGAGGCCGCGAAGATCACGAGCCCGGCGACGTACGTGCGGCGGTGCCCGACGAGGTCGGCGATCGAGCCCGCGCCGAGCACAAGTGCGCCCAGCGCGAGCGCGTACGCGTTGATCACCCATTGCAGGGCACCGAAGGACGCGTCCAGGTCGCCGACCATGTCGGGCAGGGCGACGTTCACGATCGTGACGTCGATCAGCAGCATGAACGTACCCAGGCAGATCGTCGTCAGTGGCAGCCACTTGCGCATGTCGGTACCTACGTTCCTCGGGGCGGGTGGTTCAGCGGGTCGGGGGAACGAACTCGGGTCGGTCGAGCAGGCGTAGCCAACTCCCGTCGGACTGGCGTCGGAGGACCTGTGCACGGGCACCGGCCCCGTCCCTCGGTGGGGTCGAGGTGAGGGCGATGTCGCCGCTGATCAACGTCGGTAGCGGATCCTCCGGCTCGAAGCGGGGACGGTTGTCCAACACCTTTTCCCACAGACTGCGGATCGCCTCCCGGCCCACCGTCCGACCGCCGGGCGGGTACGCCAACACCGCGTCCTCCTCGTATAACGCGGCGACTCCGGCCGCGTCACCGGCGTTCGACCGTTCGACGAACAAGCGGGTGATGTCCTCGGGGCGCATGGCCTTCTCGTACTCCGGCATCGATCTCTCCTGGCCTGTGTGGCTTCGACTCGACCAGCCTGGGCAACCTCGAACCAGAAGTCCAACAGATGCTTCTACTGGTGGCTAGAATTTCCGGTCATGGAATTGAGGCAGCTCGAGTACTTCGTCGCGGTGGCCGAGGAGCAGAGCTTCACCCGAGCGGCCGAGCGCGTACACATCAGCCAGTCCGGCGTCAGCGCCCAGATCCGCCAGCTCGAACGTGAGGTCGGTGCCGAACTGTTCGACCGCTCGGCGCGTACCGCCACCCTCACCGTCGCCGGAAAGGCGGCACTCGACCACGCCCGCGCCGCGCTCGCCGCCGCCGGGGCGGTCGGACAGGCGGTGGACGAGGTGACCGACCTCGTCCGGGGTCGGCTCACCATCGGAATGGTCATCGGCTGCACCGTCACACCGCTCTTCGACGCACTCGCCGCGTTCCACCGGGCCCATCCCGGCGTCGAGCTCTCACTCCTCGAGGAGAACTCCGACCGGCTCGTCGAGGGGGTACGCGCCGGCACCCTCGACCTCGCACTCGCCGGAAGCGCGACCGCCACCCTGGCCGGGCTGCACACCCTGACCATCGTCAGTGAGCGACTCGTCGCGGCAGTCCCGACCGGGCACCCGTTGACACAGCAGCAGCGGGTCACCCTGCGCGACCTGGAAGCCCATCCGGTCGCGTGCATGCCACCCGGCACCGGACTGCGCACGGTGTTCGACCAGGCGTGCGCCGCACAGCGCCGGCAGCCGGTGATCGCGCTCCAGGCCAGCGCCGCGGACGCGATCGCCGATCTCGCCGCCCGGGGGCTCGCCGTCGCCATCCTCTGCGACTCGATGGTCGCGCACCACCGGGACCGGCTCGTCGCCCTCCCCATCGACGATGTCGAGACACCCGCCCTGCTCTCGCTCGTCTGGAGGGCCGCACAGAGCCCCGCGCTGCGCCAGCTGCTCCGCCACGCACGGCACGCCTTCGGCAAGCCCGCCCCCGCCCTACGGGACCTGGCCCGATCCGGTTCCCACGCCAACCAGTAAGGCGCCAACCGGGGGACGAATCGGGGGCACACCCGATAGGCCGTACGTCAGCACGCTGCGACTCTCGTGACATGATCACTACGCCGCCCCACGTACGTATCCCCGCCGTTCTCGCGTCGGCCCTGCTGTTCCTGTACGGCGTACTCCGACTGGTCGACGGTCTGGACGGGGACCACGGACCGGGACCCGCCTGGAACCTCGGACATGCCTTCTTCCTCGTCGCGTTCGTGGCTCTCGGCATCCTGACCATCGGGCTGCGACAGGTCGCCCCCGCCGTCACGGTCCGGACCCGACTGCTGGCGAACCTTGCCACGGTCGCCGGCCTGTTCGGTGTCGCCTGCTTTCTCTGGGTGATCCTCGGTGACCTGTTCGCGGGCCTCCGTGACGCCGCACCACTACCGGACCCGCTGGAGATGATCGGCCCGATCCTCTTCCAGCTCGGCATCCTGACCCTGCTGACGATGCTGGTGACCACACGACCGCGCCGGCTTCCCGCCTGGAGCCCGGTGCTGGTGTTCACCGGATTCCTGTCGATCGGGGTGAACCTCGACCTGCTGCCGGTCGGCGCACTTCTCATCCTGGCCGGACTCGCGCCGCTGACCCGCACCCGCGCGTACGCGCTCCGCTGAGCGCGCGTCCCGTGAACGGCTACCGGTTGTCGGTCGGTGCCGTGACGCCATGATCGTAGGGAGAGTCGTCCGCGACTGTGGCCCCGTCCTCACCCCGGGAGGTACCGATGTTCCTGATCTTCGGTTGGCGTACGAAGGCTCATCACGTCGGCACGGTGACGGCGACGTGCCGGGTCTGCGGCCGTCACGGCAACCTGCTGGTGGTACGCGAGGTCACCAGACTCAGCCTGTTCTTCATCCCCCTGATCCCGGTCAGGACGAGACACCTGCTGCGTTGCGCCAGCCCGTACTGCGGTGCCGCGGTCAAGGTGAGCGCCACCGAGGCCCGTCGACTGCTCGACGCCGGGACCGCATAGCGGATCGAGGTACACGCCGCCCGGCCGGCGGGCCCACGGCGCGCGAATTCGCTGCGATCATCGGGGCATGACGACCGCTGTCACGTACGCCGAGTTCGCCGCCCGCGAGGCGCACGGTGTGTCACCCGCGTACGAGCGGCTGGCGTACGCGGTGTCGCGGGACAACAAGATCCTGGAGTTGCTTGAGACGCTGCCACCGCACAAGCGGCAACCGAACCTGCTCTTCGGCGTCGTACGTTTCCTCGGCGGTCCGGTGGAGGACCCGGCCGAGTTCCACGACTACACGGTGGCGAACTGGCCGACGATCGAGGCGGAGATACGCGTACGGGCCACCCAGACGAACGAGGCCGGGCGATGTGCCGTACTCCTGCCCGTGCTCGCCGCGTTGCCGCAGCCGCTCGCGCTGCTGGAGGTCGGTGCCTCCGCCGGGCTCTGCCTCTACCCCGACCGGTACGCCTACCGCTACGGGCAGCACGCGATCGGCTCGGGCGAGCCGGTGCTGGAGTGTGCGGCCATCGGGGTGGCGCCGCCGACCGTCCTACCCGAGGTGGTGTGGCGCGCTGGCCTGGACCTGAACCCGTTGCGGGTGACCGACCCAGCGGATGTCGCCTGGCTGGACGCGCTGATCTGGCCGGAGCACACGCACCGCCGAGCCCGGCTACGCGCGGCCGCGTCCGTCGCCGCCGTCGAGCCACCACTGCTCGTACGCGGTGACATGGTCGACGACCTGCCGGCGCTGGCCGCGCGGGCACCGGCCGACGCGACGCTGGTCGTCTTCCACACCTCCGTGCTGTATCAGGTGTCGACGGCGCGGCGGGAGGCGTTCGCGGCGGCGGTACGGAAACTGCCCGGACACTGGGTCTCGAACGAGGACCCGGAAGTGCTGCCCTACGGGACGTTGCCGAAGCCACCGGTCGGCGCGCTGTACAACGTGCTCGCGCTGGATGGGACGCCACTGGCCTGGACCCGGTCACACGGGCAGCAGATCACCTGGTTCGGGTGACGGCTACCGCCGATCCGCGGTCACCTCGTAAACGATCTCCAAGCCGTCTTCGTCGTCCCACTGCTCCCCGACCTTGGTGAATCCGTACTGCGAGGCCAACTGGTAGGAGGCCACGTTGTCGGGGCTGATGGAGACCCGGACCGTACGCACGGTCGACTCCTCGGCGGCACGTCGCAGCAGGAACTCCAGCGCCCCGCGGGCGTAACCACGTCTGCGGTACGCCGGATCGACCGCGTACCCGATCTCCACCATCCCCGCCGCGTCCGGAGGCCCGTGGTAGCCGGCCCGGCCCACCGCGAGCCGCCGCTGCTCGTCCCAGATGACGCCGGTGACCCACGCCGCGCTGGCCGGGTCCTGCTCCACCTGCCGGCTGCGCATCCGCCACGTCCCCCGCCAGTCCGGACCCACGAAGTAGGCCGAGACAGGCACCGGGCTGGCCTCGTTCGCCGCCACCAGATCACCGTCGGCGAGCGCCCGGAACGCCGGTCCATTCAGGTGCACGATGCGCACGTCCGGCGTCGAGGTCGCGACCTGATGCTGTTCGATCACCGGGCAAGACTGCCACGCCACCCCGGACGCGAGTGCCAGGGGCGGCCTGCCCGGTCAACCCACCGCGCTGACCGGCCGCGCAGCACTAGGCTCTGGACCGTGCTCCGAGGGCTGCTGCTCGACTTCTACGGCACGGTGGTCGAGGACGACGACGACATCATGGCGGCAATCGCCGGCCGGGTCGCCGCCAGCGCGGCCGGGCCGGTCACCGGGGCCGAGGTCGGCGCCGCCTGGGGCCGGGAGTACGAGGCGGTCGCCTCCGGGCCCTGGTTCCGTACGCTGCGCGAATGCGCCTCGCAAAGCCTCGCCACGGTAATGGGCGAGGTGGGCTGCCCCGGTGACGCCGCCGCGCTCTGCGTGCCGCAGTTCACGCACTGGCGGTCGCCGCCGTTGCGCCCCGGCACCCGCGAGTTCCTCTCCCGCCTCGACGTGCCGGTCTGTGTCGTGTCGGATGTCGACCGCGCCGACCTGGAAGCGGCGACGGCACTCCACGGCCTGACCTTCACCGCCGTGGTGACCAGCGAGGACGTGGGCGCGTACAAGCCGGACCGGGCGATGTTCACCCGGGCGCTCGACGCGCTGGGACTCGGGCCGGACGAGGTGATGCACGTCGGCGACTCGTTCGGCGCCGACGTACGCGGGGCGCACGCGGCGGGCATCCGGGCGGCGTGGGTCAACCGCCGTGGCAGGGTCGCGCCGGACGGGACGCCGGTTGCGTACGAGGTCACCGACCTCGCCGGACTGGCCGCGCTCCTCCGACCAAGGTGATCAGGTGTTCCGGCGTACGCCTCTGACGAGGCACGCGCGGTCAGGCCGGGTCGGCCACGTCCGGGGTACCCGCAAGGCTCCAGTAGCCGACGCTGGGCGCCATGCCGAGGGCGCGGTTCAACCGCAGGATCGGCTCGTTGGTGTCGTCGTTGTGGGTGGTCAGGGCAACCGCGCCGACGTCGTACGCGTACCGCAGGGCGGCGGTCTTCAGCGCGCTGGCCACGCCCGCACCCCGGCGGGCGACTTCCACACCGGTATACACCGTGTACCAGTCACCGGTGCCGACCTGCTCGTCGACGATACTCAGACCCCACGGCGCCGACTGGCCCGGGTCGAGCGGTTCGGCCAGCAGTACCACCGACGTGTCGGAGAAGTATCTGCGGATCTGCGCCAGATCGACATCCTGGTTCTCGCCGCCGGGCACCGGTAGTCCGACCAGGGTACGGCCGACACATGCCATGACGGTCGCGTCGTCGGACTTGAGGTCGGTGACCTGGATCCGGATACCGGCCCGTTCGGCGGCGGCCGTGGCCAGACCGGTAACCTCCTCGCCCCGACCGGCGAGGTCGAACCGCCAACCCACGCTGTGGTGGGTGACCGCCAGGCCGTAGCGCTCCGCGAAGCGCCGGCCACGGTCGAGGTCGTCACGCAGGGTGCTGGTCACCACGGTCCCGGGCGGGAGCTCCCGCGCCGCCTCGGACAGCTTGGCGGCGAGGGCCGTCCCGACACCCCCGCCCCGGTGCTCCTCCGCGACCGCGACGAGCGTCGAGGCGGTGCCGGGAAAGACCGGTTCGCTGGTCAGCTTGCCCGCGCCGATCACGGTGCCGGCCCGCTCCGCGACAAACGCGTAGTGGATCTCGTCTGCCGCCGCGCTGGTGAGTCTCTCGGTCAGCCGGTGCCGCTTGTCCGCGCCCGCGGCGAGCACCAACAGCTCGATGGTCGGCTTCAGATCCGCCGCCGTCATGGGCCGGATCGTGACGTTTGCCGAGTTCAGGGAGGCACTCACGAGATCGACTGTAGGTTCGGGCCGGGTGAATCCGCCCTATGAGCTGGGCCACTTCATCGACCGCGCCTCGACGGGTCCACCCGGATATCGGCACGACAGGAACGTACGCGGACCCTTAGGGTGTACCCCTTGTGAGCCGTTTCGTCGAGATTACCGCCCCAGCGCGATTCGGTACCGGATTCCGCTGGCTGCTCGCCTCGTCCTGGGCGACCAACCTCGGCGACGGCATCGCCCTGGCGGCCGGACCGCTGCTGGTGGCCTCCCTGACCACCGACGCATTCCTCGTCTCGCTCGCCGCGCTGCTGCGCTGGGCACCGCCGTTGCTCTTCGGCCTCTACGCGGGTGTTCTCTCCGACCGGTTCGACCGCCGCCGGATCATCATCGCCGCGAACGTGGTCCGTACGGTGGTCCTCGGCGCACTCGTCGTGATGCTGACCACCGACAGCGCCTCGGTGACCGGAGCGCTGCTCGCGCTGGGCCTGCTCGCCACCACGGAGGTCTTCGCCGACAACACCACCTCCACCCTGCTCCCGATGCTGGTGCACCGCGACGACCTGGCGATCGCCAACTCCCGGCTGCAGACCGGCTTCATCACGTTGAACCAGCTCTGCGGCCCGGCGATCGGCGCCACCCTGTTCGCGGCCGGCAGCGCCTGGCCGTTCGTGACCGAGGCCGTCCTCGTCGGCTGGGGGGTGGCCTTGGTGTGGCAGATCAAACTGCCCACTCACGGTCGCGATCCCGCGACCCGTGGCAGCGTCGGGCGGGACATGGTGCAGGGGCTGCGATGGACGATGAGGCACCCGGCGGTGCGTACCCTTGCCCTGACCATCCTGATCTTCAACGTCACCTTCGGTGCGGCCTGGTCGGTCCTGGTGCTCTACGCCACCGAACGGCTCGGCCTCGGCGCCGTGGGTTTCGGCATCCTCAGCACCGTCTCCGCCGTGGGCGGCCTCGCCGGCACCGCGCTCTACGGGTGGATCACCCGGAGGGTCAGCCTGGGCAACGTGATGCGGGTGGGACTGGTGATCGAGACCCTCACCCACCTGGCCCTGGCCCTCACGACGTCGGCGTGGGTGGCGTCGGTGGTCCTCTTCGTCTTCGGCGCACACGCCTTCATCTGGAGCACCACCTCGGTCACCGTGCGGCAGCGCGCGGTCCCGACGGAGTTCCAGGGACGGGTCGGCAGTGTCAACATGACCTGTGTCTTCGGCGGGCTGGTCGTCGGTTCGACGGTGGGCGGTCTGCTCGCCGCACGCATCGACGTGACAGCACCCTTCTGGTTCGCGTTCATCGGGTCGGCGATCTTCGTCGTGGCCCTCTGGCGCAACCTGACCCTGATCGCCCACGCGGACGAAGAACCCGCGCCCGACGAGCGACAGGTAGACCCGGCACGGGCCTGAGGCGGACGGTCGCGCCGGCTGACGGCGGCCGGTGCGGGTCGACGGCCGCTGGCCTGATCAGCGGACGTTGCGCCGGAACCGGTGGTCGATGTCGATGCTCAGCCAGGTCCCGTCGCCGAGCGGCACCAGCGTCCCGTCCCGGTACGGTCCGGGTTCCCGCTCCACCATTTCGCCGTTGCGCCCGGTGCGCACGTCGACGTAGTGGCTCAGTTCCCACTCCAGGGTCTCGTCGAGGTCGCCGGCGAGGGTGACGATCGCGGTGTCGGAGTCCAGGTAGCCCCCGTCGATGATGAACGCCGGGTAGGTGTTGTCGTCGTAACCGAACGACGCGGCCGGTACCCGGATCACCACCTCCCCCTCCGGGTAGCTGTGGAATGCGACATCACGCTGGTCGTGGTGGATCGTCATGAGGAAGTCTCCGGCCGGCGAGAGGTCGACCAGCCTCCGGTCGTCCCACGGGTACGTGGTCAGCTCGATGGTCCTCCGCTCCAGCCGGGCACGGTGCACCCGGAGAGTGCTCTGCTCCTCGGCCACACCGAGCAGTACGTGCACACCGTCCGGGTGGACGAACTGACGCCCGCCGGCCCCGGCGCCGTCCAGCACCGCCCGGTCGACGACGGTTCCGGTGTCGGCTGCGACGGCGATCCACAGAGCCACACCGTCCACCGTGTAGATCCACACGACCGTACCGTCGAGCGAGAAGACGCAGCTCGTGGCCGCCAGCCCGGACTCCGGAACGCGGTCACCGACCCCGTCGAGCCGCCAGAGCGTCCGTCCCTCGCGATCGACGCAGACCACGGCGCCGGAGGCCGCGTACGCCGCACGACTAAGGTCCGGCGCCACCGTCGGACTCTCCACCTCGATGCCTTCCGGCACGGGAAAGGCGGCCACCGGTTCGGGGGTGACCGTCGTCGACGGAGGGGCGGCGAAGCCGTAGGCGCGGATCAGCTCACCCTCGATCCGGGTGATCAGGCGCGGAAACCGTGGCATGCCGCAGAAGGTAGACGACTCGGGCCAACCCGCCCAGGACGGTGTCGGCGAAGCGGGTCAGGCGGCGTGCCCAACCCGTAGGCGTAGGACCGCGTCTAGGCTCGGTGGGTGAATCTTCGAGGGGTGCTGCTCGATCTGGACGGAACTCTCGTCGACCACGAGGCAGCCGTGACCGAGGCGCTCCGCGCCTGGTTGCCGACCCTCGGGGTGGCGGCGACGGACGAGGTGATCGCAGCCTGGTCCACGGCGCAGGAACGGCACCTGGTCGCCTGGCGCGAGCGGCGGATCAGCTTCCAGGAGCAGCGTCGTCGGCGGCTCCGCGACTTCCTGCCGACCATCGGTGTCCCGTTCGCCGACGACGAGGAGCAGCTCGACCGGGTCTTCGGCGGGTACCTGCACTGGTACGAACGGTCCTGGCGGGCCTTCGAGGACGCGGCAGAGACGCTGGAGACACTTGCCCGAATGGGGCTTCGAACAGCGGTGTTGACCAACGGTACGGTCGAGCAGCAGCACGCCAAGCTTGCCAGGGTCGGGCTGCTGGAACGGGTCGGGCCGGTGTACACCGCCGAGGAGTTGGGCGTCGCCAAGCCCGCCACTGGCGCCTTCCTCGCCGCATGCCAGCGGTGGGGGCTGCCGGCCGGGGCGGTGGTGCACGTCGGCGACCGGCACGACCTGGACGTGGTCGCGGCACGCGCCGCCGGGCTACACGCCGTACATCTGGATCGCCACAACGAGGGCTCCGCCGACGAGCGCCTTCGGATCACGTCCCTGCGCGAACTCTCCGGCCTGCTGCGCCTGTTCACCGACCGGGGTCCCTGCGGACCCCGGTCCAGCGAACCACTAGCGGAACTGGAAGTAGGCGCGGTGCTGCGTCCCGTCCTCGAGTGAGAGGACGAACTCGCGACAGGTCCCGGCCCAGCTCCGGTCCGTCTTCCACGGGTAGGTGTAGCGGCCGTGTCCGCTCGCCGACAGCTTCGAACGGCCCGGGGTCTCGGCCTTCACCGGCAGCGGTCCCGGCGTGATCGTCCCGTCCGGGTTGACCGTGGCCAGCGTCTGGCAGTCGACCAGCCGGGAGTACGGCGAGTTGCTGGCGAGGATGTCCCGGTCCCCCCGGTGCCGGCCGAGCACGAACTGCATCGGGGTGGTCGAGCCCGCCTTCACCGAGTTGAGGGCGGGTTTGGCCGTTCGGTTGGTGAAACCACGCTCGCAGGACGGGTGGGTGTCGTACGCGGCGGAGTTGTCGTCCCGCCCGGTGGTGCCCTGCACCGCGCTGTAGCCGAGGCCCCGACGGGCGAAGGAGGCCCAGAGCGTGCAGTTGTTCTCGCCACCGGTCAACGCCGCGTCGGCGGCGATGATCGCGTCCCGGCCGACCACGAATCCCGGCCCGCAGCCCTGGATCTTCAACCCGTCGATGACGAGCTGCATGGCCAGGTTGTTGCCACCCGTGCGCCAGTCGCCGTACGCGTTGCGGTTGAGCCCGTGCCGGTCGATCAGGTCCCAGGTCATGTCCCACAGCACGGCGGCCCAGCCATGGCCGATCCCGTGCGGGGCGGCCAGCGACGTACCGTCCAGCCACGCACCGGTCTTGATGCTGTCGTACGTGAACGGCTGGATCTCCATGTTCCGGGAGTACGGGCGGGGCCGGAAGCCGTCGCCCGACCGGCTGTCGGCGAACTGGGCGTACTGGCCGTAGCCACGCGGGCCCTCGGGATCGTCGAGATCCGGGTTGATCAGGGAGACGATGGCGAGGAAGTCGCTCCAGCCCTCGCCCATCTGTTCCTGGCCGGTGAGGCAGTTGACGGTCGGGCCACCGGTCAGGCGGTTCGAGACACCATGACCGTACTCGTGGAAAATCGTTTCCGAGCGGAAGGCGGCGTCGCGCATCGCCGGCCGGTCGGTGTTGCGGTGCACCCGCCCCGAGGCCGGCAGTCCGGCCCGGATGGTGGCGCCGTCGGCCTGGCTCACCATCACCGCCGGGATCCCGACCGGCGGGTTCACCGACCCGTTCATGACCGCCGGGGCACCCTCGACGTTGTTCGCCACCACCACGGCGACAGCGCCGGCGGCCTCGGCGTTGACCACCTGCGTGTAGTACGTACAGGCACTGCTCCGGTCGAGCAGCGCGATCGCGCCGGCCGGCAGGGTGTACGCGGTACAGCCGTCGCCCGGCGTCTCGACACCGTCGTCGACGGGGACGACCTGGCCGGCGAAGCCGGCGTTGGTGGGAGCGGGCGTGAAGCGGGCGTACTCGGCCTGGTAGGTGCTGGCACCCGAGCCCGATCCGATGGTCACCGCGTTCGGCAGCCCGAACTGGTTGCCCGGCCAGAGGAACATCTGCATCCGGGGCGCACCACCGTCCTGGGCGGGGGTGGAGAAGTTGGCGTTGTTCTGACCGGAGCCGTCCTGCGCCTCGCACCGTACGTCGTCGCCGCCGACGCCGCCGCGCTCGTAGTTGTTGACCTGGAAGTTGCCACCGGCCTCGTCGAAGCCGTAGCGGTAGGTCAGGTCGTGCACGATGTTGCACCAGTAGAAGAGGTTCGCCACGGCGGCGGCGGTGTAGGTCTGCGGCTGCTCGTCCAGGTTCGCCGGGAAGTTGAAGTCGAGCCCCGCTCCCCCGTCGGGAACGCTGCCCGGGTCGGGCTGGTTGTTGGCGTCCCGGTCGGCGTAGGCGCGTACGTTGTTCCCCTCGGTGGCGCTGGACTCCGGTCCCGCCACCCCGTCGGTGTCGTGCCAACCGTACGGGGACGCGGTGGCATCGGCCGGATTGGTCACCAGGGTGCGCGGTCCCTCGTTCGGGTCGTTCTTCGGGAAGGTGAAAACCCGGTAGCTCGATCCGTCGTCGACCCTGCGGGGCGGGAACTGCGGGCCGACCACGGTCCCGTGCCCCGAACCTCCCGAGGTCGGGGCGGTGTGCCGGCCCAGAGTGTCGGCGAGCTGCTCGGGCGCGTCGTGGACTGTCCAGTCGTCCACGTTGAGCAGTTCGCCGGAGGCGCTGTCGACGGTGGCGTTCCAGAGGTGCGAGTCGGTCGAGTCGTCGATCACCAACTGCCAGGCGAGCCGCAGTCCGTCGTCGGTACGCTGCCAGCCCAGCCGGGCCGGGATCGGCTCGTCGGAGATGCCGCTGCCGGACACGACGGTGCGCTGGGCGCGACCGGTAGCGTCGTCGAGCACCCGCGGACTGGTCGGCTCGGGCAGGTCGAGTGCGTCGGCCGCCGCCTTCACCGCGCCGGTGGCGTCCAACACCGCGCTACCGGAGGGCTTTGCCGCCAGGGCGGGCAGCAGGCTGTGGCCGACGAAGATGACACTGCCGTCGGAGGCGACGCTGACCGTCGCCGTCGCGCCGAAGACCTCCAACTCCTGGTAGCGCTGGGAGAGGTTGACGTGGGTCACCCCGCTCTGCTGGCTGGTGGTGCGGGAGGAGACCACGAGGTCGCTGAGGTCGGCGTCGCTCACGCCGTACCGGGCGGGGTTGGTCCGCAGGTAGTCGATCGCGATGGTCTCGGGTTTGCCCTCGTTCGGCCCGGTGAGGAAGAGGGCGTTGCGCCCGGCCTGCGCCGAGTCTCCCGAGGTGTCGTCGGGCGCGGCCCAGGCGGGTGGTGCCAGCGTCGGCGTCAGGACCGCGACAAGCGTGGTGACCAGCAGAAACGCCGCGTGTTGGCGGAGCCGGGAGGTCGGGGAGGTTACGGGCACTGGTGCTCCCTTCGTGGCGGATGTACGAGGGGCGTGGGATCTTCGACTTGCCAGCGCCAGCCCGCAGCGCGATAGCCGGCACCGAAGGTTTTGACCGACGGTACGGATCACTTCACGGTGCGTCGTCCGACACACGTTCAAAATCATCGATGTCTTCTGCTACGGCTGTCGGACCCCGCCGTCACTTCGTGAGCGTCCGGTACAGGCGGTAACGCCGCACACTCACCTGACGCACCCCGTCCATGGCCCAGACCCGAGCCCACAGCGGCCCGCTCGAGATCGCATCACCGTTGGCCGCCAGCGCCTCCAGGTGCGCCTCCGGACTGGTCCACTCGGCATAGTTCAACACCTGGGAACCGTCCGTACTGATGTGGAAGAAACCGCCGATGCCACCGGCGGGCAGATGGTCGTCGGCGGCGAGCGCGTCGAAGACCGCGTCGACCCAGACCCGGGCCTGGTCGGCGCTCTCGGCGTCGACCCGGACGGCCACCACCGCGCCCGGGACCCGACCGTCGTCGGCACGGTTGCCCCGGTAGATCCGGTACCGGGCGAGGTCGCGCCGGTCGATGCCGGGCACCACGGCGTCGGTCCGGTCGACGATCGACGCCTGACCGGCGCGCACGAACGCGTCGGCCGCCGCGTCGTCGGTCCACTGCGAGTAGTGGCGGATGAGCTCGCCGTCGGTGTCGAGGTAGATGGCGTACGAGAGCAGACCAGCCGGCCAGGCGACCTCCCGCCACGCGGCGACGAGCGCCTCCGCGGCGGCGCGCTGCCGGTCGGGCGTACCGAGCACCCACTCGTCGGAGAGTGCGACTCCCACATCCGTACGGGTCAGGTCGGGAAGCTGGTCGGTGACGCGCATGTTCGGCCCCTCGGTAGCTCGGTGTGGTGCTGTCGAGAACCGACGCTAGAACCCGAACAGTTGTTGAGGTCAAGGACAACATCGGCCGTACGACCACACCCAGCGCGTACCCGCCCTACCACGAGCCGGCGTAGATGACCTGCTCCCGCAGACCGGCACCCCAGTCGGTCGTACGCTTCTCCAACGCCAGGCCGATTTTCTCCGCGACCCGCTGGGACGGCAGGTTCTCCGGGTTGATGATCGCGATCAGTCGTTCCGCCCCTACCACGTCCCTGGCGTAGTCGCGACAGGCGAGCGCCGCCTCGGAGGCGAACCCCCGGCCCTGCAGATCGGCCCGTACGTGGTAGCCGATTTCGATCTCCTCCACACCGTCGACCCGCTGCACGGTCAGTCCACAATCACCGACGAACTCGCCACTGTCGCGCGCCGACATGATCCAGAGCCCGAAGCCGCGATCCCGGTACAACCGCCGGTTCCACTCGATCCAGCCCAGGGCCTCGCCCCGGGTCAGCAATCGCGGGTAGTAGCGCATCACCTCGGGGTCACCGAGCAGCGCGGCCATGTCGTCGAGGTCATCGACGGTCATCTCCCGAAGCAGCAACCGCGGTGTCGTCAGCGTCGCCATCACGCGACCCTACCCCGCCCGTGCCGGCACCTGCCGTCGCGAAATCCACCGCCGGACACGTCGACCAGCTCAGCATCCGCAGCGCGGTCGGCCCGGTCAGAAGCGCAGGCCGAGGTAGGTGAGCGGACCGGGATCGGCGACCTCGACGACGTGGAAACCGAGCCGGTCGTAGAACGCGCGGGCCTTCCGGTTGGTGGTGATCATCCCTAGGTGCAGCCCCGGCACCCCGGTCCGGCGCAGTGCCCCGGTGAGGGTCTCGATCAGGACTCGGCCGTGGCCCGCGCGCTGGTACCCCGGCAGTACGTCGATGTGCAGGTGAGCCGGGTAGTCGACAAGCTCGGGCAGGAGCATCCGTTCCGGGGTGTGCAGCAGGCGTGCCATCACCGCGTCGGGCGTGCTCGGCTCACCCGCCGGGGCCGGGTAACGGTCCCCGACCCGGGGCAACCACTCGTCGCGGAACCGGCGGACGAACCTGGCCGTGTCGGAGGTGCCGAGCACGTACCCGACCGCCCGTCCGGTGCCGTCCCCGTCCCCGTCCCCGTCGCTGTCGCTGTCGCTGTCGCTGTCGTCGAGCACAAACGCAAGATCCGGTTCGAGGTGAGCGTACGGGTGGGCGAAGATGTCCGGCAGGATGTCCGGGTCGACGTACGAGCCGCTGGCGTCCTCCCCCGCATCGGCCGTACGGATACAGATGTCACCGACCGCGTCGAAGTCACCGGGCCGGTAGGGACGAATGCGCATGGCGTCGACACCTGTCGTTCTCGCGGAGATGCCCACGGGCGGGTCGGGCACCAACTGGTCAGCCATCGTACGGCCGGCGCGGCGCGAACGGGGGTCGACATCGGGTCGGGTCCGACACCGGGGTCGACGACCAGCGGGACTGGCGCCGACCCCACGCGGAGTCGGTCAGTTGACGCCCCGGGGGATACGCCAGAAGGCGAAACCTGCGAGCAGCCCGGCGAGCAGAAGGAAGACCGCGAGTTCCAGCCACTGGAAGGTCCAGTAGCGGTCGGCGGGCTGGTACGAGACGGTGAAGTGAAGGTTCTTGGCCTCCAGGCACTCGGCGTCGCGTCGCAGGTTGCCTCTCATGCAGTCTTCGAGATCCCCACGGCTGATCCGCTCCCCGGCAGCGTTGCGCAGGATCGTGTTCGAGAGGACCCAGGCTCCCGGGACGGTGTAACCCACGAGTTGCACGGCGCCATCGCTGATTCCCAGGCCATCAGCCTGTTGGAGCGCCTCCGTGGTGAAGGCCACCTGCTCCGTCACGGGTGGGATCACGTGTGGACGGACGACGGCCGGCACCAGGATCTGGAACGTGGCGAAGACGGCCAGGGTGATGGCCATCGCCGGCAGGGTCCGGCGGACGATCAGGCCCACGGTGGTGCCGAGTATGAAGGCGAACACGGCGTAGCCGAGCGGGGCGATGTTGCGCGTGGCGAAGGAGAAGGCGTTGAACCGGTCGCCGAGCAGCGCGTCGTACGGGCTCGCGGCCCAGGTCAGCAGGAGGCTGAGTGCCCCGGTGACGACCGCGCTGGCGAGGGCGACGATCACCAGCTTGACCGCGAGCCAGTAGGTGCGGGTGACGCTCTGGTTCCAGACCAGCCGGTGAGTGCCGGTCTCCAGCTCACGGGTGATCAGAGGAGCGCCCCAGAAGGTCCCGATGATCGCGGGAACCGCGATGAGCAGTGCGCCCGTGAGCCCGAGAAAAGGAGAGTACTGGTGCTTGAAGTCGGACATGGCAACGTTGATCGAGCAGCCAGCGACGTTCGGACAGTCGGTCAGGTCGGCATGGGAGTTGCGGATCGCCAGCCCGAGAAAGAGAAGGTAGACCGCGAGCGCGGCAAGTACGCCAGAAGCGGTGAGGGCCTGTGCCCGGAACTGCCGCCAGGTCAGCCAGATCATCGCTGTGCCTCCAGTACGCGCGCCGCGAGGTCGTCGACCGGGCCGTACGCCGCCCGGGTCAGGTAGGCGAGGACCATGTCCTCCAGGTCGAGGTGTTCCGCGTTCTGGATCGAGACGGGGAGCGGTTGGCTGGTTCGTACGGTCAGCGTGCTCTGCCGGGCGGTGTGCTCGGCGAGGAGGACCTCGATCTCCGGCGGTAGGGCGTCGAAGTCGCCGCGAGCCCCGACGATCCGGTAGTGGGCGGCGATCAGGTCGTCCACCTCTCCGGCCAACTCCACCTGGGACGCGACCAGCACGACCAGGTGGTCGCAGACCCGTTCGAGGTCGCTGAGCAGGTGCGAGGAGAGAATGACGCTGACCTCGAGCTCGGCGACGAACTCCATCAGGCTCTGGAGGAAGTTGCGCCGGGCGAGCGGGTCCAGCGCCGCGACCGGCTCGTCGAAGATCAGGAGTTCGGGACGTTTGGCGGCGGCGATGGTCAACGCCAGTTGCGCCCGCTGTCCACCGGAGAGTCGTCCGGCCTTCTGCGCCGGGTCGAGGCCGATCTGTTTGATCCGTCGCTGTGCCAGCCCCTCGTCCCAGCCCGGGTTGAGTCGGGCACCCAGACGCAGGTGGTCGGCTACGGAGAGCCCCGCGTAGACGGGGGTGTCCTGGGCGACGAAGCCCACCTTGGCCAGGCCGGCCGCGTCGGCGGCGGGTCGGGTTCCGAGGACCTCGATGGTGCCCGCCGTCGGCGTGAGGAGGCCACAGGTCAGGCCGAGCAGGGTGGACTTGCCGGCCCCGTTGGGTCCGACCAGCGCCACGATCCGTCCGGGCGGGATGTCCAGGGTGACATCGGTCAGGGCATGGCGTCGCCCGTAACGTTTGTGCAGCCCTCTGGTACGCAGAACCGGCGTCATCTCTTCACCTCTGTGGCGCTCCGGAATGTGGTCATGAACAGTGCTTCGATGCTCTCGGCGTCCAGGCCCGCCCGCTGCGCCCTGGTGATCCAGTCCCGCAGTTCGCGGCGGAGCGGCTCGTGCGCGGCGAGGGAGTCGTCGTCGGTCAGGGTCCGGGTCACGAAGGTGCCCAGCCCGGGTCGGGGTGAGACGAGCCCCTCGTGTTCGAGCTCGCGGTAGGCCTTGAGCACGGTGTTGGGGTTGATCGCCAGCTTCGCCACGACGTCTTTCACCGTCGGAAGCTGATCGCCGACGGTGAGCAGACCCAGTCGCAGCGCCTGCCGCACCTGCTGGACGAGCTGCATGTACGGCGAGACCCCGGAGCGAAGGTTCAGGTGGAAGTCGATCATGTCTTGCTCTATTCATCTAGGATGCTAGTACATTAGGGGTACGAGAGGTGCCGCTTGTCAAGCCCAAGCTGTCAACAGAAGAAGGCGCGGTACGCCGCGAGCCCCGACCGATCAGGAGAAGCGATCGATCGTCACGGGAATCAGACCCTGGTCACGGGCTGCCGCCGTCAACACCCGCAGCAGCGGCCCGACCCGTTCACCGGCACCGGCGACGGCGAGGTTGGCGGTCAGATCCACCGCCCAGGCGACACCGGGGCCGACCCGGCGCAGGTCCCACGTGAACAGGTCGTCGGCGACCCGGAGCCGCGCGGAACCGACCACCCGCGTCGCCGGCCGCGAGACGTCCTCGGCGACCGTCATCCGCCAACCGTCCAACAGCGCGGCCAGGCCGTCCCGGCTGAGATCGTTGGTGAACAGAATCCGGTAGACCCGCGTCTCGTCGAACCCGTCACCTGCCTCGGCGAGGCCCAGTCGCAGCGGCGGCGAGAAGACCGACGAATCGCCGACGCCGAAGTACGAGCGGAGCGTCGTCTCGGCGGGCAGTTCCCCCGTACCGAACCGTCGATAGACGTGCTCGACGCGGTCACGGCGCGCCGTGACGAGCCGGCGGCGCAGCTCCTCCTCCGTCCGTAGCCGACGGCTGAAGGAGGTCGCGTCCCACCACTCGCCGGCCGTCCAGCCCGCACCGCGCAACGCGATCGTCGAACTGTCCTCGGCGAACTCGAACTCCTCGACCAGGATGCCGTCCACCTTGGCCGAGGAGGGAGCGCGGCCGGGCTCGGACAGGATCAGGTAGTAGTCGAGGGAGCGCTGCGACGGGGATGCGAAGGCCGGGCCAGCGTCCCCGAACCGGTGGAGGTCGGTTGTCACCGTCGCACCGTACCGCCGGGCGGGCGGGCAGGCAGGCGGGCGGGCGGGCGGTAATCGTTCGCCAGGTGTCGGTCCCGGTGCGACGATCGCCCGGTGTCGCCATCCCGAACTGAACTGCTGCGTTGGCAGTTCGACCTGACCTGGTCGCTGCTGGACTACCACCTGGACCGGTTGGAGTCGACCGACCTGCTCTGGGAGCCCGCCGAGCTCTGCTGGACGGTCCGGCCGGACGCCACCGGCGTATGGGTGCCGGACTGGTCGGAGTCCGAACCGGATCCGATTCCGGTGCCGACGATCGCCTGGATCACCTGGCACCTCGGCTGGTGGTGGAGCGTCACTCTCGACCACGTCGAGGGTCGGGCGCCACGGGACCGTACCGATGTCGGGTGGCCCGGTGACCTGGACGGGACGATCACCTGGCTGCGCGGTCTCCGTACCAGTTGGGTGGCGGTCCTCGACCGGCTCGGTGACGAGGACCTGGACCGCCCCGCGACCTTCCCCTGGCAGGCCGAGGACGGGCACCCGGTCGCGCGGATGGTGGCCTGGGTCAACGCGGAGTTGATGAAGAACAGTGCCGAGATCGGCCAGCTCCGCCTGCTGCGGGCCGCTGGCCCAACCGGGAACCAATCCACGTCGGTTTCCGACCTGAGCCCGGTTACGGCGAAGGATCCGCGGGCCGAGCCGGGTGGTGAGGTCGGTGAGCAGGATCCGGAGCAGGCCGGTGAGCTGGTCACGCTGAACCGGGGTCAGGGCGTCGAGCAGGCCCTGTTCGTGTTCGAGTAGTTCGTCGACCGATCGGTCCAGCAGGCGGTGTCCGGCGTCGGTCAGGGTGACCAGCACGCCCCGTCCGTCCGGGCCGGACTTTTCCCGGCCGACCAGTCCGTCCTGTTCGGCGCGGCTGACCCGTTGGGAGATCGCCCCGGCGCTGACCAGCGAGAGCCGGGCGATTTCACTCGGGGCCAGCTGGTAGGGCGGGCCGGCCCGGCGCAGGGTGCTGAGCAGGTCGAGCGTGGCCGCGTCGATGTCGAGACGGGTCAGGGTACGTCGTCGCTCGTCATTGAGGATCTTACCGATGCGCCAGATCCGGGTGATGACGCCGATCGACTCGACCGGTGTGCCGGGGCGTTCCCTGGCCCAGGCGCTCGCGATGCCGTCTACGCCCGCCAGGGCGCCGGGGCGTACGGGGCGGCCAAAGCCGCGGTCGAGGCGTGGACCGCCTCCCTCGCCGGTGAACTCGGCCCGCGTGGCATCACCGCCAACGTGGTAGCTCCTGGCCTGATCGTCGACACCGAGTTCTTCCGTGACCGGATGACCCCCGAGGGCGTCGACCGGCGGGTGGCCGCCACCCGCAACGGACGGGCCGGCACCGCGGACGACGTCGCGGCGACCATCGCCTTCCTCGCCTCCCCTGCGGCCGGGCACCTCACCGGCCAGGTGATCCACGTCAACGGCGGGGCGTACCTGGGGCGCTGAGGCGACCGGCACGATCGAGCGCCGTCGGCGATCCATCCATCCACCCGAGCGAGGATTGACCCCACGTACAGATCATCTTTATATTGGGTCCCCATGGCGGCATTGCGGGAACCCACGTTTCTCATCCTGGCCGCGCTGGCGGTGCGCCCCCTGCACGGCTACGGCGTGATCCAGGAGGTGACGACGCTCTCCGAGGGGCGGGTGACACTGCAGGCCGGCACCCTCTACGCCGCACTGGACCGGCTCACCGCCGAGGGGCTGGTGGAACCGGACCGCGAGGAGACCGTCGACGGGCGGCAACGCCGCTACTACCGCCTCACCGAGGACGGCGTGCGCGCACTCGACAGCGACCTGGCCCGACAGCTTCGTAACACGGCTGCGGCAGGCGAACGACTGCGGCAGCGCCGCTCCCGAATCGCCCCGCACCCGGCCCACCCACCGATGCTCGGCGGCCCTGCCACGCAGCCATCGTGACGAGACTCTGGTCGCATCACCCAACGCCCCGGACCGCGCGGCAGCTCCCTGGCCGGACCGTCGCGCCGTGGTAACCGAATCCCACGAAGGACTCCCCCCATGACCGGTCCCGAGCAGCCGCGCACCGACCACCGGCTCGCCCTCCACTACCGTCGACTGCTGCTCGCGTACCCGTCCGACTACCGGCGCGAACGGGGCGAGGAGCTGCTCGACACATTGCTGGCCACTGCGCCGCCGGGCCGCCGCCGGCCAGCCGTACGGGAGGCGGCGAACCTGCTCCGGCACGGGCTGCGTTGCCGGCTCGGCCGACCGACCAGCGGCGGGATCGTGATCGTCGCCGGTTTCACCGCCCTGCTCTTCGGCTTCCTGGGCTCCGTTGCCGGATCGTGGCTGGGTTGGCAGGCCGCCCGCCCCCTCCCGGATTCCGCCGAGGCCGCCGCGATCGCCCGGACCGCCCTGCCCACCCGGCTACCGGTGCACCAGATGCGCCGGGACGAGCTTTTCTTCTACGACGACCCGACCGATGCCTGGACCATCGTCAGTGGCGGAGACGACTACACCCCGGGTCGGGTCGAGTTCGGGTTCGAGTCCGACCAGGACGCACGCACACTCGCCTCGGACGTCCGTGGCCGCCTCGATGCCAGCGGGTGGGAGGTGAGCGACGTGGAGTTCCACGGCGAACGCGCGTTCGGCGAGGGAGCAACGCTGTACGCCCGCCGCGACGGACTGACCGTCTGGTACTCGGACCTCGGCGCCGGGGCCACGCCACGGCTCGACCTGACCATCGTCCGGGCACGGCCGACCACCCCGCTCCCGCTGGCCGTACTCGGTGGCCTGGTCGGTGCACTCGTCGGTTGGCTGCTCGCCGGGTGGGTGAGCCGTCGTACGGCGGGCCGACACCGATTCGTGCAGGTGCTGGTCGGCCTACAGGTCGGTCTCGTCTTCGTCGGCATGTTCCCGGCTTTCCTGATCAGCACGCTGGTCGTCGTCGTGTCCGCACTGGAGGACCCGGGGTGGATGCCGGCGCCGCCCTGGCTCGGTTTCGCCTACCTGGGAAGGCTTCCCGCGCTGCTCGCCCTGCTGCCCGCGCTGGGCGTACTCGGGCTCGCCCTGCTGCCTCGGCGCGAGTCGAAGCCAGCCGGCCTGGCGACCGGCTAACGGCAGCGGTAGCGCCGGCAGCAGCGGCTCGGCAGCGTTTCAGGGGGCGGTCAGACGGGCGACGGACAACGGCACCGGCAGGGTGCCGAGCAGGAACCGGTCCGGGCGGACGATCGTGACCGCCTGCCGGCGGGGCCGGGACAACACGCCGTCCAGATCCTCGAAAACGGGGCAGTCCAGTCCCTTCGGGCTCCGCCGTCCGCGCGGCACGAGGGCGAACACCATCGCGTCGCGATCGGACACCCACCGCCGGGCGCCCGCGTCCAGGTGCCAGTACGGGTCACCGCCGTACCCGATCACCGCCCAGCGGTTGCCGAGCAGGTCGTCGAGGCGGAGCACCGTGCCGGTCGGCGTACGGAGCCGGGCGTCGGGCAGCAGGCGACCCGCGCCCGGGTGGCGTCCCGCCGTGCCCCGGGGCAGACGCTCAGCGGGTTGACCGTGCCGGCCGACAAACGCCGCCAGTCCCGGCACCGCACCGGCGGTACGGATCAGCGACCGGAGCAGCGCGGAGCCCACTCGGCCGCGATTCTGCACGATCCGCCCCATCCGTAGCGCCATCGCCGTGGTCGCCCGTACGTCCGGGCGTCGCTCCCGCTCGTAACCGTCAAGCGAAACCGGGTCGTCGACTCCGCGCACCACCTGCGCGAGCCGCCAGGAGAGGTTGGCGGCGTCGCGGATGCCGCTGCCGAGTCCCTGTCCGACGAAGGGTGGCATGGAGTGCGCCGCGTCACCGGCGAGCAGGACCCGACCGGTCCGCCACCGGCTCGCCATCCTGGCGTGGAAGGTGAATACCGAGGCGCGGCGTATCCGCACCGAATCCGGGTCGACCCAGGCGCCGACCAGCCGGCGGATCTCCCCGTCCTGGACCATCGTGGCCGGGTCCTCCCCCGGCAGCACCAGCCACTCCCAGCGGTGGGCCCCGACACGGGACATGGTCACCAGCGGTCGGGCCGGGTCCAGCACGTAGGCGAACGACGGTTCGGCGTCGGGTATCGGGGCGCTGGACGCGTCGACCACGAGCCACGGCTCCGGAAAACTCACCCCCTCGTACGCCACACCCAGCAGGCCGCGTACTGCGCTGGCGGCGCCGTCACAGCCGACGAGCCAGTTCGCCCGGACCCTACCGCCGTCGTCGAGCAGGGCTTCGACGTGCTCGTCGGTCTGCTCGACGCCGACCACCGACCGCCCGAGCCGCAACCGGACCGTCGGTGCCGCCGACAGGCTGGCCCGGACCGCCGTCTCCAGTCGTGGCTGGTCGATCAGGACGGCGGCGGGTGGGTCGAGTTCGTCGCCGGGAATGCGGGCGTCGAACAGCACGCGGTGATCCGGTCCGAGCACCCGCCCGTGGCGCACCGGCGTGGCCCAGCCCTCGACGTCGGCCAGTCCCGGCACCCGGCGCAGGATCCGCCGCACTCCGGCGTCGAGCATCGCCGCGCGCGGCCGGGGATAGGGCTCGGTGTACGGGTCGACCACCAGCACCCGGACCCCGTACGCGCCGAGCAGTGCGGCGAGTACCCCGCCGACCGGTCCACAGCCGGCCACCAGGACGTCAACGCCGGCCGTATCGAGGCCCATGTCACCGCCGACGTCGGAACGGTCCGCTCCACCGGTCACAGCCACCCCCGTAGCGCATCCGATCCGCCGGGCGCCCGGCACCCGGCACCCGGCGCGGTCGTGCTGGTCGGCCTATCCGGCGGCGAGCAGCGACGGGGACTCCTCGACCCGTCGCCGATGACGCCGGACGCGCCGAATCGTCACCAGTAGCAGGGTAATCGCCGCGAGCGTGAACAGGATGTCGCTGGCCAGCTCCTCGCCCGGTGAAATGGCCCGCCATGGGTGCAGGTGGAAGCCGTCCCAGGCGTGCACCAGCAGGGCGCCCCCGGCAAGCGCCAGCCGGTGTCCCTGAGACCATTGTGGACTTGCTGACCAGCGCAGGACCAGCCAGGTCGTGCCGGCGAGCAGGGTGGCGGTGATCCCGACCCCGAGCCAGTTCTCGGGCATCCAGAGCAGCCTGGACACCACCAGGGCGAGCAGCAGCACCGGTAACCGGTGCTCGGGCGCCCTGATCGCGGGCCGGCTCGGGCGGTGCGGCGCCTCGGCACCGGGGGCGTGGCGATGCGGGACGGTGAAGGCGGCGACGACGAGCGCGAGGGCGGCCACCGCGGCGACGGTGGACTGGAGCGTGCTGGCCTGGAAACTCTCGGTCGACCGCAGTTCGGTGTAGATGATGGCGCCGCCGCCGAGATAGAGCAGGGCGGCCACCACCAGGCCCGGCGTACGGAGCCAGGGGGTGGTGGCCCGGTCGGGAACCAGGGACTCGACGATGGCGATCGGCACACCGATGCTCCAGATCGCGTGCCCGGCGACGAACAACAGCGTGAAGTAGGCGCTCACCCTGAGGCCCGGAATCGGCGCGACGCTTTGGAAGTCCAAACCGGAGTAGTCGGGGTTGAACAGGGACTGGTCGAGCAGTCCGGCTTCGATCACGCCGTAGGCGAGCCCGAGCAACAGGATGGTCGGCCAGCCCCGGCCGGCGCGGCGGGACACCTCGCGGACCAGCAGGGCACCGCCGCCGTACATCGGCACGAGGAAGACGATCAGGGGAAGGTCACGGACCGAGTGGCTTCCCATCAGGTACTCGGCCACCCACGGGGCGAGGAGGGCGAGCCCGACGGCGGGTAGCACCCGCCGGGCAAGCCCGGTTCGCCGCGTGGGCTGGGCCGGCTGGGACTCTGTCATAACGACGAGTCTGGATTGCCGGCCAGCACGCGAGCTACCAACCGAAGTCTCGCATCGGGTGACTTCGGTCTACCGGGAGCGGATGAGGGGTCCGAACGGCGACCCGGCGTTGCCCGCACCGACGCCGGCCGGTTGAGCCTGTGGTGAGGCGGGTCAGCGGGTCGGCGGGGCATGGGGAACAATGGCCGCCGTGGAAGCCCTACGCCTGGTGTTGCTCTACGTCCACCTGATCGGTTTCGCGTTGCTGCTGGGCGGTTCGATCGCCCAGTACGTGAGCGGCACGATACGGATCAACCCCGCGATGCTCTGGGGTGCGGTCATCCAGCTTCTCTCCGGCCTGGGTCTCGCCGCGCCGCTGCGTGACGGTGACGAACCGTCGCCGGCCAAGCTCCTCACCAAATTGCTGATCGCGCTGGCGATCTTCACGATGGTGTTCTTCTCCCGTAAGCGGGACGCCGTCAACCGGGGACACTTCCTCGGGATCATCGTGCTCACCCTGGCCAACGCGGCGGTGGCGGTCTTCTGGCGGTGAGGCTTCGCAGGGCGCCCGGCAGGGGCGGGCTGACGCTCCTCCAGGTGCGCGGACGCGCCCGTTCGCGGGCCGGCTGACCCGGTGGCGTGGCAAGCTGACTGACATGGACCGGGAACGGTTGACGGACTGGATCGCGGCGTACGAGCGGGCGTGGCGTACGGCGGGCACGGAGACGCTCGCGACGATCTTCACCGAGGACGCGAGCTACCAGCAGGGACCGTATCTGGAGCCGGTGCGCGGGTTGGCGGCGATCGCCCGGATGTGGGAGGCCCAGCGGGAGGGGCCGGACGAGGTGTTCGGCATGACCAGTCAGGTGGTCGCGATCGACGGCGAGACCGCCGTGGTCCGCCTTGAGGTGCGGTACGGCCTTCCGGTCACCGAGCAGTTCCGCGATCTGTGGATTCTGCGTTTCGCCGACGACGGCCGTTGCCGCGTATTCGAGGAATGGCCTTTCTGGCCACCGGGACAACACTCCGCACTGCCCGGTCAGGGATGATTCCGGCTCCGACGAGGAAAACTCTTTCCTCGTTGCCGACCGACTCTCCGCACCTATAACCGGCAGCTCGGAGAAGTAACGGAAGAGCCTCGGAATCGGCTCGGAGCCCCTGATCCATCACGGACAATCTGGTCGCCCACTGCTCGCATGAGCATGGGAGACGTCTGTTCATTTTCGGACAGTCGATGGCAGTTGCCGCCGATATCACCTATCCGCGCCGCTGTGCCGCCGATCGTTCCACCAGACAACGCCAATCGTTCACCGAAGCGTCGATTTACCTCGGTGATCACATGATTGCGGCCAGGCATGATGTGCGGGACCGGCCGCGAGCGTACGACTGCCGAAAATGCGCAGTGTGCGGGCTGGTCGAACGCCGCGTCGGCGTAGAAGGAGGAAGTGTGCGAATCTCGGTTGCCCGAACAGTTGCGCTACTGGCCGCGTCCACGACGGCGCTGGCCATCGCCGCCTGCGCGCCCCCGGAGAAGGAGAGCGCGGCGTCGAACAGCGACGCGGCCAAGGCCGCCAGCGTGGCCGACCTCGGTGGTCTCGACAAGCTCGTGGCCGAGGCCAAGAAGGAGGGGCAGCTCAATGTGATCGCGCTGCCGCCGGACTGGGCCAACTACGGCGAGATCATCAAGGCGTTCAACACCAAGTACGGCATCAAGGTCAACTCGGCCCAGCCGGACGCGTCCAGCCAGGACGAGATCAACGCGGCGAAGCAGCTCAAGGGCCAGGAGGGCGCGCCGGACGTGTTCGACCTCGGCGGGGCGGTCGCGTCGGCGAACACCGCGCTCTTCGCGCCGTACAAGGTCGCGACCTGGGACGACATCCCGGCCGCGCTCAAGGACGCGAACGGCACCTGGGTGAACGACTACGGCGGCTACATGTCGATCGGCTACGACAGCAGCAAGGTGCCCGCCCCGCAGAGCGTCGCCGACCTGCTCAAGCCCGAGTTCAAGGGCAAGGTCGCGCTCAACGGCGACCCGACCCAGGCCGGCGCGGCCTTCAGCGGCGTGGTGATGGCGGCCCTGGGCAACGGCGGCTCGGCCGACGACGTCAGCAAGGGCGTCGACTTCTTCGGCCAGCTCAAGAAGGCCGGCAACTTCCTGCCGGTCGACCCGACCGCGACCACGGTCGAGTCGGGCCAGACCCCGGTCGTCATCGACTGGGACTACCTGAACGTCGCCCAGGGCGCCAAGCTCCAGGGCAAGATGGACTGGAAGACCGTGGTCCCGTCGAACGCCGTGGTCGGCTCCTACTACGTGCAGGCGATCAGCAAGGACGCCCCGCACCCGGCCGCCGCGCGACTGTGGCAGGAGTTCCTCTACTCCGACGAGGGCCAGAACCTGTGGCTCGGCGGTGGCGCGCGTCCGGTCCGGGCCGACGCGATGGCCAAGGCCGGGACGATCGACCAGGCCGCGTACGGCAAGCTCCCCGTCACCAGCGGCGAGCCGGTGTTCCTCACCGAGGCGCAGACCGCGAAGGCCAAGGAGAGCCTGGCCACCAACTGGGCGAAGGCAGTGGGCTGAGGCGACGATGACCGTCGTTACGCCACACCCGGACCCCGTGGCGCCCGCGCCCGGGGTTCGGCCCGTCCCGGCCTCCCGGCGCCGGACCAGCCTGCCGGGCCGTGATCTGCTCGGCGTCGTCCCGTTCTTCGCGTTCGTCGTGGTGTTCCTGGCGATCCCCACCCTGGTGGTGGTCATCGGCGCGTTCACCAGCGACAGCGGCGGCTTCACCCTCGACAACCTGTCGGCGGTCGGCACCTCGTACATCCTGGAGGCGTTCGGACGCAGCATCCTGCTCTCCGCCGTCACCGCACTGGTCGGCGCGGTCCTCGGCGGGCTGCTCGCGTACGCGTTGGTCACCGCGAAGCCGGACGGCGTGCTGCGCCGGGTCGTCACCTCGGCGGCCGGCGTGCTCGCCCAGTTCGGCGGCGTGACGCTCGCCTTCGCGTTCGTCGCCACGATCGGGCTGAGCGGTTTCGTCACCGTCTTCCTCCAGGACAACCTCGGCATCAACATCTACTCGCACGGGGTCTGGCTCTTCGAACTGCCGGGCCTGCTCCTCGTCTACACCTACTTCCAGGTGCCGCTTATGGTCATCGTCTTCCTCCCCGCCCTGGACGGCATCCGTCCACAGTGGCGCGAGGCGGCGGAGAGCCTCGGCGGCTCGACCTGGCAGTACTGGCGGATGGTGGCGATGCCACTGCTCGCTCCCCCGTTCCTCGGCGCGACGCTGCTGCTCTTCGCCAACGCCTTCTCGGCGTACGCCACCGCCGCCGCGCTGGTCAGCCAGGGCAGCCCGATCATCCCGCTGCAGATCCGGGGCGCACTCACCAGCGAGGTGATCCTCGGCCAGCAGAACCTGGGCAAGGCCATGGCACTCGGCATGATCGTGGTGGTCGCGCTGGTGATGTGGCTCTACGCGGTGCTACAGCGAAGGAGTTCGCGATGGCTGGGGTGATCCGACGCCGCGCCCGGCGTCAGCGGGCCTTCCGCTGGACCGTCATCACCGGACTCGGCATCTTCTTCCTGCTGCCGCTGCTGGCCATGCTGGAGTTCACCACCCGGGGCGCGAACGGCTCGGTGACCTTCGAGACCTGGCAACTGCTGCTGGACTGGCGACAGCTCGGCGAGACGTACCCGGACCTGTCGGCCGGCATCACCGCCTCGTTCGGGCTGGTCCTGCTCACCGTCGCCCTCACCCTGCTGCTGCTGGTCCCGACCGTCGTCTGGGTACGCCTGCGGCTGCCCCGGCTGCGCCGGCTGGTGGAGTTCGTCTGCCTGCTGCCGCTGACCATCCCGGCGATCGTGCTGGTGGTCGGACTCGCCCCGGTCTACGCCTGGGTGACGTACTTCCTCGGCGTCTCCCCGCTCACGCTCACCTTCGCGTACACGATCCTGGTGTTGCCGTACGCGTACCGGTCGATCGACGCCGGGCTCTCCGCGATCGACGTACGGACCCTGGCCGAGGCGTCCCGCAGCCTCGGCGCGAGCTGGGCCACGGTGATCTGGCGGGTGGTGCTGCCAAACATCCGTTCGGCCGTGCTCTCCGCCGCGTTCCTCACCGTGGCGCTGGTGCTGGGCGAGTTCACCATCGCCTCCCTGCTCAACCGGAGCAATCTCCAGGTCGCCATCAACCTGCTCGGCAAGAGCAGCGCCACGATGTCGGTCGCGGTGTCGTTGACGGCGCTGGTGCTCGCATTCGTCCTACTGATGTTCTTGTCCCTCGTCGGCGGTCGACGCCGGACTTCCCCGAAGGAGACACGGTGACCGGTACGACCAGCGTCGCCACCGCGCCCGGCGCCCGCGCCGGCGCCCGGCAGGGCGTCACGGTGCGCCTCGAGGCCCTGCATCGCCGCTTCGGCAACACCTTCGCGTTGGACGGGCTCGACCTCGAACTCGCCCCCGGCGAGATGGTCGCGCTGCTCGGCCCCTCCGGCTGCGGCAAGACCACCGCGCTGCGGGTGTTGGCCGGGTTGGAGGAGGCCGACTCGGGTCGGGTGCTGGTCGACGGCGAGGACATCACGGACCGTCCGGTCAACCGGCGGGACATGGGGATGGTCTTCCAGGCGTACAGCCTCTTCCCGCACCTGACCGCGCGGGAGAACGTCGAGTTCGGGCTCCGACTGCGTGGACGCCCGGCGGCGGCCCGGCGTGAGCGGGCCGGGAACATGCTCGACCTGGTCGGCATCGGCGGCCACGCGGACAAGTACCCGCACCAGCTTTCCGGCGGGCAGCAGCAGCGGGTGGCGCTGGCCCGGGCGCTCGCCATCGAGCCCCGGGTGCTGCTGCTCGACGAGCCGCTGTCGGCGCTCGACGCCAAGGTACGGGTTCAGCTCCGGGACGAGATCCGCCGGATCCAGATCGAGGTCGGCACCACCACCCTCTTTGTCACGCACGACCAGGAGGAGGCGCTGGCGGTGGCCGACCGGGTCGGTGTCATGCGCGGTGGCCGGCTGGAGCAGTTGGGGCCACCGGCGGAGATCTACCTGCGTCCGGCGAGCGCGTTCGTGGCCGACTTCGTCGGGCTGAGCAACCGTCTGCCTGGCCGGGTCAGTGCCGACAGGGTGGAGGTGCTCGGTGCGACGCTGCCGCTGGTCGAACCGGGCGACGCGCCGTCGGACCCGAACGCGCCGGTGACCGCGCTGGTCCGCCCGGAGGCGGTCGACCTGGTGGCCGACCCGGACGGCACCGGGCGGGTTCTCGCGGCGAGCTTCCTCGGCCCGATCAGCCGGGTGACCGTCGCGATGCCGGACGACACCCTGGTGGTCGCCCAGGTTTCCAGCGCCCGGCTGGCCGACTACGCCCCAGGTACGGCGGTCCGGGTCGAGCTGCACCCGGCGCCGGTGGCGCTGGCGAACTGACCCGTCCACAGATGTCGGAGGTGGGGACGTCCCGTGCCGGGGCGTCCCCATGACCCCGGTCAGTCGATGGTGATCACTACCTTGCCCCGGCCGTGCCCGGTCTCGACCTCCCGGTGCGCGTCCGCCGCACGATTCAGCGGGAACGTCTCGCGGACGTGGATCCGTAGCTGACCGCGCCGGTGCAGTTCGACAAGTTCGGCTAGGCGCTCGGCCGAGCGAAGGGCGGGCGTCACCCGGATCCCGAGCGGTTCGGCCTGGCCGTGCTCGACCAGGGTGAGGATGCGCTGCCGGTCCGGCACGAGTTCCAGTGAGACCCGCAGCGCGTCCCCGCCGGCACCGTCCAGGGCGGCACTGACCCCGTCCGGGGCGAGCTCCAGGACCCGCTCGCGCAGGCCGTCGCCGTACGCGACCGGGATGGCACCGAGCCCGCGCAGGTAGTCGTGGTTCTCCTCGCGGGCGGTGCCGATCACGGTGGCGCCCCAGAGCCGGGCGAGTTGCACCGCGACGGTGCCGACCGCGCCGGCCGCTCCGTGCACCAGCAGCAGGTCTCCCGCTCCGACGCCGAGTGCCTGGAGGGCGATGTGGGCGGTCTGGGCACCGGCGGTGAAGCCGCCCGCGACCGTCCACGGCATCGACTCCGGCTTTCCGGTGATCTGGTCGGCCGGGACGACCAGGTGCTCCGCGTAGCAGCCGAGTTGCCCGAAGCCGAGCACCTCGGCGCCGACCTCGACCCCGGTCACCCCCGCACCGATCTGGTCGACGACCCCGGCGAACTCGTTGCCGGGGATGCGGGGGAAGCCGGGCGACACCCCGGGCGGTGTCCAGCCGGCCCGCACCGCGCAGTCGTACGGTTGCACCCCGGCCGCCCTCAGCCGGACCCGGACCTGGCCCGCACCCGCCTGCGGGGTCTCCACCTCGATCAGCCGGAGCACCTCCGGGCCGCCGAACTCCGTTAACGCCGCAACCTGCATCGATCCGTCCCCTCGTTGTCGGAGAGCACAGTCTCCAACCTCAACAAATGTTGAGGTCAACCTCGAAGAGGCAGCACGACGAAGATGCCCGTGTTTGATATGAAACAGCCGAATAGCGATAGCCTCGGCGAGTGGCTGGTGAACGGCGGCGGGTCGGCACCCTCCTTTTCGACGTACTCGGCACGTTGGTCGACGAGACGGGATCCGTGGCGGACGAGGTCGGCTCGGCACTCACCGAGGCCGGGTCCGACCCGTCGCAGTCCACCCGACTGTCCCGGGAGTGGGCGCGCCGGATCAGCGAACAGCAGCGCCTGGTCAACGCCGGTGAGATCGCCTGGACGTCGCAGGACCAGGTCCGCCGGGCGACGATCAACGAGATCGCGGCGGAGCACGGGATACCGCTCGACCGCCCCGCGCTGGAGCGACTGGCGACGGCGGGACACCGGCTGCGGCCGTGGCCCGATTCCGCCGCGGCCCTGGCGAGTCTCGCCGAGCGGTTCCTGACCGTGGCGCTCTCCAACGCGGATCTCCCGACGCTCGCCGACCTGTCCCGCCAGGGCGGGCTGCGCTGGCACTGCGTGCTGTCGGGTGAACTCGTCCGGGCGTACAAACCGCATCCGGCGGTTTATCGGCTGGCACTGCGGATGCTGCGCCTGGACCCCGGCCGGACGATGATGGTCGCCACCCACCCCTGGGACCTGCGGGCCGCGGCGGAGCACGGGCTGATGACCGCGTACGTCGCCCGCCCTGGCGGCACCGCCCCTGACCCGACGGACCAGTTCGACATCGTCGCGTCCGACCTCGCCGACCTGGCAGGCCAGCTACCAACCGAAGTGGACGCGGTACGGCGCTGACGCCCCTCGCAGCGCCGAGGGGCCGGAGCCGGCCTCGCCTCCGACTCCACCGCCGACCGATCCGGCGCGGGTCAGCGGTGCCCGGACATCGATCGTTGACGACAGGCTCGGGGCATGGTCTGATCGCGGTCGCGAAGATATCTCGCATTCTGCGATTCAGCAGGGAGGACACATTCATGTCCAAGATCCGTCGGATCGCACTCGTGGTCGCGCTCGTCGCGACCGTGAGCGCGGTCGATGCGCTGTCGGCCACCAGCGACCGATCCAGCGCGGCAGCCAGACCGGTCGCCGAGGTGGCGGCCCTACCGACCGCGGCCGTCGCGCTCGGCGACAGCTTCGTCAGCGGCGAGGGCGCCGGCGCGTACACCTCGGTCGCCGACGTCAACGGCGTCCCCCAGGAGTTCCCCGGCTGGTCGGCGCCGAACAACAACGCGTTCTTCTGCCACCGGTCCGCCAACGCCTCGCTGCACAAGGCGAACCTGCCGGGAATCCAGGCCCGGTTCAACCTCGCCTGCTCAGGCGGGCAGCCGCACGACATCGCCAGCGCCTCGATCAACCGGACCAGCGGTCGGAACGTCTCCGCTCAGCTCGACCAGCTCCGCGCGGTCGCCCAGACCAACGACATCGACCTGGTGCTGGTCGGGCTCGGGTCCAACAACAGCTCCTTCACGTTCGGCGACGTGGCGTCGAAGTGCGCCAACCGGTTCGTCGCCGACGCCTGGACCGGTTGGTGGGAGTTCTGGGCCTACCTCGGTGGCCCGGTCGAGCAGGCGCCGTGCAGCGCCGGGGACCTGGCCACGCCGGCCCAGGTGAGCGCCGCGACGGCCGAGACGACCAACGCCGTACGGCAACTGCTCACCACGCTCGACCAGGTCGACCCCGACGGGCAGCACCGGATCGTCTTCCAGGACTACACCAACCCGCTGCCGTTCGACCTGGAGTCGAAGTTCCACGAGGAGGACGGGCGCGACGACAGCCGGGACAAGTTCCGTGACCTGGGCGCGGAGCGGTACGCCGGCGGCTGCCCGATCCACCGCGCCAGCCTCGCCGCCGGTCACCTCTTCTCGGGCAACCTCGGCACCCTCGTGCAGTCGGTGGCGAACACGATGCGGACCGAGTTCCCCAGCGCCGACCTGGTGTATCTGAACGTCCAGCGGGCCTTCGACGGCGCGCGGCTCTGCGAGAGCGCGAACAGCCCGACCGGCACCCTCGCCACGCCCATCCGGCTCCAGGACGGACCGACCGGGGTGCCCCTGACCAGCCTCTCCGGTTACGACAAGATCGCCATCCAGCGGATCGCGAACAGCTGTGTCTCGTACTTCCAGACCTGCCAGGAGTCGTGGCACCCGAACGCGGCCGGACACGCCGTACTCGGGCAGTGCCTGGCCGGCGCGGCGGCAACCCCGAATCGGACCGTCGCGTGTGTGCGGTCCGGCAACGGCACGATCACCATCTCCTGAGCCAACCCGCCCGATATGGCCGCCCCTTGCGTCATCGAACGGAAGGGGCGGCCCACCGTCACCGGGGCCGACCACTCCCGGCGCGCAGCGCCCGCGCGCGCCGGGCCGCGTCGGCGACCAGCCGTCGCAGCGCCACCGGCTCCACCCCGGGACCGGGTACGACCGTCGGTAACAACGCGTCAGCCGCCGGCTCCGGCAGATCCGGCGGTACGGGCGGCAGCGCCGCCACCGGCAGCGCGTACGCCTGTGCGGCGGTGACGCCGGCCGGTGCGGTGACCGGCTCCGGTTCTGGCTCCGGGGGCTGACGGCGCAGGTCGCCGAGGAGTTCGGTGGCGCCCCGTCCACGCAGGAGCAGCAGCACGAACGGGTCGGTGTCGATCAGCCAGGCCGCCTGGTAGCAGAGGGCCGCCGCGTGCCGGCACGGGAACTCCCAGTCCGGGCAGGAGCAGTGCGGTTGCAGCTCACCGAGACCGGGCAGCAGCCGTACGTCGACATCCTGGGCCGCCTCGACCAGCTCGCGCGGCACATCCCCGTCAAGCAGGGCGGCGAGGTGCCCCGCCTTCGCCGTGACGGCGCCGACGAACCGGTCCCACTGTTCGTCGCCGAGGCGCTCGACCTCCACCACGGTCTGATAGGCGCCGCCGTCGTCGCCGTACACGGTGGCGGCGAGCCGGCCCGGGCTGACCGTGATCGAGCCGACGTGCCCGCCGTACGCGAACCGCCGTCCCTTGCGGAGCTGGATCGTGTCCAGCGCGGTCTCCTCCATCGCGGTCAGCCAGGCCCGTCCCCACCACGAGCGGGCGAACCGGGGCACCCGGGTCATTCCCTTCGGGAACGCCGGGAAGCCCAGCACCTCGTCGCCGCTCACGGGCGGTCCCGCAGCGAGACCAGTTCGGCGAGTTCGTCGTCGGTCAGCTCGGTGAGCGCCGCGACGCCGCCGGCCAGGACCGCGTCGGCCAGGCCCCGCTTCTCGGCGATGGTCTGTGCGATCACGTCCTCCACCGTGCCCTCCGCGATCAGCCGGTGCACCTGCACCGGTCGGGTCTGTCCGATCCGGTACGCCCGGTCGGTGGCCTGCTCCTCCACGGCCGGGTTCCACCACCGGTCGTAGTGCACGACGTGGTCCGCGCGGGTCAGGTTGAGCCCGGTGCCGGCCGCCTTGAGCGACAGGAGGAAGACCGGGAAGCCACCGCCCTGGAACTCCGCCACCAGTTCCTCACGCCGCCCGACCGGGGTGCCGCCGTGCAGCATCCGGGTGTTGATCCCACGCTCGCCGAGATGCCGTTCGAGCAGTCGGGCCATTGCCACGTACTGGGTGAAGACGAGCACCGCACCGTCCTCGGCGAGGATCGTGTCGAGGAGTTCGTCGAGGAGTTCCAGCTTCCCGGAACGGCCGGACAGGCGGGGCTCCTCCTCGCCCAGGTAGTGGGCCGGGTGGTTGCAGATCTGCTTCAACGCGGTGAGCAGTGCCAGCACCAGTCCACGTCGGGCCATACCCGTGCTGCCCCGGATCTGGTCGAGGGTCTCCCGGACCACCGCCTCGTAGAGACCGGCCTGCTCCGGGGTGAGCGTCACCGGTTGGTCGGTCTCGGTCTTCGCCGGCAGCTCCGGGGCGATACCCGGATCGGTCTTTCGCCGCCGGAGCAGGAACGGGCCGACCAGCCGGGCCAACCGGTCCAGGTCGGCGGTCCCCTCCGGACGCATCCACCGCTCCCGAAAGACGGGCAGCGGGCCGAGCAGCCCCGGTGTGGTCCAGTCGAGGATCGCCCAGAGTTCGGCGAGGTTGTTCTCCACCGGCGTGCCGGTCAGCGCCACCCGGGTACGGACGCCGATGGCCCGCAGCGCCCTCGCGGTGTCCGAGGCGGGGTTCTTCACGTGCTGGGCCTCGTCCGCGACGACCATCCCCCAGCCGTGACCGGCCAACCGGGCGACGTCCACCCGCATCGTCCCGTACGTGGTGAGGACGAAGCCGTCGGCGCTGTCGAGGTCACGTACGGCACCGTGGAACCGACGTACCGGCACGCCGGGGGCGAACCGGCGGATCTCCCGTTCCCAGTTGCCGAGCAGCGAGGCCGGGCAGACCACCAGGGTCGGACCCGCGCTCTCCGGCTCCCGCTGACGGTGCAGGTGGAGCGCGATCAGGGTGACCGTCTTGCCGAGTCCCATGTCGTCGGCGAGGCAGGCACCGAGTCCGAGCGAGGTCATCCGGATCAGCCACCGCAGCCCGCGCAACTGATAGTCGCGCAGCGTCGCGGCCAGGCCGTCGGGGGCGGCCACCGGCTCGGCACCGCCGTCGGGGTCGGCGACCCGCCACCGCAGCTCCTCCAGCCAGCCGGTCGCCGCGACCGGGACCGGGCGCCCGTCGACGTCGACCGTGCCGGTCAACGCGGCCCCGAGCGCCGCGACCGGATGGAGCGCGGGCAGTGCCCGCTGCCGGACCCGCCGGGCGGTTTCCGGGTCGACCAGCACCCAGCGCCCACGTAACCGGGCGACCGGACGGTGCGCCTCGGCCAGGTGGTCCATCTCGGCCGGCGTCAGCGTGGTTCCGCCGAGCGCCACCTGCCAGTTGAACTCCAGCAGCCGGCCGTCGCCGAAGAGGCCGCCGACGCTGGCCGGTGGTTGCCGGCCGGAGCCGGCGAGTACGGCGGTGGTGCTGAGGTCGGCGGCGAGTTCCCGGGGCCAGTGCACGGCCACCCCGGCCGCCGCCAGCCGGGCGGCAGCACCGCCGAGCAGGTCGTCGATCTCGTCGTCGTCGAGCAGCAGGGTGTCCGGCACCGCGTCGTCGAGCAGCCGCAGCAGGGGCGGAAGACCCGTCCGGCCCGGCGTACGGCGAGCATGGTGTCGGTGCGTACGGTCTCCGGGTGGCTGATCCGTGGGCCGGGTGCGCCGGTTCGGTCCCAGAGCGTACGGGCGTCCACCAACGAGCCGGTGTCGGCCCGGTCGGCGACCTGGAGCACTGCCCGCAACGGCCCGGTGCCGACGTCGTCCGGGTCCGCCTCGACCCGTAGCGACAGCCGTATCCCGCTGTCCACGGCGGCTGTCTCCCCGGCCCAGTCGCGCAGTTGCGGCACGTACCGGGGCTCGTCGGCGGAGTACGCACCGGTGCCGTCGGGGCGGCGGGGCAGGGTGTCGGCGACCGTGTCGAGGAACGCGCGCACGAGTGTGAGCGCGTCGGGCAGCCGGGGCGGGCCCGGTTCGGGCAGTGGGAGCGCCCGGGCGACAGCCGGCATGGCAGCGCCGAGGGCGGCGACCCGGGCCCGGTCGGACTCGTCGTACGGGCCGATCCGCCAGGCGTCGAAGCCGCCCGGTGAGATGCCCGGCAGCAGCCGCCCCCGGCCGACCAGGTGGAGCGCTTCGTCGGCGGCGGCGCCCCAGAAGACCGCGCTCGGGTGCGCGTCGGCGCTGTCCCGTCGGGCCCGTACGAGCAGCGGCAGGGCGTCGCGTACGGGAAGTCGGCGGACCGCGACGGTGCGCGCGGTGATCGTGGCGGTGTCGGTCGGGTCGGGTGCGACCACGGTCAGCTCGCCGGTCGCGCCTACCGCCTCCGGTACGCCGTCTGCGGCCCAGAACGCCATCGTCGCGGCCCGGGGCGGATCGGCCGGCTCGAACAGGACGGCACACCTGGCGAGGGGAACCCGCTCCGGTTCCTCGACGGAGCCGGTCGGTGCCTCCGCGTCGTATTTCGCCTCGCGGGTCGGTGCCAGCCTGCCGGTCATGCGCTCAGCCTGCGGTAGCGGCGTACGGAGAGGGGGCAGAAGACCACGAGCAGCAGGGTAGGCCAGAGCACCGCCATCAGGAGGGCGTGCTGGGAGACCCACGACTCACCACCCCAGCCGGGATTGCCGAAGAGTTCCCGGGTAGCGGCGACCGTCGAGGAGAGGGGGTTCCATTCGGCGATCGCACCGAGCCAGCCGGGCATGGTCTCGGGGGCGGCGAAGGTGTTGGAGAGGAAGCCGAGCGGCCACACCAGGATCTGTACGGCGACCAACGCCTCCGGCCCCCGGGCGAGCAGGCCGAGGAAGATGCCGACCCAGAGGAGTGCGAAGCGGAGCAGCAGGAGCAGCCCGATCGCCGCCGCCGCCCGCGCCGGACCCTGATGCCAGGACCAGCCGACGGCGAGCCCGCAGCCGATCATCAGGGCGAGCCCGACGAGTGAGTTGAGCAGGTCGGCGGCGCCGCGCCCGACCACCACCGCCGAGGGTGCCATCGGCATCGACCGGAACCGGTCGGTGACGCCCCGGGCGGCGTCGGTGGCGACTGCCGCGAACGTGGTCTCCAGCCCGAAGACCATGGTCAGAGCGAACATGCCGGGTAGTAGGAACTCCCGGTAGTCACCGCCGCCGGGGACCGTCATCCCGCCGCCGAGCAGGTAGCCGAACATCAGCACGGTCAGTACCGGGAAGAGCAGCGCGATGACGATCTGCCACGGTTGCCGGGCCCAGTGCGCCAGGTCGCGACGGGTGATCGTGGCGCCGTCCACGACGGCCCAGCGCAGGCGGCCGAGCATGGATCGGGGCGGCGGCGGGGCAAGCGTCGTCACGCGGTCACCTTCCGGTCGTACGGGACGGCGCTCGCGTCCGTGGTGGGGGTGTGGGTCAGGTGCAGGAAGACCTCGTCGAGGGTGGGCCGGCGCAGCGCGATGTCCTCGGCGTCGACGCCGGCGGTGTCGAGCGCCCGGACGACTGCGGTGAGCGCGGTGACCCGGTCGCTGACGGGTGCGCTGATCCGCCGGGTGTCCGGGTCGACCTCGGGCGCGGCGCTGGCGATTCCGGTGAGGACGGCGGCGGCCACCGGTAGTTGGTCGCCGGAACGGACCACGACGTCGATCCGGTCTCCGCCGAGTCGGGACTTGAGCTGGTCGGTGCTGCCCTCGGCGATGGTCCGGCCGTGGTCGACCACGGAGATGCGGTCGGCCAACTGGTCGACCTCGTCCAGGTACTGGGTGGTGAGCAGGACGGTGGTGCCGCCGGCGACCAGGTCCCGGATCGCCGTCCAGACCTCGGCCCGGCTTCGCGGGTCGAGCCCGGTGGTGGGTTCGTCGAGGAAGAGCACCGGCGGGGCGAGGATCAGGCTGGCGGCGAGGTCGAGTCGGCGGCGCATGCCACCGGAGTAGCGGCCGACCGGTTTGCCGCCGGTGTCGGCGAGGCCGAAGCGGTCGAGCAGTTCGTCGGCCCGGCGTCGGGCGGTCGCGGCCGGCAGGTGGTAGAGCCGGCCGAACATGACCAGGTTCTGCCGGCCGCTGAGGATCTCGTCCACGGCGGCGTGCTGGCCGACCAGCCCGATCTGGGTGCGTACCGCGACCGGGTCACGGACGACGTCGTAGCCGGCGACCCGGGCCCGGCCGGCGTCGGGTCGCAGCAGCGTGCTGAGGATGCGTACGGCGGTGGTCTTGCCGGCGCCGTTCGGGCCGAGCAGTCCGTGCACGGTGCCGGCGGCGACCCGGAGATCGAAGCCGTCCAGGGCGGGGCGTGGTCCGTAGCGCTTGACCAGACCTTCGACGTGTACCGCTGCCGCTGATTCTGCCATCCGGACCCCTTAGAATCGTACGGTGTACGGAACAGACCGTACACCGTACGGTTGGCGCCTGCCAACCCGCACCGCGCGCACCCTGGGGAGCGGAGATGACCACCGAGTACACCGGCGGCGGAGACCCGGCCCGCAGCATCGCCCTGCTCTGGCGGGGGCCGGAGAAACCCGCGCCCCGGTCCGGGCTGACCGTCGACAGGATCGTCGACACCGCCATCGAGCTGGCCGACGCCGACGGTCTGGCCGCCCTCTCCATGCGCAAGCTCGCCGAACGGCTCGGCGTGGGGGTGATGTCGCTCTACACCTACGTGCCGAGCAAGGCCGAACTCGTCGACGTCATGCTCGACACCGTGCTGGGGCGGATGGCCCGCCCGGACCAGGGCACCCTCGACTGGCGCGGCAGACTCGAACAGATCGCCCGGGAGAACCTGGCCACCTACCAACGACACCCGTGGATGCTGGAGATGGCCGTACAGCGCCCACCGATGGGACCCCACCTGATCGCCAAGTACGACTACGAACTCCGCGCGCTGACCGACATCGGCCTGACCGAGGTCGAGATGGATTCGGTCCTGACCCTGCTGCTCGGCTACGTCGCCGGGGCGGCCCGGGGCGCGGTCGAGGCGGCACTGGTCGAACGGCGCACCGGGATGACCGACGAACAGTGGTGGGCCGCCCAGGCACCCCTGCTGGAACAGGTCCTCGACCCGGACAGTTACCCGGTCGCGAGCGCGGTCGGCAGTGCGGCCGGCGAGGCGAACCAGGGGACGTACGAGCCGACCCGCGCGTTCGAGTTCGGACTGGAACGGGTGCTCGACGGGATCGAGGTCTTCGTCCGGCGTACCAACCCCTCGGCTGGGGGTACGGGCGTCCACTGAACGTCGGCTATCTTGGGGCAGGATCTCGGGCCATCGACGGGTCACCGTCCAGTGACGGGCGGAGCGGCGTACGCATGACATCTGGGCCGACGCGCTCCTGGCCGCGGGCCGCCGCAGGCCGCCGGTCCCGGCTGCGCATCATCGCCTTCCTCGGTGTGTTAGTGCTGGTGGCGGCCTTCGCCGGGCACACGCTCACGCAATCCGGTCGGCACCGGGCGGCGGTCGGGACGACACCCGAGATACGCACCTTCTGCCCCGGGGCGGGCCAGGGGCCCTGCGCCGAACTCGGCGTGCTCGACGCGGTGCTGGACGGCCGCGCGGGCCGACCCGACGGATCGGCGGTGCAGCCGCTCAGCGCGTTGCAGCTCAATCTCTGCAACAGCGGTCAGGCCGCCTGCTACCCGCAGCTCAACAAGGGGCGGGCGGTGGGCGAGGCGTTCTCGGCGATCACCGCGTTGCGCCCGCAGATCGTCACCCTGAACGAGATCTGCCGGGACGACGTGGCCACCACCCTCTACCCCGCGATGGTGGAGAACTTCCCGGACGACCACGTGTTCTGGGCGTTCCAACCGGCCGGCGACCCGGCCGACAGCTCACAGCCCTACCGGTGCCGCAACGGCGACCAGTACGGCATCGGGATCCTCGGCCGGGTCGGCGCCGGGAACTGGCACGGCGTCTCGGTGTTCAACGGGCTCTACCCGGATCAGGGCGGCCTCCCGGACGAGTTGCGGGCCTGGCTCTGCGTGGCCGTGGTCGACAACTACTACGCCTGCACGACGCACCTGACGTACGTGTCACCGACTGTCGCGTTGGGACAGTGCCGGCGACTCCTGCAGGTCGAGGTGCCCGCCATGCGGGCGGTGGTCGGTTCGGTGGCCCCGGTCGTCGTCGCCGGGGACCTCAACCTCGTCCCCGGCGGCACGCCGGACGTGCTGACCTGCGTCCCCGCCGGCTACCAGCAGACCGGCGACGGCGGCGTGCAACAACTCATGGCCAGCGGCGATCTCCACGTCGGGCAGACCCGCACGTACGAGATGCATCACACCGACCACCACGGCTGGTTCGTCAGCTTCAACCCCTGACCCGGCGGGTCCTACTCGCGGTCGCCCTGCCACTTGGCGAGGAATGCCTTACCGAGGTAGCCGGCGATGATCCAGGCACCGATCGCCGGCAACAGGCGGAACTCCATGGCGCCGACGATCATCGCCACGGTGACGCCCAGGGCCAGCGCGCCGACCACGAGGGCGACCAGGCCGAGGGCGCCGACCTGGAGCCGGTTGGGGGTGATCCGGCCACCGGACGCCGGCACGGACGCGGCGGTCGCGGTCTCCGGGTGGGGAATCTGATCCGGATCGCGGGCCGGCAGGTCCACCCGGACTCCCGGCGGCACCTGCGCGTCGACGTTCACGGCGGTGGCACCCCGGTAGAGGGTCGGTTCGATCCGGACCGAGATCGCGTCGCCGCCGATGAGCTGTCGGGCACCGTCGGGCCAGGCCAGCATCGCCACGCACTGGTTGAACCGTACGGTGACCGGCGAACCCTGCTTCGGCACCAGGCTCACGCCCTCGTCGGCCACCACGAGCCGCGTCGACACGTCGCCCAGCCCCTGGTACGTCGTACCTCGCAGCGCCTCGGACGAGCCGGTGGGGGCGGCGGTGAAGCCGGCCCAGTCGGCGGTCCGCCCGTACGGGGTCATCAGCAGCGCCGATTCGAGCGCGACCTTGGTCACCTCGTGCACCTGCTCGACGGTGACCGCCTTCAACTCCCGGGCGACCTCGTCGCCGGACTGGGTCGGGTGGTTGGTGAGCAGGTTGAACGCCGCCGCGGGCAGGCGCGCGGCGTCGGCCTCGCCGGTGGAGAGCGAATCGGTGGCCTTGGCGACCACGGCGCTCACGTCGGCCTCGTCGATCCGACCGACACGCAGCTTCGCCAGTACGTCGACGAAGCCGCCGAGCACCGCGTCCTGCTTCTCCGGCAGCGCGTCGGCGATCGCGGTGATGACGGCGAAGTTGTCGCCCCGGGGTTCGTAGTTCGTCGCGGCGGTGTACGAGAGCCCGCTCTCCTGGCGCAGGCTACGGAAGAGTTCCCGCTCCAGGACGCCGCTGAAGACCCGGGCGGGAGCACTCCTCGGCACGACCGCGTCGAGGCCGGTGGCGCCGGTCGAGCCGGAGAAGAACGCCGGTGTGGACGGCAACGCCGTGGAGGCGGTCGGCACCGGTTGACGCTGCCCGGACGGCAGGTCGAGGGTGAGACCGGCCGGTATCTCGTCGCCGGCGATCCAGAGCACGGCGTTCTCCCGGGTGAAGTACCGGTCCGCCCAGTCCCGCAGGTCCGCCGCGGTCAGCCCGGACAGCCCCCACTCGGGGTAGCTGACCAGGCCGTAGTCGCGGGCACCGTGCCGCCAGAGCGGCATCCCCTCGGTCGCCGAACCGTTCCGGCCGCTCCACTCCGTACGCAGAATGGTCTTTTCGGTTTCCAGCCGGTCGGTGGCGAGGTCGCGCAGCGAACGGCAGACCCCGACCAGGAAGGCGGTGATGTCGGCGGCGGATCCCTGCATGTGGAAGTAGGTGACGACGCTGCCGGTGGCCCCGTTGTAGTGGTAGTCGGCGGTGCCGACCGGGAAGAGCACCAGGTGCTCCAGCAGGTGGGTGATGCCCCGGCGGGCGAGTGTCTCGTCGGCCTGGCCGACCCGGAACATCAGCCCGGCGTGCATCGGTCCGGTGGTGGGGGCGATCAGCGTCGCTACGCCGTCAACCTCGGTCTGGCGAATCATCGGGTACCGCCCTTCTTCATCGCGCGGTCCCGGAACTCGCCGAAGAGCTTGACCGGGTCGCCGAGGTACGCCCACGGCAGCTCACTGACCAGGTGCCCGAGCCCGGTGAAGAGCCGGGCGGCGGGCACGTAGTCGTCCATCATCGTGAACATGAAGGCGAAGGTGTTCTCCACCGAGACCCAGCCGACGGTCCGCTGGTACGCCGGATGCAGCACCGAGCGGGACGCCGCCTCGTGGACCTGTTCCTTGACGTCGGCCCGTTGGAAGTGACGTGCACGGTCGTCGCCCTTGAGGGTGAGCAGCGCGTGCTCGATGTGCGCGTCCACGACCAGGACCGCGTTCGGCGCTCCCTCTGGCGCCGCCAGCATCTCGGTACGGGCGAAGGCGTGCATCGCCTCCAGCGAGCCGCTCCACTTCGGAGCGAGCTGCTGGAGCAGTTGCGACTGTGCCGGCAGGTGGTGTGGGTGGTGCTCGGCGAGCCGGTCGTAGCGCCGGCGGGCCTCGGACTGGCCCAGTTGCAACCCTCGTGCGGTGATCAGACGCTGGGTCCAGACGGCGGGGTCGCTCGGGTCGTACGCGGCGGCGTCGATCAGGAGCCGTTCGGCGTCGCGCAGGATCTCGTGGAAGCGGGCGAACTGCTCCCGGCTGACGTGCTCGGCCCGGGCGCCGGTGCGTACCTCCCAGGCATCTTCGATCAGCCGACCGGCGAGCAGCGCGGCGGCGAGGGTGTCGCTCGGGTCGGCCTTGACCCGCTCGCGCAGGAAGGGGGCGGCGGCGGAGGTCTCCGCGCCCAGCCGGATCAGCCGGGTGCGCGCGGCGGGGTCGTGTTCGGCCAGGATCGCCTGCACAGCGGCCCAGTCGCCGGCCAGCAGAGCGGCCCGGAGGCTGACTATCTCGGGGTAGGCGGCGGCCAGGTCCATTGTCGGTGCCAGGGTGGGGGCGGCAGGCATGGCGAAGATCATAACCAGCCTCAGATCGGCCGTGTGGTCAGGCCGAACGCCGACGTCGCCCCTGCTCACACGCACCCTGACCGCACGACATCAGCCGTTGGAGAGGGTCACCGGCAGCGCGGCCAGCCGCCAGGTGCCCGGGTCGGGGATCCGGGCCGCCGGCCCCGCCGTGTCGGCGAGGGACAGGTCGGGGAAGCGACGCAGCAGCCCGGTCAACGCCACCTCGATCTGGGTCCGGGCCAGTGCGGCGCCGAGGCAGAAGTGCGGGCCGTGGGCGTATCCGAGGTGGGCGGCTATCCCTGCGGTTCGGCCGACGTCGAGCCGGTCGGGGTCGGCGAAGGCCCGTGGGTCGCGGTTGGCGGCGACGATCACGGCGGTGACCGGCTCCCCCTTGCCCACCCGTACGCCGGCCAGCTCGACGTCCTCCCGGGCGTACCGGGGAATGGTCATCACCTGTGGTCCGGACCAGCGGGTGAGTTCCTCGACCGCTCCCGGCATGAGGCCGGGGTCGGCGCGGAGGGCGGCGAGTTGCCCGGGGTGCGCGAGCAGCGTCTGCACCGCGTTGGTGATCAGGTTCGTCGGTGTCTGTCCAGCCAGGACGAGGTGCCAGACCAGGGTGATCAGCTCGGTGTCACTGAGCTGGTCGTCCGCCTCGGCCTGGGTGCGGATGAGGTCGGAGACCAGGTCGTCGCCGGGCTCGGCGCGCCGGTGTGCGACCACGGCCCGGGCGCCGGCCATGATGCCCGGAATGGCGTCGGCGAACGCCTGACCCCAGCCGGCGGCGACGGCGGCGCCCCACTCCCGCCAATGCGGACGGTCGTCCTCGGGGACGCCGACCAGCTCGCAGATGACGTCCATCGGCAGCGGCCGGGCGAAGTGCACGAGCAGGTCCACCACACCGTTCTCGGCGTGGCGGGGCAGGTCGTCGAGGAGCCGGTCGACGATCGGTTCGATCCGTGGCCGGAACTCGGCGGCGCGGCGCGCGGTGAACGCGGGCGACACCAGCCGGCGCAACCGGGCGTGCTCCGGGCCGTCCATCTCCTGCATGGTCCGCATGTAGGCCAGGCAGTGTTCCGGTACGTCGGGCCGGGTGAAGCTGGCGGCGTTGAGTTCGAACCGGGGATCGGTCAGCATCGCACGCGCCTCCTCGTGGCGGGTGACGGCCCAGATCGGGCCGAATCCGGGTCCGACGATCCGCGCCATCGGCGATTGCTCCCGGGCGCGCCCGTACGCGGTGAAGGGGTCGGTCAGCACGTCGGCGTTCATCAGGTCGATCTCGGGAACGCCGCTCAGATCGTCTCCGGTACCGCTCACCACGACTCCCATCTCAGATGTTCATGTCAGATGGTCCTACCATCTGAGTGGTGACGGTATCTTCAATCCACACGGATGGCAACGCCGCGAAACAGGGAGAACGATGGGTCGGCTCACCAGGGCGGAGATGCAGGAACGCAACCGTGCCAAGGTGCTCGCCGCCGCCCGGGACGAGTTCATCGAGCGCGGCTTCCGGGACGCGAAGATCGACAACATCGCCGAGCGCGCCGAACTCACCCGGGGGGCGGTCTACTCCAACTTTCCCGGCAAACAGTCGCTCTACTTCGCCGTACTGGCCGAGGAGGCCGAGAACCCGCCGGAACCCCCGTACCGGGCCCAGGGCGACTCGCCGCGCACGGCGCTCGCCGAGTTCGCCCGCGCGTGGCTGGCGCGACTCCCCCTCGCCACCGACTCCTCGGGCGCGGCCCGACTCGGCATGGACCTCATTCCCGAGGTCCTCGCAGCCGAGCGGACCCGGCTGCCGTACACGCAGTTGATGCACCTCGACGCGATCCTGCTCGGGCTCGCGTTGGAACGGTTGCACCGGGCCGGCACGCCCACCGGTCGCCGGGTACGGGTGGCCGAGACCGTGCTCACCACCCTGCACGGCGCACGTCAGCTCGCCGCCGCGGCGCCCGGCTTCGTCGAGCCGTTCAACCTGGTACGCGCCGTCGAACAGGTCGCCGAACTGGACCTGGAGGACCGGTGGGAGGTGCCGCATCTCGCCCACATACCGCAGGCGCGACCCGCCGACGAGCCGTGGTCGCCACCGCCCTCGACCGATGCCCTGCGCGACGAACCCGTGCGACTGAACGGTGACGGGGTGGTGGCGATCCTCGGACTGCACCGGATCTCCGCGATCGAAGAGGCGGTACGTGCCGCCCCGCCCGACGTCGACGTGACCGCCGTCCTGGTCAGCGGCGCCCCCGACGAGCTGATGCCGTTGGCCCGGCTGACCGTCGCGGAACTCCGCGCCTGCCTGCGCCAGGCCGTCCCCGAGTCGGCCTGGCCCCGGCTGCGGATCGTGCACGACCGGCAGGGCCTCGTCGCCTCGGCGGCCGGCGTACCCGCCGTCAGCGACGCCACCTCGACCGCCGTCGCGATCCGGAAGGGCCGCGTCGTGGCGCGCGCGGACGGCTGGGGCGCCTGCCACGCCGCCGCCCTCCCGCTCTCCCCGCGCTAGGGCGGGACCGGCGGCCAATCGCCAGCGCTTCGATCAAGAGGGGGGACCCGGCTCCCGTCGGCCAGCCTCTTCCCGGAACCGCCCTGCACCAAGAGTCCCGTCCCGGATGATATGAGGGGGGCGGCCAGCGCAAAGGGACAGCGGCATGGATGAGAACGCACGCGAGCAGGCGCTGCTCACCGCCCTGACCACCGAGCATTTCGTGCTCCAGACCTCTCGCAGCGCCACTATCACCGAGTCGGTCGGCCGGGCGACCGTCTTCATGTCGCTACTCTCCGCCGCCCTGATCGGGCTGGGCTTCGTCTCCAGCAGCGCTCAACTGATCAAGCCGTACCTTGGCGCGGTGCTGCCGACCCTGGTGATCGTCGGGCTGCTCACCTTCGGCCGGCTGGTCCAGACCATGCGGGAGAACTCGCTGGACCTTCAACGCATCCAGCACATCCGCTCCTACTACCACCGCCGGCTCGCCGGCGAGTACACCTTCTTCGCCGACTCGGTGACCGGCGAGGCAGACAAGCCGGCGATCGGCGCGGCGGTGGCCAGCAGACCCGCTCGCTGGCAACTGCTGCTGACCACCGCGGCGATGGTGGCCGCGGTCAACGGACTGCTGATCGGCCTGAGCGCGACCCTGTTGACCGCGTTGCTGAGTGGATCCCTCGGGTTGGCGATCGCGCTCGGTGCGGCGGTGGCCGTGGCCGCCTTCGCCGCGCAGGTCGTGTACATCAACCGGACATCGATCTGGCTTACCGCTTGACCGGTCATCCGGCAATGGTGTCGAGTGCTTCGATGGCGTCGGCGGGAAGCTTCAGGTCGGCGGCGGCGATGTTCTCCCGCAGGTGGGCGACGGACGAGGTGCCGGGGATGACGACCATCGTGGGGGATCGCTCCAGCAGCCAGGCGAGTGCGACCTGCTGCTGGGTGGCGCCGACCTGGGCCGCCACGTCGACCAGGGTGTCGTGTGCGAGCGGACTGAAGCCGCCGAGCGGGAAGAACGACGCGAAGGCGATGTTCTCCGCCGCGCACCGGTCGACGAGCGCGTCGTCCTGCCGGTTGGCGAGGTTGTACAGGTTCTGCACCGTCACGACCGGCGCGATCGCCTGCGCCTCGGTGAGCTGGGCGGCCGAGACACCGCTGAGCCCGAGGTGACGGACCAGGCCCTGCTGACGCAGCTCGGCCAGGGCGCCGAACTGCTCCGCGACGGACTTGTCAGAGGTGCCCTCCGCCGAGCCGACCCGCAGGTTGACCACGTCGAGCACGTCCAGACCGAGGCGCTGGAGGTTCTCGCACACCTGGGCCTTGAGATCGTCGGGAGCCAGCGACTGCTGCCATGAGCCGTCCTCGCCCCGACGGGCCCCGACCTTGGTGACGATGACAAGGTCGGACGGGTACGGGTACAGGGCTTCCCGGATGAGTTCGTTGGTGATCGCCGGGCCGTAGAAGTCGGCGGTGTCGATGTGGTTGACGCCGAGGTCGACCGCTTCCCGAAGCACCGCGATCGCCTGGTCCCGGTCCCTGGGAGGCCCGAAGACGTGGGGTCCGGCCAGCTGCATCGCCCCGTAGCCCATCCGGGCGATGGTGAGGCCATCGGCGGGAGTGAGGGCGCCACCGGGAACGTTGTTAGCCATTTCGCCTCTTTCGGTATCTTTGACGCCTTTCAGACTATCCGTATCGTTTCAGCTAGCCCGTGTTTTACGACTCTGCACCGGTCCGGCACCGCCTGGCAGTACCCCCGCGTTCCTGGTAGCGGCGGGACCAGCCACCGCCCGACCGGCCGACCTATCGTGGAGACCACGAGCGACAGGAATGCGCTGAGCGGATCGATCACGAATGGAGAAGCGCCGGTCGCCGGGCCGCGGCTAGCGTGACTGCCGTACCCATGACTTCAGGAGTGACCATGACCAGCTCTTCCGCGCCGGGAATCAGGACCGTGCTGCACCCCGTCTCCGACCTCGCGACGGCCAAGAAGGTGTACGCCGCCCTGCTCGGCGTACCGCCGCAGACGGACGGGCCCTACTACGTGGGCTTCGAGGCCGCTGGCCAGCACATCGGGCTGGTGCCGAACGGTGGACCGCAGGGCATGACCTCACCGGTGGCCTACTGGCACGTGCCGGACATCGAGGCGAAGCTCGCCGAGGTGACCGCCGCGGGTGCCACCGTGCAGGAGCCCGCGCACGACGTCGGTGGGGGCCGCCTGGTGGCCACCGTCACCGACCCCGACGGCAACGTACTCGGGCTGCTCCAGGACCGCTGAGTTCCCGCTCCCGCTCCCGCGCTCCGCGTCGTCGCCACACCGAGCAGCGCACGCCGCCGCGGGAGCGGGGCGCCTGGTTCGCCACGCGTACCGGCTTCGACCCTCGTGCGCCGGCCACGCCGTACCGTTGGTTCCGCATCTCCCCCGCGCCGCTTCCAGGCCCGGCGCGAGGCGAACAAAATGAACGACCGCGAGCTGATGCGCGACGGCCGCTGGTGGTCTGACGCCCCGGGCACACGCTGCCTGCCCGGGGGCCCAGCGACCCGCCCGACAGATGGAGAGACGATAAGCATGGCCACGAGCACCGACCCGCGGTCGCCTGCGACGACGCACGTTGCCGACAGCCACGATCTGATCCGCGTGCAGGGGGCGCGCGAGAACAACCTCAAGGATGTCAGCATCGAGATCCCGAAGCGCCGGCTCACGGTGTTCACCGGCGTCTCCGGCTCGGGCAAGAGCTCCCTGGTGTTCGACACGATCGCCGCGGACTCGCAGCGATTGATCAACGAGACCTACAGCTCCTTCGTGCAGGGCTTCATGCCGACACTGGCGCGGCCCGAGGTCGACGTGCTCGAAGGGCTGACCACGGCGATCATCGTCGACCAGCAGCGGATGGGCGCCGATCCCCGCTCCACGGTCGGCACCGCCACCGACGCCAACGCGATGCTGCGCATCCTCTTCAGCCGACTCGGGCAGCCGCACATCGGCTCGCCGGGCGCGTTCGCCTTCAACGTCCCCTCGGTCCGGGCGAGCGGTGCGATCACGGTCGAACGCGGTGCCGGCAAGACCGTGAAACAGACCTTCGCCCGCACCGGCGGCATGTGTCCGCGCTGCGAAGGCCGGGGCGAGGTCTCCGACATCGATCTCACCCAGCTTTTCGACGATTCCAAGTCGATCGCCGAGGGTGCGCTCACCATCCCCGGCTGGAAGTCGGACAGCTGGTGGACGGTACGGATCTACGCCGAGTCGGGTTTCCTCGACCCGAACAAACCGATCCGCGAGTACACCAAGCAGGAGATGCAGGACTTCCTCTACCGGGAGCCGACCAAGGTGAAGGTCGAGGGCGTGAACCTCACCTACGAAGGGCTGATCCCCAAGGTCCAGAAGTCGTTCCTCGCCAAGGACCGGGAGGCGCTGCAGCCGCACATCCGGGAGTTCGTGGACCGGGCCGCCACCTTCACGACCTGCCCCGAGTGCGACGGCACCCGGCTCAGCGAGGCGGCCCGCTCGTCACGCATCGGCGGGATCAACATCGCCGACGCGTGCGCGATGCAGATCAGCGACCTGGCCGAATGGGTCAGCGGCGTCGACGAGCCGTCGGTGGCGCCGCTGCTCGCGACGCTGCGACGTACCCTCGACTCGTTCGTGGAGATCGGGCTGGGCTACCTCTCGCTCGAACGGCCGTCGGGCACGCTGTCGGGCGGCGAGGCACAGCGGGTCAAGATGATCCGCCACCTCGGCTCCTCGCTCACCGACGTCACCTACGTCTTCGACGAGCCCACCAGCGGCCTGCACCCCCATGACGTCCAGCGGATGAACAACCTGCTGCTGCGACTGCGGGACAAGGGCAACACGGTGCTCGTCGTGGAGCACAAGCCAGAGGTGATCGCGATCGCCGACCACGTCGTCGATCTCGGCCCCGGCGCCGGCACCGGGGGTGGCAGCGTCTGCTTCGAGGGCACCGTCGAGGGACTCCGGGCCAGCGGCACGCTCACCGGCCGCCATCTCGACGACCGGGCCGCCCTCAAGAAGACGGTACGCACCCCCACCGGCACACTGCCGATCCGTGGCGCGGCGGCGCACAACCTGCGCGACGTCGACGTCGACATCCCGCTCGGAGCGCTTGTCGTCGTCACCGGCGTCGCCGGCTCCGGCAAGAGCTCGCTCGTGCACGGGTCGATCCCGGCAGGCGCGGGTGTGGTCTCGATCGACCAGGGTGCGATCCGGGGCTCGCGCCGGAGCAATCCGGCGACGTACACCGGTCTGCTCGACCCGATCCGGAAGGCGTTCGCGAAGGCCAACGGCGTGAAGCCGGCGTTGTTCAGCGCCAACTCCGAGGGTGCCTGCCCCAACTGCAACGGTGCCGGCGTCATCTACACCGACCTGGCGACGATGGCCGGCGTCGCCACCATCTGCGAGGAGTGTGAGGGGAAGCGGTTCCAGCCGTCGGTCCTGGACTACCACCTCGGCGGTCGGGACATCAGCGAGGTGCTCGCGATGTCGGTGACCGAGGCCGAGGAGTTCTTCGGCACCGGCGAGGCGCGTACGCCCGCCGCGCACAGCATCCTCGGCCGGCTCGCCGACGTCGGGCTCGGCTACCTCAGCCTCGGCCAGCCGTTGACGACGCTCTCCGGCGGTGAGCGGCAACGACTCAAGCTGGCCACGCACATGGCCGAGAAGGGCGGCATCTACGTCCTCGACGAGCCGACCACCGGCCTGCACCTCGCCGACGTCGAGCACCTGCTCGGTCTGCTCGACCGACTCGTTGACGCCGGTAAGTCGGTCATCGTCGTCGAGCATCACCAGGCGGTCATGGCGCACGCCGACTGGATCATCGACCTCGGGCCTGGTGCCGGCCACGACGGGGGCCGGATCGTCTTCGAGGGCACGCCCGCCGATCTCGTCGCCGCCCGCTCCACCCTCACCGGCGAGCATCTCGCGGCCTACGTCCGCGCCTGACCCGGCCTGGCCGAACCCTGCCCACCGGCCAGGGTTCGGCCAAGCTGTGGCCGTTTCCTACCCCTCTGGGGGCAGTAATCGTCCACGCTCCGGTCGGGTGGGGACCCGGCCGGGGGCGAAGGCCGCCAGCAGATGGATCAGCCAGGTCCGCGACGCAATCGCATTTACTTCAATGTCTGCGGCCCGCATGACACGGTGCCACGATGGATCGAGGCGGCGTCGGGCACTCGCAGGGCGAGACGGCTAGGGTCGTTATCACGGCGCGCCAGGTCCGCGGCGTGGACCGGCTCGGTTAGGCCGCGCCGTCCGCCCCCGGTCCGCATCCGCCCTTCGAGGGTACGGGCGAGCCGTCCCCGGGCACGACGAGTGGTGATCCAGGAGGGAGTGTCCGATGATCGGGACCCTGCGCGCGTTGGTGCTCGACGCACCCGACGCCCGGCGGCTCGCCGCGTTCTACACCGCCCTCGGCGGGTGGACCGAGCAGTACGCCGACGACGAATGGATCACGATGGAAACCGGGGACGGTTGGCGCATCGCCGCCCAGCGCAGCCCCGAACACGTACCGCCTCGGTGGCCCGATCCGGCGCACCCGCAGCAGGCGCACCTCGACCTGCGCGTGCCGGACCTCGACGCCGGCTCGGCGAAGGCGGTCGAGCTCGGCGCCGAACTGCTGCGCAGGAACGAGAAGTGGTACACGCTGGCCGACCCGGCTGGGCACCCGTTCGACCTGTGCCTCTTCCCGGCGAAGCAGGAGACCACACTCATGGGCGTGATGCTCGACTGCCCGGACGCGAAGGATCTCAGCAGGTTCTACGCGAAACTCCTTGGCAAGCCCGTCACGTACGAGAGTGAGGGCATGGCGATGGTCGGCGAGGACGGGGCGCAGCCGGTGATGTTCCAGCAGATCACCGAGTACCACGCGCCGCAGTGGCCCGATCCGGCGTATCCGCAGCAGTTCCATTTCGACGTCACGGTCGACGATGTCGACGCGGCCGAGGCGGCGGTACGCAAGCTCGGCGCCACCTCGCTCTCCTCCGGCGGGGAGAACTGGCGGGTCTACGCCGACCCGGCCGGCAAGCCGTTCTGCCTCTGCTGGGACTAGGAGGGCGATGCTGTCCGCGCCAGTTGTTGCCGCAGCCACTCCGGATCGGGATTGACGAACGACTCGCCCCCGAGGGCAACTGTCGGCACGGTTTCGTCACCCCCGGTCACGGCCCGTACGGCGGCGGCGCCCGCCGGGTCGCGCCAGATGTCGACCCAGTACGCCCGCCGGGCCTCCCGTCCGAGCCGCGAACGCAGCCGCAGGCAGTAGCGGCAGCCGGGCCGCCAGTAGATGATCGCCCGGCCGTCGTTCGCGCTGAGTGCCTGCGCCTCGGCGGCGGTGGTCGGACGGGGGAAGATCAGCGGCGACAGTCGTACGGCCAGCGCGCCGAAGATCACCAGCACGGCGACGCCGACCACCGGCGAGCGGTCGACGAAGAGCACCGCCGACAGCAGCACACCACATCCCAGCATGAAACCGGCTGACCGCCATCCACGCAGCATGGCGCCGCACACTACCCGATCGGTCGCACCCGGCGCTGGGCAGCGCAGAGACGACCACCGCCTGATCATCGGGGCTGCACACTGCTCATCCGCCGCAACAGCGACGATGACCGGCGTGCCACCGGTGGCACCCCGATTCGCGTGCATCCCCGCGACCAGTAGGAAATCCCCGCTGGCGGACAGTTGCTGGAGAGCTGATTGGCCGTCGCCGGTGGCTGAGCGTAGCCGTGTGTCGCAACGTGCCATGAGCTGCGCGAGCTGGCGGCAGACAGAGCAAACGCGCACCACGTGAGCCGGAGGTGTCGGAGGCCGCTGATACCTTGCGCCCGCAAGCCGGGGGGGGACCACCGTGAGGAGAGAACCAGTGGCAGATGTGGCACTGCGACCGATCGACGAATCTGACCTCGACACGCTGTTCGACCAGATGCGCGACGCCGAGTCGGTCCAGATGGCCGCCTTCACCGCCAAGGACCCCAACGACCGCGAAGCGTTCGACACCCACATGTCGAAGTTGATGACGTTGCCTGACGTCACCCTGCGTGCGGTGACCCGCGATGGACACCTCGTCGGCAGCATCGCCAGCTTCGTCATCGAAGGCGACACCGAGGTCACCTACTGGATCGACCGCGCTGTCTGGGGGCAAGGCATCGCCGGCCAAGCCCTTGCCCTCCTCCTCGACACGGTTTCGGTCCGGCCCCTGTATGCGCGCGCCGCCAGCGACAATGTCGGATCGCTCAAGGTCCTGCGCAAGGCGGGCTTCACGATCGTCGGCGTGGAGACCTCGTACGCAAACGCGCGGAACACCGAGATCGAGGAAACCGTGCTGCGCCTCGGTTAGTCACCGGGCGCGTGGTCCCTGCCACGCCAATTCCGAGCCAACGTCGATCTGCGTGACGCGCTCCGGGTGGGCGACGAAACCGGCCACGCGACGTCGTCGATCGCGAGCCGCGGCGCGCCAGCCACGGCCGTGGGCGTTTGACCAGCGAACGCCTGGACGTCGCCGAGGCGAGTTATTGCTGCCTGAAGCGGGCTCCCTCCTGAGGCCGCCAGGTGTAACGGACATCCGGCTCACGTTCTTCATTGCGCAGTCCGTCGGTGTGCTCGACCGCAGCGAATCCATGCCGCTCGTAGAACCGCTGGGCTGGCCCGTTGACCTGGAACGTCCACAGTCCCAGGCCGTCGGGCCGCTGCTGCTTGGCCAAGTCCATGAACCGGTCGCCCACCCCCCGGCCGCGCCACGACGGGTCGAGGTAGAGCTGTTCGAGTTCCTCGCCATCAAGTACCAGGAGCCCGATCACGGAGCCGTCGGTGACGGCTACCCAGCTCTCGTACTGCGCCACGACCACCTGGGAAAACCAGCTGCGCGCCTCGTCATCGCCGTGCGCGCGGCGCACGGTCGGCAGCGCGGCCGTGAAGGAACGCAGCCACACGTCGGCCATGTCGGCCGCATCGGAGTCGCCCGCACGACGAAACACAAGACCAGCCCTGTTCACAGCGCGCAACTATCGCAGATGGCTGACCATCAGGCATCCGGATTCGAGACTCCCCCATGACCTCGACCACCGAGGTCACCAAGCCGGCAAACGGTCACTAACACAGCCGACCGGATGCGGATCGGATGACGTCAGCTCGGGTGAGCGCCGGGCGGCCGAGTCGGATGGTGAGCGATCTGGCCTGATGCGTGGTCAGTTCGTTGATGAACACCACCGCGTCGACGTTCCCGGCTTCACAGGCCGCGACGACCTGCTCCAGCTTCCCGGGCCCGAGGAGGAAGCGGCGGGACAGCGGCGATGTCAGCAGCCGCACCCCGCCGGCGGAGATGCCCCTGCGCTGGACGAATCGTCCGTGCACCTGGATGCCGAGCGCCTGGACCTGGCGCTCAAGGGCATCGAGTTGCTCCTGGTAGTCGCGGACCTTGGCCGAGAAGAGACCCACGAGGACGACCACACGGATGAGGGGCATTCGGCCAGGATCGCAGGCAGGCCGGTTGGGGCGACAGCATTTTCCATCTCGCCTGCTGTCCGGCACGGCACGGCGCAGCAGGGGTTTGCGGCCTCTGCCGGCATCGCCGACCACGCATTCTCGTCCTGCCTGGGGGAAATCCCCCAGTGGAAGACGGCTGTCAGCCGGGTCCCGCCCGGGCGGCCGCGTGCCTAGCGTGATCTTCCGTAGGCACCAACGACGGAAGGAGTTCGGGTGATCGAGGCCCGGAATCTCACCAGGCGATACGGACCGACGGTCGCGGTCGACGCGCTCAGCTTCGACGTGCGGCCGGGCAGCGTCACCGGCTTCCTGGGCCCGAACGGGTCGGGCAAGTCCACCACCATGCGGCTGATCCTGGGGCTGGACCGATGCGACGCCGGCCAGGTACGGGTCGGCGGGCGCCGCTACCGCGAGCTGCGCTGGCCGCTGCGCGAGGTCGGGGCGCTGCTGGAGGCCAAGGCGTTCCATCCGGGCCGCAGCGCTCGCAGTCATCTGACCGCGCTGGCCGCCAGCAACGCGATTCCGCGGGCCAGGGTCGACGAGGTCCTCGACATGGTCGGCCTGACCAGCGCGGCCGGGCGGCGGGCCGGGAAGTTCTCACTCGGGATGGGGCAGCGGCTAGGGGTCGCCGCGGCACTGCTGGGCGATCCGGGGGTGCTGCTGCTGGACGAGCCGGTGAACGGACTGGATCCCGAGGGGGTCCGCTGGATCCGCAACCTGCTGAAGTCGCTGGCCGCGCAGGGCCGCACGGTGTTCGTGTCCAGCCACCTGATCAGCGAGATGGCGCTGACCGCCGAGCGGCTGGTGGTGATCGGCCGGGGGCGGCTGCTCGCGGACACGACCGTCGCCGAACTGTCGGCCGGGTCGGCGTCGCTGGAGGACGCGTTCTTCCGGCTCACCAGCGGAGCGGTCGAGTATCAGGGGAACCAGACGAAGGAGGTCACGTCATGACCACGACTGCTCAGACCCGCGTGCCGAGCGGCCGTTACGGGCTGGCGCAGGCGGCCCGGATGGAGTGGATCAAGCTGCGCAGCCTGCGCTCCGCCTGGTGGACCCTGGCCGTCACGGCCGCCGGAACCGTCGGGATCGGGGTCGCTGTGGGCCTGAACACCCGAAACGCCTCCGGGGACGTGACCAACAACGCGCTTGCCGGCGTGGTCCCCGGCCTGCTGCTGACGGGCGTGCTCGGCGTGCTGACCATGACCAGCGAATACACCTCGGGAACTATCCGGGCGACGCTGGCCGCCGTCCCGCGGCGCCCCCTGGTTCTGGCGGCGAAGGCAGCGGTGTTCGGGGCCGTGACCCTGATCGTCGGGGAGGTCGCGTCGTTCATCGCGTTCTTCGCCGTGGGGGCCACGCTGCGCCACGGCGTCGCGGCACCCACGCTGGGCCAGCCCGGCGTGCTTCGGGCGGTCGCGGTGACCGGGGCCGCCTTCTGCCTGATCGGGCTGCTCGGCCTGGGCCTGGGCGCGATCATCCGGCACAGCGCGGCCGCGGTCGGGCTGCTGGTGGCCGGCGTGTACGTCGTCGCGCAGTTCATCGGCTTCATCGCGCATGGCGTGGCGTCGTACATGCCGATCCTGATCGTGGGGAACTCGCTGAGCACGACCAAGCCAGTGACCTGCGGTACGGACGGTGCGTCCTGCCCGGACTTCCTGTCCGCGTGGACCGGGCTCGGCGTGCTGAGCCTCTACGCCCTGGTCGCACTGGCGATCGGCGGGTGGCTGCTGGCCAAGCGGGACGCGTGAGCAGAAGGCAGGCCGGGGCGGGTAGGACAATGACGGCATGGACCTTCCGGTGACCACACCGACAGTGGACGCACTGTCGGGCGACCAGGGTCGGGTCAGGAGTCCTTGGGCGGCGGCCCGGGCGGCGGTCCTGGCGCCGTTTACCCGGCGTCAGGGTCGCGAGCTGTTGTTCTGCCTGGCCGGGCTGCCGTTAGCCGTGGTCAGTCCGCTGGTGCTCTTCGTTCTCACCGTGGACCTGATCTGGTTGGCGGCCGATGGCGCACAGGGCAACCCGTCCGCGGTCGAGGTGGCCGCCGCCGGTGTCTGCCTGGGACTGCTGCTCGTGCTGCTGGTGTCGACAACGGCGGCCCGGAGGCTCGGCTCGTTGCAGCGCATGCTCGCGACCCGGCTGCTCGGGGTACGAGTCGGGGCGCCGCCGCCAGTGCGGCGGACCCCCGGCGGTCGGGCCTGGCCCGGCCCGGGCCCTCGCGACGGGGCCGGTTGGCGGGTCATGGCCTACCTGCTGGCCAAGCTGCCGGTCGGCCTGATCGAGCTGTACGCCGTGTTCTTCTGGATCGGCGGGCTGCTCAACCTGAGTTACCCGCTCTTGTGGGGGGCGTTCCGCAACCACCCGCCGGGGGTCCGGCTGAGCCCGGTGCCGGTGTTCACGCCGTTCGGGTTGTTCGGCGACGGCACGTTCGTCGTCGCGACCCTCCCCGGCACATTTGCCGCCGCCGCGGCGGGAGCGGCGATGTTGCTGGCCGCCCCGTGGGTTACCAGGGCCGTCACGTCCGCCGACGCCTGGCTGATCCGGGGCCTGCTCGGGCCCGGGCGGCTGGCGCAGCGGGTTCACGACCTGGAGTTGAGCCGGGCGCTGGCCGTGGACGACTCGGCCGCCCTGCTGCGGCGGCTCGAGCGGAACCTGCACGACGGTGCGCAGATCCGGCTGGCCACGCTGGCCATGAACCTCGGCATGGCTCGGGAGAAGCTTGGCGACAGCGGCGAGGTTCCGGACGCCGCGGCTGTCCGCGAGCTGGTCGACGCCGCGCTGCGGGGCGCTAAGGACGCTCTCGGCGAGCTGCGCAGCCTGGTCCGCGGGATCCACCCGCCGGTGCTCGACAACGGGCTGGCGGACGCCCTCGCCTCGCTGGCCGCCGACAGCGCGATCCCGGCCGAGCTGGAGGTCAGCATCCCGGTCCGGCCCACTCCCGCCATCGAGACCATCGCGTACTTCTGTGCCGCCGAGTTGCTGGCCAACGCGGCCAAGCACAGCTTCGCGAACAGGCTCGCCATCCGGGCGGCCGGACAGCGGGACGTGCTGCTGCTCAGCGTCGCCGACGACGGCACGGGCGGTGCCGACCCGGCCCGGGGCAGCGGCCTGTCCGGGCTCACGCAGCGGGTCGCCGTGGTGGACGGCCGGCTCACGATCGCGAGCCCGCCCGGCGGCCCAACGAAGATCACCGTCGAGCTACCGTTGCGCGCATGAATGCGCGGGTCGTCATCGCCGAGGACGCGGCCCTGTTCCGGGCGGGGCTCACCCGACTGATCGAGGACCACGGCCACCGGGTGTGCGCTGCCGTGGGTGATGGCGACGCGCTGCTGGCCGCGGTGGCCGACCATCAGCCCGACGTCGTGGTGGCCGACATCCGGATGCCCCCGACGCATACCGACGAGGGGCTGCGTGCCGCGCTCGAGATCCGCCGCCAGCACCCCCGCACCGGGGTGCTGGTGCTGTCGCAGTACATCGAGACCAAGTACACGGCCCGGCTGCTGGAAGGTAACGCGGCGGGCGCCGGGTACCTGCTGAAGGAGCGGGTGGCCGACGTCGCCGAGTTCGCCGATGCGCTGGAGCGGGTCGCCGCGGGCGGCACGGCGCTCGACCCCGAGGTCGTCGGCCAACTGCTGCGCGTCAGCCGCCGCGCCGACGGCGTGGCCGCGCTCACCGCGCGCGAGCGTCACGTGCTCGCGCTGATGGCGGAGGGGCGTTCAAACGCCGGCATCGCTGGCGCGCTCGTGGTGACCGGTGGAACCGTGGAAAAGCACGTCGCGAGCATCTTCGACAAGCTGGGGCTGCCCCCGGACGAGGCCGACAACCGCCGCGTCCTCGCGGTCCTGCGCTACCTGAGCTCGTAAATCCGCACCGACCCCTGCCCGCGACGAGCAGTGGGCCACCCTGATCGCAGCGCTCGAGGGCAGCCCCCGGCTGCATCCACGGCCAGGATCTTACGAACCACCCATCAGAATTGCTCTGCGAGCCGCTGCCGGCCCAGGGTCTGTCAACAGTTGTATCGCGTTGGCTATGCGGTCTTCTTGGCGGGTAGTGGGGGCTAGCCCCAATGTCGAGTTTCGGGTTTTCCGGTTGGTGAGGGCATCGAGGTTCTTCGTACGGTTTGGGAACAGTTGCTTTTCCCGAAAGGAGCCTCGATGTGAGCGCACGTTCCGCAGTCCAGAGGACGGTGAGGTGGCGGAGGGTCGTGGCGGCCGTGGCGGTTGGCGCGGTGCTGGCCGCGGCGGTCGGCGGTGGGGCCGGGTCGGCCGCGCCGCCGGCCCCGGATCACCGGTCCACGGCCACGGCCACGGCCACGGCCACGGCCACGATGCTCCAGCACGGCCTCGACGATCTGCACGACCTCGGCGTATCCGGGACGCAGGGTCTGGTCCGCGACGGGGGCCGGGTGACCGTGGCCGGCAGCGGCGTGGCCGACTTGGACACCGGCGCGCCGACGCCCGTCGACGGGTACTTCCGGATCGGCAGCACTACGAAGACGTTCGTGTCGGTGGTGCTGCTCCAACTCGTCGGCGAGGGCAGGATCGAACTGGACGACCCGATCGAACGCTGGCTGCCCGGTGTCATCAACGGCAACGGCAACGACGGCCGGCGCGTCACCGTACGCCAGATCCTGCAGCACACCAGCGGCCTCTACGACGCCACGAACGACCTCGCCGCGCTGAAGTCGGCCGACGAGTTCCTGGCGCACCGCTTCGATCACTACACCGAGGCGCAACTGGTGGCGATCGCGATGCGCCACTCGCCGCTGTTCGCCGCCGGCACGCACTGGAGCTACTCGAACACCAACTACCTCGTGGCCGGGATGCTCATCAAGCGGGTCACCGGACACCTGTGGTACACCGAGGTACGCTCCCGGATCCTGATGCCGCTGCACCTGACGCGTACGTTCTACCCCGGCGACCGGCCGACCCTGCCCCAGCCGCATGCCGAGGGGTACCGGCAGTTCGCGCCGGGCGGGCCGCTGGTCGACACGACCGTCTTCAATCCGACCGTGACGGCGTCGGCCGGCGGCCTGGTCAGCACCACCACCGACCTGGCCCGCTTCTGGCAGGCGGTCGGGCGCGGCGAGCTATTGCGGCCCGGACAGACGGCCGAGCTGCAGCAGACCGTGCTGGCCGATGGGTTCCAGGGAATCCGACCAGGCATCCGCTACGGGCTGGGCATCATGTGGATACCCAACCGGTGCGGCGGCTCCTGGGCGCACGTCGGCTCGATGCCCGGGATGAGCACCCTCGCCGCGGTCACCCCGGACGGCCACCGCTCGACGGTCCTGTACCTGGCCACCGAGCTGGCCGACCCAGACCGGGCAGAGGCTGTCATACAGCGGGAGATGGCACTGCTCGACGACCTGATCTGCGGCTGACGGTCATCGGGGGAAAGAACGGGAGTTCGACCTACCCGGTCGGCGGCGAGGATCTTCGCGGCGTCGTCGACCGGGGGTGGATGCGTTGGTTCACGCGGCTTGTAGGCGCACGGCAACGCCTCCGCGCCGACAGCGGCGCGGAGGCGCTGGGTGGAGTCAGGTCGGTGTTGCGTGGACAACGTCGTAGCAATCGCACTCCACGCTCGGCCAGCCACCGATCCAGCGCGGCAGAGCACGATCAGGGACGGCTGCGGGTATCCGAAGACGCAGCGTAGGCAGCCCTGAAGGGCTCCCTGTCCGCCGGATGCTCAGCGGCGCGGTCCGCTCGATCGACGAGCTGGCGGAGACCGACCTACGCCGGATGTTCCCCCGGTTCCAGGAGGGTCACCTCGACCATAATCTCCGGCTGTTGCAGCGGGTCGAGGCGCTCGCCGCGACGCTCGGGATCACCTCCGGACAGCTCTCGCTGGCCTGGGTGCTGGCACAGGGCGGGGACATCGCCGCCATCCCCGGTACCCGCCGGCAGGCACACCTGGAGCAGAACGTAGCAAGCGCCGCACTGCGCCTGGACCCGGCGACGCTGGCAACGCTCGACCAGGCGATTCCGGTCGGCGCGGTGGCGGGTGACCGCCGGGCGGCGCTCGACGCGGGCATCAAGGAGTAGGCGCGACGCGACGTGTTCGTCTCCGCCCGGCTCCCCACCCCCATCCGTCTTGGACAGATAACCTCTGGGGTGCGGGCGCCCTGAGACTGGACGCCGGTGCAGCAAAAGGGGTGTCCCTGTTGGAGCGTCCGCCGAGGCCCGTGGTGGCGGGTGACCGGTTGGTAGGATTCCGCGCGACGAGATCATCGGGTGTACGGGGGAGATGACGTGCCCGATTTCGAGATCCAACCGGACTCCGTTCGCGCCACCGGGGAGTCCCTGCTCAGCGGTGGCAGCAGCTTCGCCGACCAGCTCGCCGCGTTCGAGCAGGCGACTGCCGCGTACGAGGGTGCCTGGGGTGATGACACGATCGGCACCTACATCGGCACCGCGTACGTCGCCGTCGCCCAGTGGGCGCTCGACTGTTGGTACACAGTCGCGGACGAGATCTCCTCGGCCGGCGACGACCTGAACGTCATGGCCGACGCGTACGAGCAGACAGAGAAGGACATCGCCAGCATGTTCGACAACTTCGGCCGGACCCTCGGCTGACCGCGATGGGTCTTCAACTTCCCGGCGAACTGGTGTCCATCCTCGGCATGCTCGGTTACGACTGGCCGACCTCCGACGAGGAGCAACTGTTCCGCCTCGGTGAGCTCTGGCTGTCGTTCGCCCCACAGATCGAGGCGGCCGGCGCCGCCGCCGACATGTCGGCCGCACAGATGTGGGAGCAGAACCAGGGTGAGGCGGTCAGCGCCTTCCAGAACTGGTGGAAGGGCGAGGGCAACGCCCTCGACACACTCCAGCAGGGCGTCACCGGCGCCACCCTGGTCGGCGCCGGGCTGATCGTCTGCGCCGTCATCGTCCTCGCCCTCAAGATTCAGATCATCGTGCAGCTGGTGATCCTGGCGATCCAGATCGCCCAGGCGATCGCCACCGCCGTGGCCACGTTCGGCGCCTCGCTACTGGAGATTCCGATCTTCAAGCAGATCACCTCGATGATCCTGGACCAGTTGGTGAGCATGGCGACCGAAGCCGTTCTCAATGGTTAGTCGCCGCACCCGGCGTACCGGCGGTGGTTCCGGGAGCAGTCGTTCCGCACCCACCGTCCGTGGTCCGATCGGCGCCGCCGCACGCCGCCTCCCGGCACCGAGGGTACGGCGGATCAACGCGGACACCATCGAGTTCGAAGCCGGGCGCCCCCGCCGCTGGAACAGGACGGTGAACCGGCCGCTCCAACCCAACATGCACTATGTGGAACGTCATACCGGTTACCGGTACAGCACCGACGGCAAGGGCCGCGTGTCCTCATTCGGCGGCAAGCTCCAACTCGCCCACGGTAACCGCAACAGCTATCAGCAGGGCGTCTCCGGCGGGAGCGACCGCTTGTCCACCGACCAGGGTGGACACCTTTTCGCGCACATCTTCCGAGGGCCGGGCGAACGGATCAACCTGGTCCCGATGGATCGGACGATCAACCTGTCCGACTGGAAGAAGATGGAGAACACCTGGGCGAACGCGTTGAAGGCGGGATCTGACGTACAGGTTTCCGGTAGAACGTTCTATCCACCAGGCTCGTCTTCGCTGCGCCCCTCGCATCTGCTGGTCACGTACCAGATCGACAATCAGCCGCCCGTCGTCGTACCATTCAGAAACAAATAGTTAGGAACAGACGGCATGTTTGACGAGAACCAAGACCAGGTGGTCAACACGATCGGTGGCATCCTGTTCAAGCTGATGCCGGCCGACGCCGTGAAAATCATCGCCACCGGGGACCTCGGCGAAGAATCCGCCGGTGTGAGCATTCAATGGCGGACCGCTGCGGGTAACTCGGGTCACTTCCCCTTTGACGAGCAGCCTTTCGAGGAAATCATCCAGCTCAGCGACGCGTTCGTCTCGCTGCGCAACCTCATGGTCGCGGACGGGCACGATGCCTGGCAGGGGATCACCTTCACCGTCGAGCGCGACGGGCAGTTCGACGTCGATCTCTCCTACGCATCCTAGCTTCGCCCGGCGCACCGTCGAACGGGAAAGCGGACAGGATCCGCCCAGGTGTCATGGAACGGGTTCGCTCCGGTGCGGCGTGGCTTTTCGAGGACGTACGGGCGGATAGTCCACGCCGCCTCGACGGTCCTGTACGCGGCCACGGACGACCCGGCCGGGGTTGACGTAACGTCACGGTATGTGGGATATGGGGTGGTGGCGGCGGACAGCCCGGTTCCACCCTTATGCCTTTGATACCGCCGCCGCCGTGGGGCTCTTCGTCATCAGCATCGGCGAACCCCTGCTCGACCCCTCCCCCGCCCGAGGCGAGCTGAGCGCGGGCGAGATCGCCTTCAGTGCCCTGGTCTGCGCCGCTGTGGCGCTGCGTCGACGCTGGCCGCTGCCGGTACTGGCGTTCTGCAGCGCGGCCACGGCGGCGTCGGTGGCCTTCGGCTCCGCCCGTAACCTCTCCACCTTCGCGGTGGTGATCGCGGTCTACACCGTCGCCGCGACCACCAACCGGCTCACCGCGATCCTCGCCGGTACGTTCACCGCGCTGCTCCTGGTCGCCGGCGCGATCTGGTCCTCGTCGAACGGGTCCTGGCTCGACTCGGAAAAGGTGGTGCTCGCCCTCTGGAGCGGGCTGGCCACCGCCATCGGCGACGCCGTACGCAACCACCGGGACTACATCGTCGCCGTGGAGGAGCGTGCCACCCGGGCCGAACAGAGCCGGGAGGAGGAGGCCCGACGGCGGGTGGCCGAGGACCGGCTGCGCATCGCCCGGGACCTGCACGACGTGATGGCACACAACATCGCCTTGATCAACGTACAGGCCGGGGTGGCCGGGCACGTGCTGCGCACCAATCCGGCGGCCGCCGAGGAGGCGTTGGGGCACGTACGCCGGGCCGGGCGGGCGGCGCTGGACGAACTCGGCACGGTGCTGGGCGTACTGCGCCAGTCCGACGACGCCGCCGCGCCGACCGAGCCGACCCCCACCCTGAACCGCCTGCAGGAACTGGTCGACTCGTTCCACCGCACCGGGCTCGCGGTGCGGTGGCGCCTGGCGGGTCAGCCGTTTCCACTGCCGGCGGCGGTGGACCTCGCCGCGTACCGGGTAGTCCAGGAGTCGCTGACCAACGTGCACAAGCACGGCGGCGGCGCCGCCCGGGTGCGGCTGACGTACCGGTCGGACGATCTCACCATCGAGGTGGAGAACGATCCCGGGCCGGGAGAGCCGGCCGCCGGGCCGGTCGCCGGGACCGGACACGGGCTGCTCGGCATGCGGGAGCGGGTGACCGCGGTCGGCGGCACGCTGGAGGCGGGTCCGCTGACCGGCGGCGGTTTCGGGGTCCGAGCCGTGCTACCGGCGCGACAGGAGAAGCGATGACGATCCGGGTGCCGGTACGCCAGGAGGAGCGATGACGATCCGGGTGCTGCTCGCCGACGACCAGAACCTGATCCGGGCCGGATTCCGGGTGCTGGTCGACTCGGCGCCGGATCTTGAGGTGGTGGGTGAGGCGACCACCGGGGTCGAGGCGGTGGCGCTGGCCCGGACAACCCGTGCCGACGTGGTCCTGATGGACATCCGAATGCCGGAACTGGACGGGTTGGAGGCAACCCGACAAATCACCGAGGACGAGAGCCTGGTCGGCGTACGGGTCCTCATCCTGACCACGTTCGAGGTCGACGAGTACGTCCTCCAGGCGCTCCGGGCCGGAGCGAGCGGTTTTCTCGGCAAGGGGGTCGACCCCGCCGAACTCCTGGACGCGATCCGGGTGGTGGCCCGGGGAGACGCCCTGCTCTCCCCGGTGGCAACCAAGGGGCTGATTGCCCGGTTCCTGTCCCAGCCGGAGGATTCGGCCACCGCCAACGTTCCCATTCAACTCGAAACGCTGACCGAACGTGAGCGCGAAGTCCTCATGCTGGTCGCCGCGGGGCTCTCCAACGACGCCATCGCCGAGCGGCTCGTGGTGTCGCCACTCACCGCTAAAACGCACGTCAACCGCGCTATGGCGAAGCTGGGCGCACGGGACCGGGCCCAGCTCGTGGTGATCGCGTACCAGAGCGGGCTGGTCCGCCCCAGCGAGCCTCCATCACGCTGAGCAACCATCCGGCTATACCGCCATCGCAGTACGTCAGGTGTCTGCGGCCGGACGACGACGCGCACCCCGAGCAGAGGCGATGGTTGTGGCCATGCGCCGCTGGTGCGGCACAGCCCGACAAGGAGCCTTCAAGCATGATCGAAGTCAAGAACCTCGGGAAGCGGTACGGCGACAAGGTGGCGGTGGACGATCTGAGCTTCACCGTCCGGCCCGGCATCGTCACCGGCTTCCTGGGCCCGAATGGTGCCGGCAAGTCGACAACCATGCGGATGATCGTCGGTCTGGACGCACCCACCTCCGGCAGCGTCACCGTGAACGGCCGTCGGTACGCCGACCACGCCGCGCCGCTGCACGAGATCGGCGCGCTGCTGGAGGCGAAGGCCGTGCACACCGGGCGGTCGGCGTACCACCACCTGCTGGCCCTCGCCGCCACCACCGGAATCTCGCGTCGCCGGGTGAACGAGGTGATCGACCTTGTCGGCCTCCGCGAGGTCGCCCGCAAGCGCGCCGGTGGCTTCTCGCTCGGCATGGGGCAGCGTCTCGGCATCGCCTCGGCACTGCTCGGTGACCCGCAGACGGTGCTGCTCGACGAGCCGGTCAACGGGCTGGACCCGGAGGGGGTGCGGTGGATCCGCAACCTGCTCAAGGGGCTGGCCGCGGAGGGTCGTACCGTCTTCATCTCCTCTCACCTGATGAGTGAGATGGCGTTGACCGCCGAGCATCTGGTGGTGGTCGGCCGGGGCCGGTTGATCGCGGACGTGCCGATGGACGGTTTCTGCGGGCTCGCCTCCGCCACCAGTGTCCGGGTCCGTTCCCCCCAGTCGCACCAGCTCAGCGAGTTGCTCGCGGGTCCGGGCGTGACCATCAGCAGTGGTGAGCGCGGAGTGCTGGAGGTCTGCGGGCTCAGCACCGAGCAGATCGGGGACCGGGCCGCGAGCGCCGGTCTCACCCTGCACGAGCTCTCCCTTCAGCAGGCATCGCTGGAGGAGGCATTCATGGAGCTGACCCACGACTCGGTCGAGTATTCCGCGACCACCCCGAAGCAGCCCGTACTCGCCGGAAAGGCGGCCTGATGACCAGCACGGCACTCGAACCCCGCTTGCTGACCGGCGCACCGACCATGCCGGTCACGCACCGCCGTCGAACCGGACGCGTCACCCTCGCCCGCGTGATCCTCTCGGAGTGGATCAAGATCAGGTCGCTGCGTTCGACCGTGGTCAGCCTCTTCGCCACGTTCGGTGTGGTGGTCGCGCTCGGCCTGCTCTTCGCCGCCGTCGCCGCCGGACATGTCGGCGGCGAGTCGATCGGGCTCGGCGCCGGCGGGACCAGCGATCCGGTCAGTGCCAGCCTCGGCGGCGTACAGCTCGCGCAGTTGGTGATCGGGGTGATCGGGGTGCTCCTGGTCGCCGGCGAGTACTCCACCGGAATGATCCGGACCACCCTGGCCGCGGTGCCCAAGCGGCTACCGGTGCTCTGGGGCAAGACCATCGTCTTCGGTGGCGTCACGCTGGCCCTGATGCTGGTCGGCACGCTCGCGGCCTTCTTCGGCGGGCAGCAGATCATGGGTACGCACGGCGTCAGCCTCTTCGACCCGGGAGTGCTCCGGGCGGTGATCGGGGCGGCCGTCTACCTGACCGGTGTCGGCCTGCTCGGCCTGACTCTCGCCGCGCTGCTGCGCGGCACCGCCGCCGCCATCGCCGCGCTCTTCGGCGCGATGCTGGTCGTACCGGGACTCTTCCCGCTCCTGCCGAGCAGTTGGAACGACACGGTCGGACCGTACCTGCCGTCGCATGCCGGGGAGTCCTTCATGGCCGTCACCCCGAGCGCCGGGATGCTCGGCCCGTGGGCCGGACTGGCGGTCTTCGCCGGTTACGTGGTGGCCGCGCTCGCCGCGGCGGCGGTCATGCTCAAGCGCCGCGACGCGTAACCGACACCGCTCACCAATCGCCCACGGCTACTCGAAGATCCCTGAGCCCTTCCCGAACACGAACACCGCCTGCCACGATCCCCCCAACGTGGCAGGCGGTGTTCGTCTTCGTCGGTGGGAGGCATCACGACACCGAACCGACAAGTTACTGCTGGACTGCAGGCCGTTGCCGTACGGCGGGCGCCGATGGCGGTCGGCTGGTGACGAGCTCGGCGACGAGGGCGGTCAGGTCCTGTTCGGGAGACTCGCCTGGACTCAACTGATCGGGTTCCCCCCTACTCGCCGGTCTGGCACCGCTCACCCCGCTGCTGTCCCCCCTCACCACCACGATCATCGCCACTACCCTCATGGGCGTCACTGTGGTGTTGGACCTGTACTTCGTTCCGTCGCGTGACCTGCTGCCGGCCTCGCGAGCCTGAACGAGCAGATGGGGCGACATCCGCCGTCCCCGATCGCCGTTACGAACGATGCGCGGTGTCGCCACTGCGATCAAGGCGACCAGCGTGCCCGGGCGTACGCGATGGAGGCCGGACCGGTGCGGCGGCTGCGAAACCCGGTCAGGCCAGGCCGAAACGGCACCTGAGCCGTGTCGCCCAGACGCTTGGATGTGAACGCTAACAGGCCGTTTGCTCAATGTCTACGCCCTCGCGATGATCTATGGCCCGCTCTGGATCCGTGTCAAATCACAGATCGGTCGCGGTCGAAGGAAACCCTTGACGGCCGCGATGAGAGCGTTAACACTACCGAAACGCAAGGGCCATACAGCGGCCCCAGACAGCACCTGCGGTCGACCGACACCGGTCGGCAACCGATCAGTGGGCGGTTGGTTCCGGGCGGATACCCCCGCCCCGACCAGCCCCATGCGACACGACCAATCGGCTCATCGGGGCCGGGGACGCGGGACACCAGGCGGCGGATGTCCCCTCGACGCCACCCCACGACACGTTCCAGACGGGTGAGGAGAAAGCGGTGTTCAGAAGGATTTCCGCGGCGGCGATGGGTGGCCTGCTCCTGGTCGCCTCGCTGACCGCATGCGGCGGCGACAGCGGCGCCGGAGGCGGCTCCGACGACAAGATCGTAATGGGATTCGCGCAGGTGGGCGCCGAGAGCGGCTGGCGTACCGCCAACACCAAGTCCATTCAGGAGGCCGCCAAGGCGGCCGGCATCGAACTCAAGTTCTCCGACGCGCAACAGAAGCAGGAGAACCAGATCAAGGCGATCCGCAGCTACATCACGCAGCGGGTGGACGTGATCGCCTTTTCCCCGGTGGTGGAATCCGGCTGGGACACCGTGCTCAAGGAGGCCAAGGACGCGGGCATTCCGGTGATCCTGACCGACCGCGCGGTGGACTCGCCGGACACGTCGCTCTACAAGACCTTCATCGGCTCCGACTTCATCATCGAGGGCGAACGGGCCGGCGAGTGGCTGAAGAAGGAGTACGAGGGCAAGCCCGAGACGGTCAACATCGTCGAGCTCCAGGGCACCACGGGCGCCGCTCCGGCGAACGACCGGAAGGAGGGCTTCGCCAAGGTCATCGGCACCGAGCCGAAGTTCAAGGTGATCGCCTCCCAGACCGGTGACTTCACCCGCGCCAAGGGCAAGGAGGTCATGGACGCCTTCCTCAAGGCACAGCCGAAGATCGACGTGCTCTACGCGCACAACGACGACATGGGCCTGGGTGCGATCGAGGCGATCGAGGCGGCCGGCAAGAAGCCCGGCGTCGACATCAAGATCGTGACAGTCGACGCGGTGAAGGACGGCATGCAGGCCCTCGCCGACGGAAAGATCAACTACATCGTGGAGTGCAGCCCGCTGCTCGGTCCACAACTGATGGACCTGGCCAAGAAGGTCGTCGCCGGTGAGACCGTGGAACAGCGGGTGCTCACCGAGGAGACCACCTTCACCCAGGAGCAGGCCAAGGCGGCACTGCCGAACCGCCAGTACTGAACGACGCGGCAGACGGCTCACCGGTCGCCCCGGCACGTACCGCCGGGGCGACCCGCCCACCGCACGGGAGAAGGGCTTCAGCCATGGCAACAGGCCGGGCGATCCTCACGATGACCGACATCGGCAAGCACTTCCCAGGGGTCGTCGCCCTGGACCACGTCGACTTCCGCCTCTTTCCGGGCGAGGTGCACGCCCTGATGGGCGAGAACGGTGCCGGCAAGTCCACGCTGATCAAGGTGCTGACCGGTGTCTACCAGCACGACCACGGTCACATGGAACTCGACGGTGGGCCGGTCGCGTTCGCCGGACCGCTCGCCGCCCAACAGGCCGGCATCAGCACCGTCTACCAGGAGATCAACCTCTGCACCAACCTCTCCGTGGCGGAGAACATGTTCATCGGACGCGAGCCCCGGCGGTTCGGACACATCCGCTGGTCCGAGCTGCGCCGCCGGGCCGCCGACCGGCTCCGCCGGCTCGACCTCGACATCGACGTGTCGAGCCCGCTCGGCGCCCACTCGCTCGCCATCCAGCAGATGGTCGCGATCGCACGGGCGATCGACATCTCCGCCAAGGTGCTCATCCTCGACGAACCCACCTCCAGCCTGGACGCCGCCGAGGTCGCGCAACTGTTCCGGGTGATGCGACAGCTCAAGGAGGAGGGCATGGCGATCATTTTCGTCACCCACTTCCTCGACCAGGTCTACGAGATCTCCGACCGGATCACGGTGCTGCGCAACGGTCGGCTGATCGGCGAGTACCGCACCACCGAGCTGAGCCAGCTCGACCTGGTCGGCAAGATGATCGGCGGCGAACTGGCCGTACTCGAACAGCTCGACGAGCAACCCAAACCCCCGGTGGCCGCGATCGAGCAGGGCGCCCCGGTCGTGCAGGCGCGTGAACTGGGACGCAACGGCTCGATCGAGCCGTACCACCTCGCCATCCACCAGGGTGAGGTGGTCGGGCTGGCCGGCCTGCTCGGCTCCGGTCGCACCGAAGCGGCTCGGCTGTTGTTCGGCGCCGACCGCGCCGACCACGGAGAGCTCCTCGTCGACGGCAAACCGGTCGTGCTGCGCGGCCCACACACCGCGACCGCGCACCACATCGGATTCTGCTCCGAAAACCGCCGGACCGAGGGCCTGGTGGAAGAGCTCACCGTACGGGAGAACATCGTGCTCGCCCTCCAGGCCAGTCGCGGCTGGTCCCGCCCCATCCCCCGGCGCCGCCAGGACGAACTGGTCGATCGGTACGTCCAGGCGCTGCGGATCCGACCCGCCGACCCGGAACTACCGGTCCGCACACTCAGCGGCGGCAACCAGCAGAAGGTGCTGCTCGCCCGCTGGCTGATCACCGAGCCCCGGCTGCTGATCCTGGACGAACCGACCCGGGGCATCGACGTCGGCGCCAAGGCCGAGATCCAACGCCTCGTCGTCGAACTCGCCGACGGTGGAATGGCTGTGCTCTTCATCTCCGCCGAACTCGAGGAGGTGCTCCGGCTCAGCCACAAGGTCGCGGTGTTCCGGGACCGGCGCCTGGTCACCGAGCTGGAAAACACCGGCGACCTCGACGCCGACCGGGTGATGGCGGTCATCGCGGGCGGAGCACCGGCATGACGAACCTGCTGCGACACCGCCTCTTCTGGCCGTTGGCCATCCTCGCCCTGCTACTGCTCGGCAACCTTGCCTTCACCCCGGGCTTCTTCTCCATCCAGCTCCGCGACGGCCACCTCTACGGCAGCCTGATCGACATCCTGCGGCTCAGCGCGCCCCTGGTGCTGGTCGCGCTCGGCATGACGGTGGTCATCGCCACCGGCGGCATCGACCTCTCGGTCGGCGCGGTGGTGGCGATCGCCGGCGCCCTGGCCTGCCTGCGAATCAGCGAACAGGACAACCAGCAGAGCGTGTCGGTGGTGCTCCTCGCCGTGGGGCTGGCGCTGCTCGGGTCGCTCCTGCTCGGACTCTGGAACGGTTTCCTGGTCGCCGCCGTCGGCATCCAGCCGATCATCGCGACGCTGATCCTGATGGTGGCCGGTCGGGGCATCGCCCAGCTCATCACCGGTGGGCAGATCATCACCATCACCTCGGACCCGTACCGGCTCATCGGTGCCGGGTACTGGCTCACCCTCCCGTTCTCGGTGCTGATCGCCGTGGTGGTGACGGCGATCGCGGTGACCCTCACCCGGCGTACCGCCCTGGGCCTGCTGATCGAGGCGGTCGGCGGAAACCCCCGGGCCAGCCGGCTCGCCGGCATCAGGTCACGCCGTCTGATCGTGAGCGCGTACGTCTTCTGCGGGCTCTGCGCCGGGGTCGCCGGCCTGATGATCAGCTCGAACGTCTCCAGCGCGGACGGCAACAACGCCGGGCTGCTGATCGAACTCGACGCGATCCTCGCCGTGGTCATCGGCGGCACCGCGCTGGCCGGAGGCCGGTTCTCCATCGCCGGCACGGTGCTCGGCGCGGTCATCATCAAGACCCTCGACACCACGATCTACACCATCGGCATCACTCCCGAGACCACCCTGCTGTTCAAGGCGGTCGTGGTCATCGTCCTCTGCCTGGCCCAGTCGCCCGCCTTCCGGAACCGGGTGTTCGCCCGGCGCCGCCATCCCGACCCGCCGGCGCCCACCGCATCGGCACCGAAGCTGGAGGTCCCGGCATGATCGACCTCGGCGAGACAAAAACAGGTACGAGCACCGCCGGTGCCGCCCTGCCCCGCCTGCTCGACGCCCGGCGGCGCTACCTGCCGGTGCTGGCGACGCTCGCCCTGCTGGCCCTGATGTACGGCCTCGGCGCGGTCAACTACGAGGGCTTCTCCGACACCCAGGTGCTGCTGAACGTCCTCATCGACAACGCGTTCCTGCTGGTCGTCGCTGTCGGCATGACGTTCGTGATCCTCACCGGCGGGATCGACCTGTCGGTCGGGGCGGTGGTGGCACTGACCACCATGATCTCGGCGTCGCTGCTGGAGCAGCGGGGCTGGCCACCTGGAGTGGTGCTTCCCTTGGTGCTGCTGATCGGCGCCGCCTTCGGCTTCGCCATGGGGTGTGTCATCCACTTCTTCGAGATCCAGCCGTTCATCGCCACCCTCGCCGGCATGTTCCTGGCCCGCGGTCTCTGCTACGTGATCAGCACCGACTCGATCCCGATCACCGACGGGTTCTGGACCACGATGGCGCAGAGCAAGCTCCGAGCCGGCGGCTTCTTCGTCTCGACCAGTGTGCTGATCGCACTGGTCGTGGTGCTCGGCGCGGCGTACGTGTTGGCGTACACCCGGCTCGGGCGGGACGTCTACGCGGTCGGCGGGAGCCCGCAGTCGGCGCTGCTGATGGGGTTGCCGGTCGGGCGTACCCGCATCGCGGTCTACACCATCAGCGGGTTCTGCTCGGCGCTCGGCGGCGTACTGCTCAGCTTCTACATGCTCTCCGGTTACGGGCTGCACGCCACCGGTCTCGAACTCGACGCGATCGCCGCGGTGGTGATCGGCGGCACCCTGCTCACCGGCGGATCGGGCTACCTGTTCGGCACGGTGCTGGGTGTGCTGGTGCTGGGCCTGATCCAGACGATCATCACCTTCCAGGGCAACCTCAGTTCCTGGTGGACGAAGATCGTCATCGGCGTCCTGCTGGCGGCCTTCATCCTGCTGCAACGAGCGGTCTCCCGGCGTGCGTCGTAACCGGCCCGGGCGGCGGGAGTGGTGACGCCGACGAACGGACGTCCGGCCGTCATGGCGGACGTCGCACGCCTCGCCGGGGTGTCGCACCAGACCGTGTCCAGGGTGCTCAACCACCACCCGAACGTACGCCCGGAGACCCGGGACCGGGTGCTGGCGGCGATCTCCGAGCTGAGCTACCGGCGCAACGCCCTGGCGCGCGGCCTGGTCCGGCGCCGGTCGCGGGTGCTCGGCGTGGTCAGCTTCGACACCACCCTCTTCGGCCCGGCCTCCACCCTGTACGGGATCGAGCGGGCCGCCCGGGCGGCCGGTTACTGGGTCAGCATCGCCACCCTGGAACGGATCGACCGCGCGGGGGTGCTCGCCGCCGTGGACGCGCTCGCCGAGCAGTCGGTGGAGGGTGTCATCATCATCGCCCCGCAACTGGAGGCGGCCGGTGCGCTGCACAGCCTGCCGGCCGGGCTGCCAGCGGTGGCGGTGGAGGCCGGCCTGGACGGCGGCGCCCCGGTCGTCGGCGTCGACCAGGTCGCGGGTGCGCGGCTCGCGGTCGAGCACCTGCTGGCGCTCGGACACCGTACGGTGTGGCACATCGCCGGTCCGCCGGACTGGTTGGAGGCCCGGGACCGGGTCGAGGGGTGGCGTGCCGCGCTACGCGACGCGGGCCGGCCGGTGCCGGCGATGATCGCGGGTGACTGGAGTGCCCGTTCCGGCTATGCCGCCGGGCAGGCGTTGGCCCAGCAGGCCGACGTGACGGCGGTCTTCGCCGCCAACGACCAGATGGCGCTCGGTCTGCTCCGGGCGCTGCACGAGCGGGGCGTACGGGTGCCCGGGGAGGTCAGCGTGGTGGGCTTCGACGACATCCCGGAGGCGGAGTTTCTCATTCCGCCGCTGACCACCGTCCGCCAGGACTTCGACGAGGTGGGGCGCCGGAGCATGGCGGCCCTGCTGCGCCTGCTGGAGCTGGCCGACGGACCGGATACCACATCGGAGGTGGCTGCGGTGGCGCCGACCCTGGTCGAACGGGGCAGCACCGCGCCCCCCGAGCCGGTCAGATCCACAGAGGACACCCTTTAGTGGACGATCTTTTGAACTTTCGGTCACGCGGACGAAAGTATTAAAGCTTCACACGTAACTTTCGCTTTACATGACTGCCATGAATGCCTAGTCTTCGATGCCAAGAGTCGCCGGACGCGGGGGTAGCGCGGATGACGGACGCTGATTCGACGGAGCACCATGAGCCCCCGGGCCAGGTCCTGCTACGGATGCAGGGAATCACCAAGCGGTTTTTCGGAGTGACCGTCCTCGATCATGTGGACCTTGACTGCCGTCGTGGAGAGATCCACGCGGTGATGGGCGAAAACGGCGCCGGCAAGTCGACACTCATGAAGATCCTGGTTGGGGCGTACCAGCCGGACGGCGGCCGGATATCGATCGACGGCACCGAGGTCCGGTTCGGCCATCCCCGACAGGCCCTGGACGAGGGCGTCAGCATCGTGCACCAGGAGCTCAACCTGTTGCCCGAACGGACCGTGGCGGAGAACATCTGGCTCGGCCGGGAACCACGCCGACGGCTCGGCGTCGACCGCCGCGCGATGGAGGCCACCGCCACCGGACTGCTCGCCAGTCTCGGCGCCGCCGACGTCATCGCCCCCCGCGCCACGGTCGGACAGCTACCGGTGGCACAGCAGCAACTCGTCGAGATCGCCAAAGCGCTCTCCTTCGAGCCTCGGATCCTGGTGCTCGACGAGCCCACCGCCGCGCTCTCCCCACACGAGGTCGACGCGCTCTTCACCCGAATCCGCCGACTGCGGGACAACGGTCTGACCGTGCTCTACATCTCGCACCGGCTCAAGGAGATCTTCGAGCTGACCGACCGGATCACCGTACTCAAGGACGGTCGACGGGTCGACACGGTCGAGACCGCGCAGGTCGAACCGAGGCAACTCGTACGGCTCATGGTCGGCCGGGAACTCGACCACTACTTCCCGCCCCGGGCCACCGCCGAGCAGATCGGTCCGGTCCGGCTGGCGCTGCGCGGCGGCTCGGCCGGCCCCCTGCACGACCTCGACCTGGAACTGCGGGCCGGCGAGATCGTGGGCCTCGCCGGGCTGGCCGGATCGGGCCGCACCGAGCTGGCGAAGCTGCTCTTCGGCGCGACCCGGCTGGCGACCGGCACGCTGACCGTCGACGGCCGGCAGCGCCGGCTCCGCTCCCCCCGCCACGCGATCCGGTGCGGCATCGGCCTGCTCACCGAGGACCGCAAATCCGAGGGCCTGGTGCTGCCGCTCTCCGTGCGCGACAACAGTCTGCTCGCGGTCCGGGCCATGGGCTCGGCCGGCCGGCGCGGTACGGCGACCCCCGCCATGGTCCGAAACCTACTGGACCGGGTGCAGTTACGCGGCGGCACGCCACATCGGGAGGTGCGCTACCTCTCCGGCGGCAACCAGCAGAAGGTGGTACTGGCCAAGTGGCTCGGCACCGGTGCGACCGTCCTGATCTTCGACGAGCCGACCCGGGGCATCGACGTCGGCGCCAAGGCGAGCATCCACGAGCTGATGCGGGAACTCGCCGCCGAAGGCGTGGCGATCCTGATGATCTCCTCCGAGCTGCCGGAGGTGATCGGGATGGCCGACCGGATCCTGGTGATGCGCCAGGGCACCATCGCCGGCACCCTGCCGGCCGGCGCCAGCGAAGCCGAGATCATGCTGCTGGCCACCGGTGAGGTCGACCCGACCGGTGCCGCGGACGCCGCGCAGGTCGCGGCCGTCGCGGGCGCGGAGATCGCGGGCGTGGCGGGCGTCCGGACCTCGACCGAGGACGGTACGACGGAAGGGGTCGCCCGATGACCGCGCGGACCCTCTCCCCCACGCTGGACCGGACCGGTCCGCTGCTCCGGGGCGGCTTCGCCAGCGCCCCGGTCTGGTTCGTCCTCGGCGGGGTCTTCGCCGTCGCCTGGCTGCTGGTCGAACTCGACGGCGGCGCGTTCATGACGGTCAGCAACCTCCAGAACCTGGCCGTCCGGTCGGTGGCGCTCGGGCTGGTCGCGGTCGGCCAGACCATCGTCCTGATCGGCGGCTCACTGGACCTCTCGGTGGCGTACACAGTCGGCATGACCGCGGTCGTCGCCTCCTTCGTGATGCAGGGCGACCCGGACCGGATGGTGCTCGGGGTGCTGGTCACACTCGCCCTCGGCGTCCTGATCGGGCTGGTCAACGGCCTGGTCATCACCGGGCTGAGAGTGAACGCGTTCATCGCCACCCTGGGCACCTCGCTGGTGATCAGCGGCATCCTCAACGCCCTCTTCACCAACTTCACCGGCTCCGTCCCCCGCGCCTTCCAGGGCCTGGGTTACAACGCGGTCGGACCGGTGCCGGTCTCGGTGATCCTGCTGCTCGCGGTCGTCGGTGGCGCCTGGTGGGTGCTGCGGCACACCCGGTTCGGATACCACCTCTACGCGGTGGGCGGCAGCGAGGAGGCGGCCCGGCTCTCCGGGGTCCGGTCCGCCCGGGTCATCGTCACCGCACACGTCCTCTGCAGCGTCACCGCCGTACTGACCGGGCTGTTCCTGGTCAGCCGGCTGCGCTCGGGTGCCCCGTGGGTCGGCACCGACGGCGGCTACGACCTGGAGTCGATCGCCGCGGCGGTGGTCGGCGGTACGGCACTCGCCGGCGGCCGGGGTACGGTCGCCGGCACCCTCGCCGGGGTGCTGATCCTGGCCGTCATCGACCAGGTGTTCAACCAGTACGAGGTGAACGCCTTCCTCAAGACCCTCATCCGAGGCCTGATCATCGTCGGGGCGGTGGCGCTCTACGCGAGGCGCACCCGGCGGGACGAGGCGGGGCTGTGACCGTCACCGACAAAGCGGCGCGGGACGTACCGGGGGGCGGCGCGACCGGACGGCGGGTCTGGACCGCGCTGCGGGCCGTACCACCGATCTGGGTCATCCTGCTCGTGGTGATCGCGGTGCTGGCCTGGCGCAACCCGGTCTTCATCGAGCCCGATCCGTTCGCCAACTTCCTGCGCCGGTCGGCTCCGCTGGCGATCCTCGCCGCCGGCCAGGTCTATGTGATCATCGCCGGGGAGTTCGACCTCTCCGTCGGCGCACTGGTGACCGCGGTGGTGGTCGTCGCCGCGCGGCTCTCCGACGGCGAAGCCGGCCACACCTGGTGGCTGCTCCTCCTGCTGCTCGCCGGGGGTGCGCTGGTCGGGCTGGTCAACGGCCTGGTCACCACCCGCCTGCGGGTGCCCTCGTTCATCGCCACGCTAGGCATGTTGCTGGTGTTGAACGGGGCCGTCTTCCTCTGGTCCGGTGGCGCGCCGCGCGGCTCACTCGCCGACAACTTCCGCGAACTCGGCCGGCGGGGCGTCGAAGGGGTCTTCGGCCTGGCCATGCTGCCGTACGCGGTGCTGATCCTGGTCGCGGTCGGGGTGGGGCTCTGGTGGTTGCTCAGCCACAGCCGCTTCGGCCACCAGGTGTACGCCGCCGGTGGCAACCAGCGCGCCGCCGCGCTCTCCGGTGTGGACGTACGTCGGGTCCGTACCACCGCGTTTGTCATCTCCGCGCTCTGCGCGGTGGTGGCAGGCGTCCTGCTCGGCGGCGCCACCGGCGTGACCGCCGAGGCGGGCGTCGGGTACGAGTTCCAGGCCATCGCCGCCGTCGTGCTCGGCGGCGCGGTGCTCGGCGGGGGCCGGGGCAGCGTCGGTGCGGCGATCGCCGGTGCGCTCACCCTCCAGGCCCTCTTCTCACTACTCAACCAGTTCGGCCTTGCCCAGTCGCTCCGGCAGGTGGTGCAGGGCGTGATCATCATCGGCGCGGCCGCGTACGCGGCACGCAGAATGCGCCGCTCGGGCTGACCATCGACGGGTCAGAGCCAATCCACCGCTCACTGAAGCTCCACGCATTTTCCTGAACCGGAAGGAGAAAGGCCCGATGCGTTCCCCCACCACACTGCGCCGTCTCGCACTCGGCGCGGCGGCGGTGCTGGCCCTCGCCGGCTGCAACTCCACCGCCCCCGACGACGGGGAGGGCGACGGCGGACCGGCCGGTAGCGGCACCGGTGCCCAGTCGTCCTTCTTCGTCCAGGCCGACTACGACGAGCAGGTCAAGCAACGCGAGATGAGTCCCACCGGCCCACCCGACTCGCCCTGGTTGCAGGCGATCGCCCCGCAGATGACCGACACGGCGAAGTTCACCAAGCCCGGTCCGCACAACATCTGCTTCTCCAACGCCGCCGTGAACAACCCGTGGCGGCAGGTCGGCTGGACCACGATGCAGGCCGAGGCGAAGCTGCACCCGGGGGTCACGCTCACCGCGGTCGACGCCGAGGGCAAGGACGAGAAGCAGATCAGCGACATCGAAGGGCTGATCGCCGGCAACAAGTGCAGCGCGCTGATCGTCTCGCCGAACACCACCAAGGCGCTCACTCCGGCGGTCGAGAAGGCGTGCGCGGCCGGCCTGCCGGTGGTGGTCTTCGACCGGGGTGTGGAAACCGACTGCGCCACCACCTTCATCCACCCGATCGGCGGCTACGCCTTCGGCGCGACCGCCGCCGAGTTCCTGGTGGAGAAGGTCAAGAAGAGCGGCAAGATCCTCGCGTTGCGCATCCTGCCCGGCGTCGACGTGTTGGAGACCCGCTGGTCGGCGGCGAAGGTGGTCTTCGACCAGGCTGGTGCCAACGTCGTCGGGGTCGAGTTCACCGACGGCGACGCGGCCAAGGTCAAGACGATCGTCAACGACTACATCGAACGGTTCGGTTCGATCGACGGCGTCTGGATGGACGCCGGAGCCACCTCGGTCGCCGCGATCGAGGCGTTCGAGGACGCCGGCGCCGAGGTGCCGCCGATCAACGGTGAGGACCAGCAGGACTTCCTGAAGATCTGGCAGGAGAAGAAGCTGACCGCGATCGCGGCCACCTACCCGACGTACCAGTGGCGTACGCCGGTGATCGCGGCGGTGGACATCCTCGCCGGCAAGCAGGTGCCGAAGGAGTGGGTGCTGCCGCAGCCGACCATCACCGACGCCAACCTGGCGCAGTACGTGCTGCCCGACATGCCGCCGCTGCACTACGCGCTCTGTGGCTGCGAGAAGATGCCCGGCTTCCCCGGTGCCTGGGGCGGTAAGTAGCTGATCCTCCGGGGCCGGTGGTTGCCGCCGCCGGCCCCGGACCACCGAAAGGAGCAGGCGTGTACGGCATCGGCGCCAACACCTGGATCTGGGTCTCCCCACTCACCGACGACCGGCTCGCGGTGCTCGCCCCACGCATCGCCGGCTGGGGTTTCGACACGATCGAGCTGCCGATCGAGTCGCCGGGTGACTGGGATCCGGGGCGTACCGAAGAGTTGCTTGCCTCGCTCGGTCTCACCGCCACCACCTGCGCGGTCATGCCACCCGGCCGGGACCTGGTGACCGACGACCCGGACGTTGCCGAGGCGACCGCCGAATATCTGCGGGCCTGTGTCCGGGCGGCGGCCCGGATCGGGGCGCGGGTGGTCGCCGGTCCGGTCTACGCCCCGGTCGGGCGGACCTGGCCGCTCGACCCGACCGACCGTCGGGTGACGATCCGGCGGCTGGTGGAGCGGCTGCGACCACTCTCCGAGTACGCGGCGTCACAGCAGGTCACGCTCGCGCTGGAGCCACTGAACCGGTTCGAGACGAGCCTGGTGAACACGGTCGAGCAGGGCCTGGAGGTGGTGGAGGCGGTGCAGAGCCCGGGCCTCGGCCTGGCGCTGGACACGTTCCACCTCAACATCGAGGAGCGCGACCTGCCGGCCGCACTGCGGGCCGCCGGCCGGTGGTTGGCGCACATGCAGGTCTGCGCGAACGACCGGGGCGCGCCGGGAGCGGACCACCTGGACTGGCCGGGCATCGTCGCCGCGCTGGCCGACGTGGGGTACGCCGGCCCGCTCTGCATCGAGTCGTTCACCTCGGAGAACCGTACGATCGCGACGGCGGCGGCGATCTGGCGTCCGCTGGCGCCCAGCCAGGACGAGTTGGCCACGGCGGGGCTTGCCTTCCTGCGGGCCCTGCTCGCCGGACGGGAGACGCCGGCAGCGGCGGGACGCTGATCCGGGGCGTCCGGTGGGCCCGGCGTGTTGTCGCGCCGGGCGGGTGGCGGCTGCCCATACCGTCTCTCATCAGCGGAAATTAAGACATTGACATAGATAGATCTTTAGGGTCAGCCTGGAACCGCGAGACGAATGCGCGGGGGAAGGTCCCCTGTTCGGCGGCGCATTCGAGCGGTCGCACCACCACCACCGCCGCCCGTCGGAAGGAGACGGCATGCGTCGCCGTTTCTCAGCCCTGTCCACGTCCATCGCCGTACTGCTCACGTTCCTCGTCCTACCGGCCCAGCCGGCCTCGGCCGCACCGTTCCGCGCACTGCTCTTCTCCGAGACCGCCGGCTATCGCCACGACTCGATCCCGGCCGGCATCGCCATGTTCAACCAGCTCGCGACCGAGAACGGGTTCACCGTGGTCGCGTCCGAAGACTCCGCGGTCTTCACCCCGGCCAACCTCGCCACCTTCGACGTGGTGATCATGTTCCAGACCTCCGGCATGGTCTGGGACAACGACGCCCAACGCCAGGCGATCCAGGGGTACGTCGCCGCCGGCGGCGGCATCGCCGCCATCCACAACGCCACCGACATGGGCATCGAGAGCTCCTTCCCCTGGTGGGACAACCTCGTCAACGGCGGGGCCCACATGCCCGAACACTCCCCCGGGGTGCTGCCCGGCACCGCACACGTCGCCGACCGGGCACACCCCTCGACGGTCGGCCTACCGGACCGGTGGAACCGCAGCGAAGAGTGGTACAACTTCGACCGCAATCCGCGCGGTGACGTGCACGTCCTGGTCACCGCCGACGAGCGGACCTACAACCCGGGCGGCGCGGCGATGGGCGCCGACCACCCGATCTCCTGGTGCCGCGAGGCCGAGGGCGGCCGGGTCTGGACCACCGCGATGGGGCACGCCGCCTCCTCGTACAGCGAGACGCTCTTCCGTCAGCACCTGCTCGGCGGCGTGCAGTGGGCCGCCGGGGACAAGCCCGGCGACTGCGGCGGCACGATCTGGGGCAACTTCGAGAAGGTCGCGCTCGACGAGAACACCGTCGACCCGATGGCGCTCGACATCGCCGCCGACGGGCGGGTCTTCTACATCCAGCGCGCCGGCCAGTTGAAGATCTTCAAACCGGCGAGCAGTTCGACGGTCACCTCGGGCACGTTGAGCGTCTACACCGGAGGTGAGGACGGCCTGGTCGGCATGGCCCTCGACCCGAACTTCGCCACCAACAACTGGATCTACCTCTACTACTCTCCGTCGGCCGCGACCACCGACATCAACCGGCTCTCCCGGTTCACGGTCAACGGCGACACCCTCGACCCGGCCAGCGAACGGGTCCTGCTCGACGTGCCGGCGTACCGGTCCCGCACCAACCCGGAACCGGGCCACACCGGCGGTTACGTCGCCTTCGGGCCGGGCGGGAACCTCTACCTGTCGGTCGGCGACGACACACCACCCAACTACGACCCGGCCTGGCAGGGCTACGCCCCGCTGGACTGGCGTTCCGGCAGGTCGTTCCTTGACGCGGCCCGCTCCGCCGGCAACACCAACGACCTGCGCGGCAAGATCCTGCGCATCCACCCGGAGCCGGGCGGCACCTACACCATTCCGAGCGGCAACCTCTTCTCCCCCGGCACCGCGAACACCCGCCCGGAGATCTACGCGATGGGCTTCCGCAACCCGTTCCGGTTCCAGGTCGACCCGCAGACCGGCTGGATCAACATGGCCGACTACGGACCCGACCGCAGCGGGCCGGCCACCAACCGGGGCCCGGAAGGGCTGGTCGAGATCAACGTGATCAAGCAGGCGGGCAACTTCGGTTGGCCGTTCTGCCACGGCAACAACCAGGCGTACGCGCCGTACAACCCGGACACCGGCGTGGTCGGGGCGAAGTTCAACTGCAACGCACCGGTCAACAACTCGCCGAACAACACCGGCCTCACCACTTTGCCCCCGCTGGTCCAGCCCCAGGTGTGGTACGGCTACGGCACCTCGCCGGAGTTCCCGGAACTGGGTGAGGGCGGCGCCGCACCGATGGGCGGACCGGTCTACCGCTACAACGCCGCCTCCACCTCGCCGACCAAGTTCCCGGCGTACTACGACGGGGTGCACTTCTTCTACGAGTGGGCCCGCAACTACGTCAAGGAGATCCACTTCGACGCCAACGGCGGCCTGTTGAAGATCAACCCGTTCCTGCCCGGCGTCTTCTTCAACAAGCCGATGGACATGCGCTTCGGCCCGGACGGTTCGCTCTACCTGCTGGAATGGGGAGCCAACTTCGGCGGCGGCAACAACGACTCCGGGCTCTACCGGATCGACTACTCCAGTGGCGACCGGTCACCGATCGCCAAGGCCACCGCCACCCCGAACAACGGGCGTACCCCGTTGACCGTGCAGTTCTCCAGCGCCGGCTCGTACGACCCGGACCCCGGCGACGTGATCACGTACGCCTGGGACCTGGACGGCAACGGCAGCACCGACTCGACCGCGCCCAACCCGTCGCGGGTCTACACCAGCAACGGCAACATCACCGCCCGGCTGACCGTCACCGACAACACCGGCAAGAGCGCGTTCGCCAACGTCCCCGTCACGGTCGGCAACACCGCGCCGACGGTCGCCATCACCGGCCCACCCAACGGCGGCATGCTCGACTTCGGTCAACAGGTCGCCTACACGGTGTCGGTGACCGACCCGGAGGACGGCACCGTCAACTGCACCCAGGTCTTCATGAACCCCGCCCTCGGGCACGACGACCACCAGCACCCGACCAGCGACTACGCCGGCTGCTCCGGCACCGTCTCCACGGAGCTGCTCGGCGGACACCCCGACGGCGCCAACCTCTACTACGTGCTCAACGCGCGCTACCAGGACAACGGTGCCGGATCGGTGGCCCGACTGACCGGCTACGCGAACACGATCCTGCAACCCAAACACAAGCAGGCGGAGTACTTCACCGGCATGTCCGGCGTACGGGTGATCGACCAGGCGGGCGCCGAGAGTGGCAAACGGATCGGCGACGTCAGCAACAACGACTGGATCATGTTCGACCCGATGAGCCTGCAGGGCATCACCTCGGTCAGCTACCGCCTCTCCAGCCCGAGCGGTGGCGGCTCGATCGAACTGCGGGCCGACTCCCCCACGGGTCAACTGCTCGCGACCGCCCCGGTGGCGAGCACCGGCGGCTGGGACACGTACGTCTCCCAGGCCGCCGTACCGGTCACCGCGCTGACCGGCACCCACAAGCTGTACATGGTCTTCAAGTCGTCGGTGGGGAACAACTTCGACGTCGACTCGTTCACCTTCGGCGGGGCCGGTGTCGGCACCACGCCGTCCGGGGGCATTGCCGGACGGACCTGGACGCTCACCGCCACGCACAGCGGCAAACTGGCCGACGTCTCCGGGGTGTCGACCGCCGACGGCGCGGTCGTGCACCAGTGGGCGGCGACCGGTGGCACCAACCAGCGCTGGCAGGCGGTCGACGCCGGTGGCGGAACGGTGCAGCTCAAGGCCGTACACAGTGGAAAATGCATGGCGGTCACCGGTGGCTCCACCGCCGCCGGCACCGGAGTCAGCCAGGTTCCGTGCGGCACCGCGGCGAGTCAGCGGTGGCAGCCGGTGGCCCAGTCCGGGGGCGTCTACGAGCTGCGGGCCGCCCACTCGGGGCAGTGCCTCGACGTCAACGGAAACTCGATGAACGACGGCGCCACGCTGATCCAGTGGGGTTGTGGCGGCGGGGCCAACCAGAGGTGGCGACTGACCCAGGTCGCCTGAGTTCCCGAGAGTAAGGAAGGGCCCCTTGTTAACGCATAGCGTTAACAAGGGGCCCTTCCTTACTTCCTAACGTTGGCGCAGCAGCGGAGCGCCGGGTACGGCGGGAGGCGGCGTCGCCTCGTCCACGTCGATCGCCGGCTGGGAGAACTGCGCGTGGTATAGCCGGTGGTACGCGCCCTCGGCGGCGAGCAGTTCGGCGTGCGTACCCTGCTCGACGATCCGACCACTCTCCATCACCAGGATGAGGTGCGCGTCCCGGATGGTGGAGAGCCGGTGCGCGATGACGAAGCTGGTCCGGTCCGACCGCAGCGCCGCCATCGCCCGTTGCAGCAGCACCTCGGTACGGGTGTCGACCGAACTCGTCGCCTCGTCCAGGATCAGCAGGGAGGGGTTGGAGAGGAACGCACGGGCGATCGTGATCAGCTGCCGTTCACCAGCGCTGACGTTGCTTCCCTCCTCGTCGATCACCGTGTCGTAACCGTCGGGCAGGCTGCGTACGAAGCGGTCGACGAAAGTCGCCTTCGCCGCCGCGAGGATCTGCTCCTCGCTCGCCTCCGGGTTGCCGTACGCGATGTTCTCCCGAATCGTGCCGCCGAACAGCCAGGTGTCCTGGAGCACCATGCCGATCTCCGACCGGAGCGTGTCCCGGCGCAGCTCGGTGAGATCGACCCCGTCCAGCGTGATCCGGCCGGAGTCCAGCTCGTAGAAGCGCATGACCAGGTTGACCAGGGTGGTCTTGCCGGCGCCGGTCGGGCCGACGATCGCCACCGTGTGACCGGGCTCGGCCACCAGCGACAGGTCCTCGATCAGCGGCTTGTCGTGCTCGTACCGGAAGGAGACCCGCTCGAACTCGACCCGGCCGTGCCGGTCGGTGAGCGGAGCCGGCTTGACCGGGTCCGGGCTCTGCTCCTCGGCGTCGAGAAGGTCGAAGACCCGCTCCGCCGAGGCGACGCCGGACTGCAACAGGTTCGCCATCGACGCCACCTGGGTCAGTGGCTGGGTGAACTGCCGGGAGTACTGGATGAACGCCTGGACGTCACCCAGGCTCATCGCGCCCGAGGCGACCCGCAGGCCACCGATCACCGCGATCGCCACGTAGCTCAGGTTCCCGATGAACATCATCGACGGCATGATGATGCCGGAGACAAACTGGGCGCCGAAGCTCGCCTTGAACAACTCGTCGTTCTTGGCCGCGAAGGACGCCTCGATCTCGCGCTGCCGGCCGAAGACCTTGACGAGCTCGTGGCCGGTGAACGCCTCCTCGATCTGGCCGTTCAGCGCACCGGTGTGCTTCCACTGGGCGACGAACTGCTTCTGCGACCGCTTGGCGATCTGCTTGGTCACCCAGACCGACAGCGGCACCGCGACCAGCGCGACCAGCGCCAGCAGGGGCGAGATCACGAACATCATGACCACCACGCCGACCACGGTCAGCAGCGAGGTGAGCAACTGGCTCAGCGTCTGCTGCAAACTCGTCGAGATGTTGTCGATGTCGTTGGTCACCCGGCTGAGCAGCTCGCCCCTGGGCTGCTTGTCGAAGTACGGCAGCGGCAACCGGTTGAGCTTGTCCTCGACGTCGGACCGGAGTTGCCGGACGGTCCGCTGAACCACGCCGTTGAGGATGTAGCCGGCCAGCCAGGAGAGCAGGCTGGCACCGGCGAAGAGGAGCATCACCAGCAGCAGCACCCGGCCGAGCCGGTCGAAGTCGATGCCGACCCCGGGCAGCACGTTCGCCTTGGCGATGATGTCGGCGAACGAGTCGTTTCCGGCCGCGCGTGCCCCCTCAACCGCCTGTTCCGTGGTCGTCCCCGGCGGCAACTGCTTGCCGATGACACCGGAGAAGATGATGTCGGTGGCGTGGCCGAGGATCTTCGGACCGATGACGCTGAGGCTCACGCTGGCGACGACGAGCGTGATCACCCCGATCAGTTGCAGCCGGTGCGGCCGTAACCGGCCCATCAGCCGCTTGGCCGAGGGCAGGAAGTTCATCGACTTCTCGGCCGGCATACCCGCGCCCATCCACGGTGGGCCGCCACCACGGCGAGCGGCGGCGGGCAACCGCGCCGGGGTCGTTTCGGTCGTCTGCTGGCTCATCCCCGTACTCCGTGTCTGGTCTGCCGTACCCCGGGTCTGGTCTGGCGCCGGCTGGCCGCTCATGCCACCGCCGCCACGGTCAGCTGGGACTCCACGATCTCGGCGTAGGTCGGGCAGGTCTCGATCAGCTCCTGGTGGCGGCCGATCCCGACGATCGCCCCGTCCTCCAGCACGATGATCTGGTCCGCGTCGACGATGGTGGAGACCCGTTGGGCCACGATGATCACGGCCGCATCCGCGGTGACCGGTCGCAGGGCCGCCCGCAGCCGGGCGTCGGTGCCGAGGTCGAGCGCGGAGAACGAGTCGTCGAAGAGGTAGATCTCCGGCCGGCGGACCAGCGCGCGGGCGATCGCCAGTCGTTGGCGTTGACCACCGGAGAGGTTCGTCCCGCCCTGCGCGACCGGTGCCTCGAGCCCTTCCGGCAGCGCCTCGACGAAGTCCCGGGCCTGGGCGATCTCCAGGCTGGTCCAGAGTTCCTCGTCGGTGGCGTCCGGGTTGCCGTACCGCAGATTGCTCGCCACGGTGCCGGTGAAGAGATACGGCCGCTGCGGCACCAGGCCGATCCGCTGCCACAGGATGTCCGGGGAGAGGTCCCGGACGTCCTCACCGTCGACCAGTACCGTGCCGCCGGTCGCGTCGAAGAGTCGGGGTACCAGGCCGAGCAGGGTGGTCTTTCCCGCTCCGGTGCTGCCGATGATCGCCGTCGTCTGGCCCGCGCGGGCGCGGAACGAGATGTCGCGCAGCACCGGGGCCGCCGCACCGGGGTACTGGAATCGCACGTCGCGCAGTTCGAGGTCGCCGTGCACGTTGACCTCGGTGACCGGCCGCTTCGGCGGCACGACGGAGGAGTCGGTGTCGAGCACCTCGACGATGCGCTCGGCGCAGACCGCTGCCCGGGGCACCATCATCAGCATGAAGGTCGCCATCATGACCGACATCAGGGTCAGCATCAGGTAGCTCAGGAAGGCGGTCAGCGCGCCGATCTGGATCTGACCCGCGTCGATCCGGGACGCGCCGAACCAGAGCACCGCCACGCTGGAGGCGTTGAGCACCAGCATCACGATCGGGAAGATCAAGGCCATCAACCGACCGGTACGCAGCGCGGTCGCGGTCAGGTCGGCGTTGGCGGCGTCGAACCGGCGGGTCTCGTACGGCTCGCGGACGAACGCCCGTACGACGCGGATGCCAGAGATCTGTTCCCGCAGCACCCGGTTGACCGTGTCGATCCGGGTCTGCATCAGCCGGAACTGGGGCACCATCTTGCGGATGATCATGCCGATGGCGAGGACCAGCACGGGTACGCAGACCAGCATCAGCCAGGAAAGGCCGGCGTCCTCACGCAACGCCATGATCACACCGCCGACGCACGTGATCGGCGCCGCGACGAGCAGGGTGCAGGTCACCACGACCAGCATCTGCACCTGTTGTACGTCGTTGGTGTTACGCGTGATCAGCGAGGGGGCGCCGAACTGGCCGACCTCGCGGGCGGAAAAGCTCATCACCCGCCCGAAGATCGCCGCTCGTACGTCCCGGCCGAAACTCATCGCGGTCCGGGCGCCGAAATAGACGGCCGCGATCGAGCAGGCGATCTGTAGGGCGCTGACCAGCAGCATCCAGCCGCCGGTACGGACGATGTAGCCGGTGTCGCCCCGGGCGATGCCCTGGTCGATGATGTCGGCGTTGAGGCTCGGCAGGTAGAGCGAGGCCATGGTACCGACGAGTTGCAGCAGCACCACCACGGTCAGCGGCCGGCGGTACGGCTGTAGATAGGTACGGAGTAGACGAGTCAGCATCGGTGACCCCCCGAATCAGGGATGCGGCGGCCGGTCATGACGGTTCCGCCGGGTGGCGGACGCCATCGAGCAGGAGGGAGACGATCTGCTCCGAGGAGAGCGGATCGCCATCGTTGATCAGTGGATGGGAACCGGTGAAGATCAGCAGCCGGAGCAGCCGCGCCACTTCCTGGACGGTGCAACGAAACTGGTCATGGTCGGGTTCGAGGATCCGGGCGACCTCCGCCTGGATCCGCTCGTTGGTGGGTCGGACCCGGGCCTGGTGCGCCTCCCGGTCTGGCGGCGGTGAGTTCAGGCCGACTGCGGTGAGCAGGTTGAGCACCCTGATCAGGCGCCGTTGGATGATCGTGGTCGCCTCGACCAGCCGCTCCCGCAGCGGCAGCGTGAGATCTACCTCGGCGAACTCCGCCCAGACCGGTTCGGGGTCCAGTGCCGCGGCGACGGCGGCCTGAATAAGCGCTTGCTTGTCCGGAAAGACGCGGAATATCGTCCCCTCGGCGACACCGGCCGCCTCGGCGATCTGCCGGGTGGTGACCTTGGTTCCGTGCTCACCGACCAGCGGCAGCGTGGCGGCGATCAGTGCGGCGCGACGCTCGTCGGGGGGCAGCGGTCGGGCCCGCCCGGCGCCCGGTCCGCACTGCGGCGACCGGCCCGACCCGGAGGACGCGTCGGGGGGCAGAGTGGAAGGCACCGGGCGACAGTAACTGAGTGAGCGGCTCACTCACAAATGATTTTTTCCCGCTCCGCGCCCCGGCCGTAAAGGTGCCGGCTGCGGCGGGTCGGCATGCCGACAGGTCTCGTCGACCCGGATGCCGGCGCCGTTAGATTAGGGTCGCGCTCCGCCGCGGCACCCTCCTGCCGCCCTCCTGTCGTCCGGGCCGAAGGGAAGAGGGAATGTCCGAAGCAGCACACCCGGAATCTGCCAGCACGGCACCCGAGCCGACCACCGCTCCGGAGTCGAGCCGGCGGGAGTTCCTGCGCTGGCTCTCCCTCGGCGGCGTCGGCGTCGCCGCCACCGGCGGCGCACTCCTCGCCGCCGCGCCGAAGGTCTGGGCCGAAGACCCGGCCGATGCCGCGATCATGGTGCTCGCCGGCGCCACGGTGATCGACGGCACCAACGCACGTCCCCGACCCGACACGAGCGTGGTCCTCGCCGGTGACCGGATCGTCAGCCTGATCCGCGGCCGGCCGGCACCCCGGACCAACGGCGTACGGATCGTCGACGCCCGAGGCAAGTTCGTCATCCCCGGGCTCTGGGACATGCACGCGCACGGCACCGTCGACGAGGACATCTTCCCGCCCCTGCACCTCGCCAACGGGGTCACCGGCATCCGGGAGATGTGGGGCTACCCCGAGGTGGAGGCGCTACGCCGGCGGATCGACGCCGGGCAGGCCCTGGGACCACGGATGCGGGTGGCGAGCCCGATCATCGACGAGCCCCCGACGATCCTCGGTCCCCCGGCCGTCCTGGTCCGTACGCCGACCGAGGCACGCGCCGCCGTACGCCGGTCCAGGGACGAGGGCGCGGACTTCGTCAAGGTCTACTCCTACCTCGGGCGGGACGCGTACTTCGCGATCATGGACGAGGCCCGCCGCCAGCGGCTGCCGGTCGCCGGACACCTGCCCTACCGGGTGACCGCCGCCGAGGCGAGCGACCTGGGGCAACGCTCGTTCGAGCACCTGTTCGGCCTCCCGGTGGCGACCTCGCTGCGCGAACGGGAGTTCACCCAGCGGATCGCGGAAACCCCGGTCACCGACCCGACCGCGTACTTCTATCTGATGCGCGAGTGGGAGTGGGAGGCCACGGAGAGCTTCAGCCTGCGCCGGGCGGTGGGGCTGTTCCGGCGTCTGGCCCGCAACGGGACCTGGCTGTCGCCGACGCTGGCGGTCAACCGGGTGGTGAACTCCCCCGCCGACACGTTCGCCGCCGACCCCCGGATGAGGTACATGCCCGCGTCGTACCGGGCGACCTGGGCCGAACGGGTCAAGATCTTCGCGCCCAACACGCCGGAACGGACCGTACGGCAGCGCGAGTTCTTCCAGTTCCTGTCACGGCTGGTGGGACACGCGCAGCGGACCGGGGTGGCCATCGTCGGTGGGACCGACTGCGGCAACCCGTACTGCTTCCCGGGGTTCAGCCTGCACGACGAACTGGCCCTGCTGGTCGACGCCGGCCTGAGCGAACTGGAGGCGCTGCAGAGCGTGACCCGCAACGCCGCGCGCTACCTCGGCGAGGAGCAGACCACCGGCACCGTCCAGCGGGGCAGGGTCGCCGACCTGGTGCTGCTCGACGCCGACCCGTTGGCCGACATCCGCAACACCCGACGGATCCACGCCGTCGTCACCCGGGGGCGCCTGATCACGTCCGCCCAGCGCTCCCGGATGCTCGCCGACGTCGAGTCCGCCGCCGCGAACCCCACCCTTGCCCGCCGCGCCCCCTCCTGCCCCTGCCATCCCGCCCTTCCCACCCCGACGGCACGCCGGGTCCGCCAAGGCGGTCGCTAGCCTCGCCCACATCTCGTACGCCGGTGGATCGGCGCGCGACGCGCCGCTGGCCAGACAGGTCTCGCCGCACCTTCGGCTGAACCTCGTTCCGGCGCACGGACAGTCCAAGATCGACGATTGGCCGTGGATCAACCACTGATCGATCAGCCTCGCATTCATGATCCTTGACAAGGTGACGCGGCACACAACAGACTTCGCGCAACGTGATCATCAACGACCGCCCCGGCAATCGACCTGCCGTGGGCGGTCTCCGTGCACGCGTCGACCGAAGGATGCCTCTGATGAGGAGTATCAGAAGACCGGCCAGAGCAAGCCGTCTGGTGGCCCTACTCACCGTACCGACCGCGCTGCTCCTCGGCGCCCTGCCGACGCTCGCCAGCCCCGCCGACAACGGGCAGGTGGAGCCGAGCCGGAAGTCCAGCACCGAACAGAACGGCGTCGCGCTCATGCGCATCGTCGCCGCCGACAAGGGCGAGGTGGACCGCCTCGCCGACCTCGGCGTCGACCTCGTCGAGTACAACAAGCCACTGGAAGACGGCATCGAGGTCCACGCCGTCCTCAGCCCGGAGGAGACCACGGCGCTGCGCGCCATGGGCTTCGACGTCCAGGGCAAGATTTCCGACCAGGACGACTACCGCGCCAACGTCGCCGAGCGCAAGGCCGCCATCGCGGCGGTCGACGCCGCCGCCCTGGACGACGACCAGCTCACCGTGCTGCGGGCCGAGTGGTTCACGAGCCTCGACGGTAACCGGTTCCTCTCGTTCGAGGTCAAGTCGGACGCGGGAGCGGACGCGGCCACGGTGATCACCGCGAGCTGGGACACCGGCATGGACACCCCGCCGGCCTCCGGCGGAACCGCCACCATGTCCCGGTTCACCGACGCCGGCCAGTACATGTACCACCGGTTCACCTCCCCGCTCGCGCTGACCACGGCGGAGCCGAACCGGGTCACCTTCACCAGCAGCAAGGGCGGCACCGTCAAGGCGTCGGTCACCCAGTGGCTGGGCAAGCCGAAGGAGGCGCCGGACGAGCACTACGTCTCCGACTTCGTCGACCACTACATGGACCCGACCGAGATCACCGAACGGATCGTCGGGCTCGCGGCGGAGTTCCCGAAGATCACCCAGATCATCGACCTGCCGAACCTGACCAACGGCTACCGCCGCAAGGCGCAGGCCCAGTTCGGCACGGCGGCGGCGAGCACCTTCTACGTCACCACCAAGGCGTGGGGCCACGAGGGCGGCAACGACACCAGTGTGTCGCTGATCAACCCGGGGGCCGCCAACCAGCCGCTGACCGTACTGGTCGCCGGCAAGACCGTGGTGGTCTCGCTCGCCACCGACGGCACCGGCGCGCTGACCAGCACCGCCGCTCAGGTGGTCGCGGCGCTGAACGCCGACGCCGCCGCGTCCGCCCTGCTCACCGCGAGCACCTACCGGGGTAACGCCGGTGCCGGCCTGGTGGCCACCGCCGGAGCCACCCGGCTCAGCGACAACCTCCAGGCGCCGCCGAGCATCTCCCGCGAGCCGTTCCAGATGAAGGCGCTGCGGATCGGCCGGGCCAAGGACGGCTCCAAGCCGGGCGTCTACCTCTACTGCCAGCAGCACGCCCGGGAGTGGGTCACGCCGATCACCTGCCTGGAGACCGCCGAGCGGCTGCTGCGCAACTACGAGCAGGACGCCAAGACCCGGAACCTGGTCAACGGGCTGGACATCTTCATCCTGCCCGTGGTCAACCCGGACGGCGCGCACTACAGCATGTACGACTTCAACTCGCAGCGTAAGAACATGACCAACCACTGCCCGGACGCGACGGCCGACCCGGCGAACCGCAACTCGTGGGGCGTCGACCTGAACCGCAACCAGAACGTGGGCTCGTTCTACGACGGCTACAACGGTGCCTCGTCGAGCTGCACCAGCGGCACGTACGCGGGCCCGAGCGAGCAGTCCGAGCCGGAGGCCAAGAACGAGGACTGGCTGATCAACACGTACCCGAACATCAAGTTCTCGATGAACACCCACTCGTACGGTGGGTACTTCATGTGGGCTCCGGGTGCGTACAAGACCGCCGGCCGCGAGGTGCTGCCCCGGACCGACTTCGGCACCGAGAACTTCTTCTGGAACGCCTCGTCGAAGATCCTCAGCGCGGTCCAGTCGCACCGGGGCACGGCGATCTGGCCGGGTCGTACCGGGCCGACCACCGACGTGCTCTACTCGGCGGCCGGTAACAGCGCGGACGCGCACTGGTACAACAAGGGCATCATCGCCTGGAACTTCGAGGTCGGGGCGGACAAGTACAACCCCGCCACCAACCGCTGGGACGCCGTCGGCTTCCAGCCGGAATTCAGCGAGGGCCACGAGGAGGCGATGGAGTTCTCCAGCGGCCAGATCGCGATCCTCGAGGTGGCGAAGGCGTACGCGGCGGACAAGTCCAAGCCGACCGCCGAACTGGTGGTGAAGAGCAAGGGTGCCGGTACGACCGACTTCACCTTCGCCACCAGCGAAGCGGCGAACGTCTACTACACCCTGGACGGCAGTGAGCCGACCACCTCGTCGCTGAAGCTCGGCTTCGCCGGCTACCGGGAGGGTGCGGAGCGGATCACCGTCACCGCGAAGACCACCGTTCGCTGGCTCGCCGTCGACATCGCCGGCAACGTCGGCACGGTCCAGGAGAAGGTCCTGAACGTACCGAAGAGCTGATCCACCAGCAGTTCCGCGTGGCCGTCGACCCCCGGGTCGGCGGCCACGCGCCTACCCCGACCACCTGACCAGCAGAGAACGCCGGAGCGGCAGATGCACTCGCACATCCCTTCCACGGAAACGCCCGGTACGGCGCCAGCGGTCGACAGAGCCGCGAGCGTGGCGGCCCGCCGTCGGGCACTGGTGCCACTGACCCTGATCCTCGCCCCGCTCGCCGTGCTGACCCTGGTCGGCCTGCTCCTGCTCTGGCCCGGCGGCGAGCAGGTCACCAGCGCGGCCCCCGGTACGAGCGGGCGCGAACTCAGCCATCCGGAGGCGACGGTGCAGACCGTGGCGCCGTACGAGTGTCCGGCCCCGGGTCAGCGCAACGGCCCCGAGGCGGGACCCCGGATGGTCACCTGCGCGACCGTTCAGGCCCGGCTGGAGACGGGGCCGGAAGCGGGCGGCATCGTCACCGTGGAGGTGCCGGCGGAGTCGTACCGCAGCGGACTGGAGGCCGGCGACCGGATCAAGGTCATCCGGGTCTTCAACCACCAGACCGGGCCGGCGATGTACGCGTTCTACGACTTCGCCCGTACGCTGCCGATCGGCATTCTCGCCGGGGTGTTCGCACTGCTCGTGGTCGCGGTCGCCCGGATGCGTGGACTGAAGGCGCTGCTGGGCCTCGGCTTCGCGTACCTGGTCATCATCAAGTTCATGCTGCCCGCACTGCTGGTCGGCGAGTCCGGGCTGCTGGTGGGCCTGGTCGGCGCCGCGGCGATCATGTTCGTCGTCCTCTACCTCGCCCACGGCTTCTCGGCACGGACCACGACCGCGTTGGCCGGGACACTGTTCGGGCTGCTGGCCACCGCCGGGCTCGGCCTCTGGGCGGCGGGCGCGGCGCACCTGACCGGGCTCGGCGACAGCGACGGGGTGACCCTGGCCGTCTACAACGGACAGGTCGACCTCTCCGGCATCGTGCTCTGCGGCATCATCGTGGCCGGGCTGGGCGTGCTCAACGATGTGACCATCACCCAGTCCTCGGCGGTCTGGGAGCTGCACGAGCTCGCCCCGGAGCGGTCGGCCCGACAGCTCTTCGGCAGCGCCATGCGGATCGGTCGGGACCACATCGCCTCGACGGTCTACACCATCGCGTTCGCCTACGCCGGGGCCGCGCTACCGATCATGTTGCTGATCAACGCGTACGACCGGCCGGTGCTCGCCGTACTGACCAGTGCGCAGATCGCCGAGGAGATCGTCCGTACCCTGGTCGCCTCGATCGGGCTGGTGCTGGCGATCCCGCTGACCACCGCGGTGGCGGTGGCGGTGGTGAAGGCCGTCGGTCGCGCCGGGCCGGAGGCACCGGGGCCGGCGTCGGGCGACAACGACAACGACAACGACAACGACGATCCGGTACGTCCCGATCCGGTCGCCAGTCAGCAGGCGTAGGCACCGCTCGGCTCACCGGTCGGACCGCCCATCGCGCAGATGATCACGTTCGGCGCCAGCGGCCCACCCCGGCGGTACGGTTCCGCACGGTATGCGTGAATCAACGCCGCTGGCGTACACCGCCGCCCGTTGACGATCCCCCGCGCAGTGGCTCGGAAAAGAGGTGTCACGTGCCATTTCTCTCGGCGCTCGACCGCGCCCACACCATCGCACCACCGGGGTACAGTCGCTGGCTCATCCCGCCCGCCGCGCTCTCGGTGCACCTGTGCATCGGGCAGGCGTACGCGACGAGTGTCTACAAGAACTCGTTGATCAGCCACTTCGACGCCAGCCAGACCGCGATCGGCATCATCTTCAGCATCGCCATCGTGATGCTCGGACTCTCCGCGGCCGTCGGCGGCACCTGGGTCGAGGCGAACGGCCCCCGGAAGGCGATGTTCGTCTCGGCCTGCTTCTGGGCCTCCGGCTTCCTGGTCGGCGCCCTCGGCATCGCCACGACACAACTCTGGCTGGTGTATCTCGGCTACGGCTTCCTCGGTGGCATCGGCCTCGGCATCGGCTACATCTCGCCGGTCTCCACCCTGATCAAGTGGTTCCCGGACCGGCCGGGGCTCGCCACCGGTCTGGCCATCATGGGCTTCGGCGGTGGGGCCCTGCTGGCCAGCCCGCTCTCCCGGCAACTGCTCTCGTTCTACGACTCCGGCTACGACCCGGCGAACGCCGGCTCGGTCGCCTCGGGCGGCGCCCTGGTCGGGCTCTTCCTGACCCTCGGACTCGGCTACTTCGTCATCATGATGTTCGGGGTGGTCAACGTCCGGGTGCCGGCGCCCGGCTGGCGACCGGCCGGTTTCGACCCCGCCACGGTGGCGGTCAAGCCGCTCGTGACCCGGGCGAGCGTGTCCGCCTCGAACGCGGTACGGACCCGCTCGTTCTGGCTGCTCTGGGTGGTGCTCTTCTGCAACGTCACCGCCGGCATCGGCATCCTCGAGCAGGCCAGTCCGATGATCCAGGACTTCTTCCGGGAGAACGGCGTCTCCACCGTCGCGGTGGCCGCCGCCGGCGGTTTTGTCGGACTGCTCTCACTGTTCAACATGGCCGGCCGGTTCGTCTGGTCGTCCACCTCCGACCTGATCGGCCGCAAGCCCATCTACCTGCTCTATCTGGGCGGCGGAATGGTGCTGTACACGCTGCTCGCCACCGTCGGGCACGCCTCGACCGCCCTCTTCGTACTGCTCGCCTGCGTGATCCTCTCGTTCTACGGCGGCGGGTTCGCGACCGTCCCGGCGTACCTGCGGGACCTTTTCGGCACCTTCCAGGTCGGTGCCATCCACGGCCGGCTGCTCACCGCCTGGTCCGCGGCCGGGGTCGCCGGACCCCTGATCATCAACGGTTTCCTCGACGCCCAGGGCAAACCCGGCACGCTGACCGCCGCCGCCTACCGCCCGGCGCTGCTCACCATGGTCGGCGTACTGGCGGTGGGGTTCGTGGCGAACCTGCTCATCCGCCCGGTGCCCGAGCGCTTCCACGAACCGCTCGCCCCGCACGTCCCGGCCGAACCCGCCAGCACCGTCGCGCAGAAGGAGCCAAGCCGATGACCGCAACGGAGGACACCCAGCCGACGGTCGGCCGGCAGCGGCTCCGCCTCACCCTCTCCTGGCTGCTCGTCGTCGTCCTGCTCGGCTACGGCGTGGTGCAGACCGCGCGGACCGCGGTGAACCTCTTCACCCACTGACCGTCGGTGGGCGTCCCGTGCGGCGGGACGCCCACCCGGGTCGTCAGCGGCCACTCGCCACGGCGTCTCTCGGGGCCGGCGGCAGTCGGTCGCCGAACAGGGCCAGGGCATTGCCCTCGCCGATCCCGTCCCGCACCGCACCGGTCACACCGAGCCGGTCGAGCAGGTCGAGCGTGGCTCCCGACTCGGAGTGCGGCAGCGGCGGTGAGTCGGTGCCGAACAGCACCCGGTCCGGGCCGAAGATCCGCAGCGCCAGGTCGACCGCGTTCGCGCTCGGCGTGGCCGTGTCCACCCAGATCCGGGGCAGGTAACTGCTCGGCGGGGCGGCGAGCGCGGCCAGCCGCCGCATCAGCCGGGGCGGCCCCATGGCGCTTCGGGCCGTGCCGGCCGCTGGGCGGTCCTGCTGCGGCGACGGGCCCTGCGGCGGCGCGGGAGCACCGTCCCAGTGCGTGGGCCGCATGATCCGGTCGAGCTTCTCGACCAGAAGTCCGAGGGCACCGCCCGCGGTCGGACCGATCAGCTTCAGCCCGGGAAAACGGTCCAACCAACCGCCGAGCACGCAACAGGCCAACCCGATGGTGACGTCACCGAACCGCCCCAACTGCTCGATCAGCAGCAGGTTCTCCAGGCCGGCACCGGCCGCCGGCTTCGCGGGTGGGTGCAGCAGGACGGGGAGGTCCACCTCCGCCGCGAGGGCGAAGAAGTCCTCCGCCTCGGGTGCGTCCAGGTAGCGGCCGGCGACGCTGGTGTTCGCGATCAACCCGACGAACTGCGGCTGGCGTACGGTCTGCGCCACCCGGTGCAGGTGCGCGGCTCCGCCGAACGGGTTGACGTAGACGTACGCGCGCAGCCGTTCGGGGTACCGGTCGACCAGGCCCGCCAGCCACGCGTCGTGGCGGGCCAGGTCGTCCTCGCTCTGCGCGTAGTTGTCGACCCCCGGCAGGGGAACCATCGCTCCGCCGCCGACCGGGCTCCCGATAATGGTGGCCCGTACGCCGCAGGCGAGCTTCGCGGAGATCATCTCCTCGACCTGCCCGAGCGTACGGGGCATCGGATAGCGCAGCCTCGATTCGGGCGGGCTCAGATGGCCGTGCACGTCGATCGTCACACGGGCCAGCGTTACCCGGCCGGCGTCACCGAGCCGTCACCGCGCCGGCACGTCCGTGGGCGGCTCGGATCCGGTGGCGGAAACGGTCGTTTCCGCCGAGGCCGCCGCCGTCGACGTCTCCGGTGCCCCGGAGGACTGCGACGGCACGGACGGTTGCGGCGTGGCCGGGTCGGGTGCCTGCCGGGCGGCCCGGAACCGCTGCCACGCCAACGCGGCGCCGATCACCCCCAGGGGTAGCGACGGCACGGTGTAGCGGGGGTCGATCATCGACGTGGCGACACTGCCGATGATCATGCCGAAGGCCAGGGTCACCCAGGCCAGCGGGTTCAGGTAGTCGCGCCAACTCGAGGCTCTGGGGCGGTAGAAGGCGAGCACCACGGCGAGCAGGAAGCAGAGGCCGACGAGGGTCGCCGGCACGGTGGCCACCGCCGAGTAGCGGTTGAGCGGGTTCATCAGCGCGTGCTCGTGGTCCCGGGCCAGCCCGGCGAAGCGGCGCTTGGCCGGGTTCTGCGGTGCCATGTGGGGTGCGCAGCCGGTGTCGTCCATCTTCGGGAAGTCCCAGACGCTCGCGATGCAGGCGACGCGGTCGTCGGGGTACGGCCCCGGTCGTACCGTCTGCCAGGTCTCCTTGGCGACGAGCTGCAGGTAGTCGAGGGGCTGACCCAGGATCGCCTTCTTGGCGAAGGAGCCGAACACCTCGTCCGGCATGGTCTTGAACTCCGCCTTGCTGCCCGGCCCCCACAGGTACATGTCCGGCGGAAGCCGCTTGTCGATGGGCTGGTCGGGGCAGGTCAGCCGTTCCTCGTCGGTCAGGTCGAGCTTGTCGCAGTCGACGAAGGTCATGGTCCGGGCCCAGAGGAACCGGGATCCGTACGTGCCGAACGAGTACTGGCCGTGGTGGCCGTGGTACCAGACCACGTAGCCGCCGAGCGTGATCACCAGGATGGCGACGAACGCCCCGGTCTTGCGCCAGTCCACCCGACGCAGAAGCAGGTAGAGCACCGGCACCACCGCCGCGACCATCCCGATCGACCGGGTCGTCGCCGCCCAGGAGAACGCCCCGGCCGCGACCAGCACACCGAGCCAGCCGGGAACCTGCCGCCAGGTCAGCGCCAGCATGCCGAGCACGACCAGGCTGGTGAAGAGCGTCTCGGCGAGCAGGAAGTGTTCGAGCGCCGCGGTACGCGCGTCGAGCAGCAGCGGTGCCACGGCGAGCGTGGCGACCAGTCGGGAGACGCCGCGACGCTGGAGGAACACGTACCCGGCGATCACCACGGCCAGCCCCATGAGGTGCTGGATCAGGATGATCCGTCGAACCGAGTGCAGGTCCAACAGGAGGCTGAGGAAGAAGCTGTACCCGTAGGGCCGGATCGTGCCGGGCTCCTTGAGGTAGGCCAGTCCCAGGTAGCTCTGGCTGTCGCCCTGGTACCACAGAGCGGGGTTGTAGGCGATCACCACGAGTAGCCGCAGCACCACACCGGCCAGCAGGAGCAGGACGAGGGCCCAGTGGCGGCGCAGCAGGTGGCCGATCTCCCCGGGCAGTCGCCTCGTACGATCCGTACCCCAGTGCCGCAACCGTTCCCAGCGTTCGGTGGGTCGGTTCGGAGCGAGCGTGGTCATGAGGGCGACTTCCTCGGTAGGACCGGCGCGGCCGGTACGGTGATCGCCGGAACCCGCCCCGGGTCCGGGCTGCGACCGACTTCCGCCCTGCGCCGACGACCGTAGCGACCGTCACGACCGGGGCGACAAGGGCGGATTGGGACGCGCGGAATCTAGCATGCCGCCGACCAGCGCGAAGACCGCGCCGATGACCAGCGGGATCGCCGGTGGCGCCCGGGCCGGGATTACCGATCTGGCGCGCGGGGTATCGGACCGCCAACGGGATCCGTTCCAGCACCAGACAAGGACAGACCCGGGTAAATCAACCAGCGGTGCCCCCCGTTGAACTGGAGCCGACATGGAGCTGAACGAGAACGCGGAGATCGACACCAGTCAGGTGGAGGACCGACGAGGGTCGGGCGGACCGGGTGGGATCTCCCTCGGCGGCGGCGGTGGCCTGGTCGGCGTCATCGTGACCGTCCTCGTCGCGCTGGTCGGTGGCGGTTTCGGGCTCAACGCCCTCACCAACAACGGCGACGAGCAGGGTGACAACACCGCGATCCAGCAGCAGTGCGCGGCCGACGACGCGCTGCGCAAGCTCGACTGCCGCAACACCCTGTACGTCAACTCGATCCAGAACTGGTGGCAGCGGGCCCTGCCGGAGTCCTTCGGCAAGACGTACACCGAGTCGGACACCGTCTTCTTCGAGCAGGCGGTGAACACCGGCTGCGGCGCAGCGGACTCCGGTGTCGGCCCGTTCTACTGCCCGGCCGACGACCAGGTCTACATCGATCTGACCTTCTACCAGCAGCTCGCCGACCAGCTCGGTGCCCCGGGCGAGTTCGCCCAGCCGTACGTGCTCGCCCACGAGTACGGCCACCACGTGCAGGACCTGCTCGGCACCGAGGCACAGTTGCGCCAGCGGCAGGCCCGCGACCCGGGCCAGGCCAACCAACTCTCGGTCGCACTCGAACTGCAGGCCGACTGCTTCGCCGGCGCGTGGGCGAAGAACGCCACCGGCACCGCCGACGCGCGCGGCGAGAAGATCTTCACCAGCATCACCGACGAGGACATCCAGCAGGGCCTGGACACGGCGGCGGCGATCGGGGACGACGCCATCCAGCAGCGTTCCGGTGGACAGATCGACGAGTCCGCGTTCACCCACGGCACCTCGGCACAGCGCCAGGAGTGGTTCAAGCGCGGCTACGACACGGGCGACCCGACCGCCTGCGACACCTTCGGCAGCGGACGCTAGGAGCGGCTCCCCCGCCGACCGGTGCCGACACGGCGAGATGCCGTACGGTCCGGCCGGCGGAGGAGCCCGCCTCGTTGTGCATGTCGCGGAGGTGCCGTCGCTTCCGCGTGACCGTGTTCAGCAGCGCCCGAGGTCACGCCACTGGGCGGTCAGGCCCGGCTCGGAGCCCTGGGTCCACCAGTTGGCCTGCCAGAGCCGACCGTTGTGCTTGACCCGGGCGCCCTCCAGGTAGACGGTGCCCCAGTCCCAGGCCGGCGCGGCGGCGCAGTTGGCCGGTGGCGCGGTGGTCGGCGGCGTGGTCGGCGGCCGGGTGGTCGGGGGCGTCGTCGGAGGGCGGGTGGTCGGCGTCGAGGTGGGCGGTGTCGTCGGGCAGGTGCCACCGGTGCCGACCGTGTCGACGTGGTTGGTGCCCGCCGACCGGTACGCGGTGACCCGGCTCTTCGCCTCGGCGGTGGTGATCACCTCCCGGTCGGCGTAGTAGAGGTAGTCGACCTGCTGGACGTACGTGGCCAGCCCGGTGCCGGTCCGCCCGGTGAGGTCGATGAACCACAGGTTGAAGTTGATCGACATTGGGGTTTCCGGGTAGTACCGGTCCCCGTGGTCGGCCACCTGCACACCGTCCACGTAGTACTTCACCCGCCCGTCGGAGACCGTGAAGACCAGGTCATGCCAGCCGTTGAAGCTGGTCCGTTGCGCGGTGTGGGTGTTGTCGGCCTGCCACGGCTCGTTCTGGTACGTCTCCCAGGTGGTCTGGTAGAAGATCGGCCCCTGTTCGCCCCAGCCGCCGTTCGGCAGGTACTCGAAGTCGATCTCGCCATAGTTCGGGTCGAGCGGTCGGTCCAGCGGTGTGATGGTGAAGAAGGTCTCGACCAGGTGGTCCCCGTCCGGTCCCGATGACGGGGTGTCGGCGAACCGGACCCGGCTGGCGTAGGTCCCCTCGAAGAATTTGCGCTGGTGGAAGAACTCGGAGTGGCTGGTGCCGCCGGCGGTGCCGTCGGTCTTCGCGGTGAGCTGGAGGACCTTCTGTCCGGCGTCGGTGGGGAAGCTGACGTTCGCCGCCGGCCAGGCCGCACCGGGTACGCCCGGTCCACCGGAGTTGGTGCGTACGGTCCAGTTGCGGGCGGCGATGGCCGGGTCGGACGACGACGAGTAGGCGAAGTCGTCGAAGAGCACACCGCAGTTCGCGGCGATGGCGGGGGCGTCCGACGGTGCGGTGCCGGCGGAGGCGGTCGCGGTGAGGCCGGCGAGGGTTCCGGCGGCCAGTACGGCCGCCGCACCGGCCGCGAGACTTCTCGCGGTGGGTTTCGTGGACACGGGGTCTCCTCACGGGGGAACAGGAAAGGGGTACGGCCGGACTACGGTGGTCGGCCGTGGGGTGCCGGGTGGGAGAGCCGGAGCGGGTGTCACTTCACCGCGCCGGCGGTGAGGCCGGAGCGGATCTGGCGTTGGAAGAGCACGTAGGCGGCGAGGACCGGCAGCATCGCGATGGTGAGCCCGGCGAACAGGCCGCTCCAGTCGCTGCGGTAGCCCTGGCTGACCGAGAGCGCGGCGAGCCCCTGGGCGAGCACGTACCGGTCCGGGTCGGGATTGAGGACGAGGGGCAGCAGGTACTGGTTCCACAGCCCGAGGAAGTTGAAGATCGCGATGCTGACCAGCCCCGGCCGGGCCAACGGCAGCATCACCCGGAAGAACACCCCCGCGTGCGAGCAGCCGTCCAGGAAGGCGGCCTCGGCGATCGCCGTGGGCAGCGTCCGGAAGAACGAGTGCAGGAAGAAGACGGTGAACGGCAGCGCGTACGCGCTGTAGACCAGGATCAGCCCCGGATAGGTGCCGATCAGCCCGAGTTGCTTGACCACGAAGAAGAGCGGGACCAGGGCGAGGAAGACCGGGAAGAGAATGCCGGCGACGAAGAGGTAGTAGAGCAGCCGGTTGCCGGAGAAGGTGTACCGGGCCAGCGCGTACGCCACCAGGGAGCCGAGCAGCATGGTCAGCACGAGCGCGCAGCCGACCACGATCGCGCTGTTGACGAAGTAGGTGCCGATGGAGGCCTGGGTCCAGGCCCGGGACCAGTTGTCGAACTGCGGTTGCGCCGGCAGGGTCCACGGGCTGGTCAGAATCTCCCGGTCGGTCTTGAGCGAGCTGAGCACCGCCCAGAGCAGCGGTACGGTGACCAGCACCGCCCAGCCGACGAGGAAGAGGTGGGCGGCCCGGTCCGTGACCCGTCCCGGGCGGGCCACCGGGCCACTCGGTGGGGGGCCGGTGGCCGGACGCGCCGGCCGGTCGACGAGAGCGGTCATGACAGCTCCACCCGTTCCCGTCGGCTGGCCCGCAGTGCGATCGCGGCGAAGGCCAGGGTGAGGAAGAAGAGCGCCACGCCCATCGCCGCGGCGTAGCCGAACTTGCCGTACGTGAACGCGCTCCGGTAGAGGCCGAGCCCGATGACCTCGGTGGCGCCGTCCGGGCCGCCCGGTCCCACCGTCATGATCTGCACGATGGCGAACCCGTCGAGCGCGAGTACGCCCAGGTAGACGAAGGCGACCTGGACGTTGTCCCAGAGCAGCGGCACGATCACCCGGCGCAGGGTGGCGAGCCGGCCGGCGCCGTCGAGCACGGCGGCCTCCAGCACGTCACGCGGGATCGACTCCATGGCGGCGGAGAAGAGCACCATGTAGAACCCGACCGACGACCAGACCAGGACGGCCATCACCGCCCAGAGCGCCAGTCCGGGTTCGCCGAGCCAGGCGCGGGCCAGCGCGTCCAGGCCGACCGCGCGGAGGAAGCCGTTGAGCAGTCCCTCGTTGGGGTGGTAGACGAACTGCCAGAGCATGGCGATGATCGGCAGCGAGAGCAGCTGCGGGAAGAAATAGGCGATCTTGTAGAACTCGGCGCCCCTGATTCCGGCCAGCATGGTGCTGCCCCGGCGACCGCCGAAGTTGACCAGCGCGGCGAGCAGCAGCCCGAGGGCGATGGTGGCCAACGGTACGACCAGCAGCATCAGCCCGTTGTTGCGCAGCGCCGCCAGAAACGACCGGTCGTCGAGCAGCCGCTGGTAGTTCTCCAGCCCGACGAAGGTCACCTGGCCCGACACTCCGGTCCAGTCGGTGAGCGAGAGGTAGAACGCCTGCGCGTACGGGGAGAGCACGAAGACCGCGTACAGCAGCAGCCCTGGCAGGATCGCGCCGGCCAGGAACCGGTATTTGCCGTGCCGCATGGCCGCCATCGGTGGCTACCGGCGGTACTTGGTGACGGTGGTGTCCTTGGCGATCGCGTCGGCCGCCTGCTGGATCCGGTCGGCCCACTGCGCCGGGCTGATCCGTCGGGTCGCCAGTTCCCCGGTGGCGTCGTCGACCGCCTTGGCCAGCGGGGCGTACCAGGTACGGAACCGGTACGTGAAGGTGTTCGTCCCCGCCGCCGCCACGGCCCCGCGGACCGACCCGAGCCCGGTGCTCACGGTCAGCCCGTCGGTGGCCCCGGCGACGCTGGGCAGCGTGCTGTTGAGTTCGGCGAACTTGCGGGCCGCCGGTTGGGAGAAGAGGATCCGCAGGAACTCCAACCCGCCGCGTGGGTTCTTCGCCTTCGCCGGCACCAGGAACGATTCACTGCTCGCCGCGAGCAGCGCGCCGAAGGGTAGTTTGTCGCCCGCGCCGAGTGCGGGCACCGCACCCATCACCATGTCGAAGCCGTCCGGGGTGATCCCCTTCTGCTCGGCCTCCAGCCAGGACCCGCACGGGATGAACGCGGCCTTGCCCTGGGACCAGGCGGCCTGCGACTCGGTGTGCGAGAGCGCCTCCGACCCGGAGAGCAGGTAACCCCGTCCGGCGAGTTCGGCGACGGCGCCGGCCGCGTCGAGCAGCGGTTGCTGCTTCCAGGCGCCGGGTTGCAGGTTGTCGACCGCCCTGACCAGGTCCTGACCCCCCGCCTTGGCGGCCATGGCCAGCAGTGGGTCGTTGAGGTACTCCGGGTACTTGCCCTGGTACGTCCAGGGCGCGATGCCGGCCTTCTTGATCTCGGCGCAGAGCGCGAGCATCGCCTCCCAGGTGGTCGGGTAGCTCCAGCCGTGCCGGTCGAAGAGCGGCTTGGAATACCAGAGACCCCAGGCGGTGTACGTGAAGTTGAGCGAGTACACCTTCCCGTCGAGCGTGCCGTCCTCCACCACCCCGGGCAGCAGCGTGTCGCGCAGCTTCCGGGCCGGGTCGTCGATCGAGGGGGCGTCGAGCAGCTCTGCCAGGTCGGTCAGCTTGCCCGCGCCGACCAGGGTGGCGAGGTCGAGCCGACCGGCACCGGTGTTGTCGACCACGTCCGGCGGGGTGTCGGCGACGAACCGGGGTTGCAGCGCCTCGCCGACCTTCTGGATGCCCTTGTGGTCGATCGTCGCGCCGGGGTGACGCTGCTGGTAGAGCGCCTCGGCGTTGGTCGCGTACGCGTCGCCGTACCCGCCCTTGAAGATGACCACCTCGAGCGGGGTCTTCTCCGGTACGCCGAGCGGGTTCTCGGCGCTGGTCCGGCCCTTGGCGACGGCGGCGTCGTCGTCGTTGCCGCCGCTGGTGACGCAGCCGGTGAGCGCGGGGGCGGCCAGGCCGACACCTGCGGCCTGCAACAGGCGTCGCCGACTGGTACGGCGTACGACCGGGGTGGAAGAGGGGTCCATGGTCGGCGGCCTCGCCTTCTGTTAGGCGGTGCGTCGGATACGCCCGGCGTACCGCGCCTCTAGTTCGTTGTTGTGGGTGTCGCCGCCGGGCACGTTCGCCGACAGGTAGATCGGCGGGGTCTGTCCGGCGGCGAGCAGGTGTGCGACGACCTCGGTGACGATCTGCTGGGCCAGCAGGGCACCGGTGATCGACGAGATCGCCCCGACGGCACCGCCGCCGGGGATGGGCAGGGCGGCGTCGCCGTACGGTGCGCCGTTGTCGAGCACCACGTCGGCGATGTCGGCCAGTCGTCGCCCGGACGGATGGCGGGACTCCACCCGGGCGGTGTGGTCGAGTGAGGTGATCCCGATCAGGCGGTGGCCGCGTTCCTTGACCAGCAGGGCGAACTCGACGATCACGCCGTTGACGCCGGAGTTGGAGGTCAGGACGAAGACGTCGTCGGGCTTCACCGGCGCCAGTTCGTAGAGCCGGTGGGCCACCGCCGGATCCCGTTCGAGCAGCGGGTCGTCGAGTACGGACCGGTCGGCGCCGCCGTAGAGGACGAGGTCCCGTAGCGCGATCTTGTTGGTGGGGACGAGTCCCCCGGCCCGGCCGGCGATCTCCATCGAGAGCGCCTCGGAGTGTCCGCAGCCGAACGCCTGCACCACGCCGCCGTGGTCGAGTGCCGTGGTGATCAGCGTTGCCGCGGCCCGTACGCCGTCGGACTGGCTCTCGGTGACCCGCCCGATCGCCGTGGTGACGGCGGTGAGGTAGGCCGGTGCGCTGATGGTGGTGGTGGTCATGACCCCTCCGTGGTTTTTACCCGGCGACGAACCGCCCGGTGCGACTCGTCCGGCAGCCGGTGCGCGTCGACGGCGCGCGCCGTGACCTCGAACGCCTCGGTGGTGCGCTGGTACGTCCGTTGCGCCACCGCGACGTAGATCAGGTCCAGCACCAGCAACTGGGAGTGCAGGGCGGAGAGCGCGGCCAGCCGGAACGTCGTCTCCTGGACGGCGGTCGTCATGACCACGTCGGCGACCTCGGCCAGTGGCGAGCGGGGGAAGGAGGTGACGGCGACGGTGAGCGCGCCGTGGTCGGCGGCCTCGGCGAGCACCTCGATGACCTCGCGGGTACGCCCGCTGTGCGACAGTCCGATCGCGACGTCGCCCGGCCCGAGCAGGGCGGCGTTGGTCAGGGCGCTGTGGGCGTCGGCACGGTGCCACACCGGGATCCGGATGCGCTCCAGCCGGAAGGCCATCTCCCGGGCCGCGTTGCCGGAGCTGCCGAAGCCGAAGAGGTCGACCCGCTGGGCCTGGGCGACGGCGGCGGCGACCCGGTCGACGGCGGCGAGGTCGACCCGACCGGCGGTGTCCTGGATCGCCCGCGCGTCGGCGTTGGCGACCACTTCGAGGAGGTGGTCCAGGGGGTCGTCGGGTCCGATCTCGCGGTCGATGTCGGTGTCCCAACGCGCCTGTGCGGCGCGACCGGTCTCGGTGGCGATGGCGACGCGCAGCTGGGCGTAGCCCCGGTAGCCGAAGACCCGGCAGAACCGGGTCACCGTGGCGGTGGAGGTGCCGGCGCGTTCGGCCAGGTCGATGATGGTCGCCCGGGCGGCCTCCTCCGGGGCGATCAGGATCTGCTCGGCGACCCGCTGCAGGGCGACCGGCAGCGCGCTCAACTCGGTGCGCACCCGGCCCAGCAGTCCGCTCTCCTCCATCAACATTCCTTTCACCGCTGCGTGTTGGTGAGAAAAACTATGACCACATTGGCCATCGAGTCAATAGCTTTAACTTTTTCGATCCGTACCCTTGTGGACCGGGCCGACCAGCCCGCACCATCGGCAGGGTGACCACTCCCCTCGTCCTCGGTGCCGACGCCGGGGGTACGACGACCCGCGCCGTCGTCGCCACCCTGGACGGCCGGATCGTGGGGCGGGGCCGGTCCGACGCCGGTAACCCGGTCGCGGTCGACCCGGTCGAGGCGGCCGCCGCCCTCGGCGCGGCGATCGGATCCGCGCTCACCGGACACGACCCGTCCCGGGTCGTCGGTGGCGTGGTCGGACTCGCCGGGGTGTCACGACTTGCCGATCCGTCGGTCGGCGCGGTCTACGCCGGCCACTGGTCCCGCCTCGGGCTGAGCTGCCCGGTCCGGCCGGTCGGCGACGCGCTCGTCGCATTCGCGGCCGGCACCCCGGCCAACACCGGGACCGTGCTCATCGCCGGCACCGGAGCGGTCGCCGCGGTGCTGCACGAAGGGAACATCATCCGGATCGCGGACGGTCTGGGCTGGTTACTGGGGGACGAGGGCTCCGGATACTGGCTCGGCCTGGCCGCCGTCAAGGCGACCGCCCGGGCGCTCTACCGGGGCACGCCACCCCGGGACGGCTCACTGGGCGGCGCCGTCTGCGCCCAGGTCGGCACGACCGAACCGGACACCTTCGTCACCCGGATCTACCAGCTGAGCCGGGACCGGGTCGCGGCGATCGCACCGGCGGTGGCCCGCACCGCCCGCGACGGCGACCCGGACGCCCGCCACATCCTCCGCACCGCGGCGCACCGGCTCGCCGACACCCTGGTCTCCCTGCACCCGGCACCCGGACCGGTGGTGCTCGCCGGTGGCGTACTCGGCGGGGTGCCGGAGATCCGGGAGAACGTGCAACGTCAGTTGGCCGACCGGCTCGGGCAACCGGGCGTCATCGCCGGTGACGGGGCGGCCGGCGCCGCCTGGCTCGCCACCCGCCTGGTCGAACCCCGGGCCGGCAATGGCATCCACGCCCGGCTGGTCAGTCCCGGTTGAGGCCCTGCCCGCTCGGCCGGGCCGACTCGGCGTGCGCGCGACTGCGTTCGACGTACTGCCGCGCCGTACGACCCAGATCGGCGCGCTCCGGCTCGGTCAGCTCCCGCCGGACCCGACCCGGCACCCCGGCGACCAGCGAACCGGGTGGCACCACCGTCCCGGCCAGCACCACCGCCCCGGCGGCGACCAGCGAACCAGCCCCGATCCGCGCCCCGTTGAGGACCACCGAACCCATCCCGACCAGCGCACCGTCCTCGACCGTACAGCCGTGCAGGACCGCCCGGTGCCCGACCGACACGCCGGACCCGACGGTGGTGGGGAAACCCGGATCGGCGTGCACCACACAACCGTCCTGGATGTTGCTGCCCGCTCCGATGGTGATCTGCTCGGTGTCGCCGCGCAGCACGGAGCCGTACCAGACGCTCGACCCGGCCGCCAGCCGAACCGAGCCGATCACCGCAGAGCCCGGCGCCACCCACGCCGCCGGGTCGATCTCGGGGCTTCGGTCCTGGTAGTCGAGGACCAATCCGTCAGTCCACACGGGCGTCTCCCCCGGCCATAACCGGGATCAGTGGCGCTCGGGTACGGCCATCTCGCCGAGCAGCGACCAGTCGTCCTGCGGAATCGTGGTGTTGACGATCCGGGGCGTCTCGGCGAGGTGCGAGGGGAGCTCCCGCTGGGCCTGCCGGAAGTGCTCGGACTGGACGTGCGCCGCCCCCGCGTCGCCGTCGCGGAACGCCTCGACCAGGACGTACTCGGTCGGGTCGTCGACGCTGCGGGACCAGTCGAACCAGAGACAACCCTCTTCCGCGCGGGTCGCCCGGGTGAAGTCACCGGCGATCTCGATCCACTGGTCGGCGTACTCGGGCAGAATCCGGAACTTCGCGGTAATGAAGATCATCTTGATCTCTCTCCACTCGGCGCGACGGGCGGGCGGTTGCCCGTACCCGGGGATCCTAATACGCCGCGGGTCGTCGTGATCTTCGCAACCGGCGCGGTGACCTCAACGCATCCGACGCTCGGGGTGGTTGCGGTTCCAGGCCCGCATCCGTTCCGGGTAACCGACCCGGGCCGCCTCGTAGAGCGGGACCGAACGCCGGTGCGCCAACCGCTGCGCGGCCCGGGGCGAACCGGTACGGCGCCGGATCCACTCGCCGTCGTCGGCGATGGCGACCACCGTCGTGTCGGTGGCGGTCGTCTCGGGTTCGAGGTACAACTCGACGCCACGGCGGTCGACGATGAACGCGTCCAACGCGGCGAGGTCGTCCGCGTTCGCCTCCCGGTCGAGCTTGGTCGGGGTGTGATCGTCGGCGGTGAGTCGCCGCCGGGACAGCCAGCGCATCGGGTGCTCCTTCGCGAGACAGGGTCCGGTTCGGCCACCGGCGGCCCCAGACGCGAGCTCCCGGCGACCCGTCAATTGCACCACCCCGTACCGGGAGAAACCTTCCGGAAACCTGTACGCGAGATGAGAACCCGCCAGGTTTCCCCAGGTGGGGAGGTGCGCTAATCGGTTGCGGGTGGCTTCCGCCCTCCCCTAGGCTCGTCCGCGATGTGAGCCACCGACACTTCCCGCGCCCGCGACCGAGGCACTGCCCGGCGGGCGGAAGATCAAGCCAATCGGTGGTGTCGCATGTCCGGTTCCGCACTGCTCGCCCATGATCTCGTCCGTACGCTCGGCGCCCGTCGGGTGCTCGACGGTGTCTCCCTCACCGCCGCCCCCGGGCACCGGATCGGTCTGATCGGCGAGAACGGCGTCGGCAAGTCCACCCTGCTGCGGCTGCTCGCCGGGGCGGACGAACCCGACACCGGCACCGTCGTCCGACCCTCGGACCTCGGCTTCCTGCACCAGGAGATGCCGTTCGACGCCGGGTCGACCATCGCCGATGTGCTCGACGACGCGCTGCGCGAGGCCCGCGAGATCCTCGCCGACCTGGACCGGCTCACCGGGGCGCTCGCCGCCGCCGAGCAGGGCTCCCCCGGCTACTCCGACCTGCTCGGCGCGTACGGGCAGCGGCTCGACCAGGCGCAGGAGCACGAGGCATGGGACGCCGACCGCCGGGCCGACATCGTCCTCGCCGGGCTCGGCCTCGGGATGGTCCCGCACGACCGGGAACTCGGGTCCCTCTCTGGCGGGCAACGTGGCCGGCTCGCACTCGCCGCCCTGCTGGCGCGACGCCCCGCCGCGCTGCTGCTCGACGAGCCGACCAACCACCTGGACGACAGCGCCGCGACCTTCCTGGAGGAGCAGTTACGCGGCCTGCCCGGGGTGGTCGTGGTGGCCAGCCATGATCGGGCGTTCCTCGACGCCGTCTGCACGGACCTGATCGACCTCGATCCGGCCGTCGACGGCCCCACCAGGTACGGCGGCAACTACACCGCCTACCAGGCGCAGAAACGGGCGGAGCGGGACCGCTGGCAGCGGCGCTTCGCCGAGGAGCAGGCGGAACTCGCCGAACTGCGCCGCTCGGTCGAGGTGACCGCCTACCGGGTCGCGCCCGGCCGGGTGAAGCGCGACAACGAGAAGATGGGCTACGGCCACACCACCGGCCGGGTGCAGAACCAGATCTCGCGGCGGGTGCGCAACGCCGCCCGCCGGCTCGACGAGTTGGAGCGTGACCAGGTCGGCCGCCCACCGGAGCCGCTGCGGTTCCGGGCCACCGCGCTCGCCACCGCGTCCGCCGACGGGATGCTGCTGTCACTGCGGGACGTACGGGTGCCCGGCCGACTCACCCTCGACCGCCTCGATCTGCCGGCCACCGACCGGCTGCTGGTCACCGGCGCGAACGGGGCCGGGAAGTCGACCCTGCTCGCGGTACTGGCCGGCCGGTTGGCAGCCGTCGGCGAGGTACGGCGGCGGCCGGGGTTGACCGTCGGCATGCTGACCCAGGACACGGTCTTCGACCGGCCGGACCGGACCGTACGGGAGAGCTACGAGCTGGCGCTGGGCGCCGAACGTGCCGAGTCCGTACCGCTGCTCTCGCTCGGTCTGATCGGTGTGCCGGACCTGGACCGACCGGTCGGGCAGCTGTCGGTCGGCCAGCGCCGCCGGCTGGCCCTGGCCCTGCTGGTGGCCGACCCGCCCGAGTTGCTGCTGCTCGACGAGCCGACCAACCACCTCTCGCCCCGGCTCGCCGACGAACTGGAGGAGGCGCTCGGCACCGGCCCCGGCGCGATCGTGGTCGCCAGCCACGACCGGTGGCTGCGCTCCCGGTGGCCGGGGCGCGAGTTCCACCTGTCCGGGCGGCGCACCTAGCGCAGGCGGTCGGGTTCGGCGTCGTCGTCCCCGGGGATCACCAGGAGGGGCCGCCTCAGTGGGATTCGCGGGCGACCTGGTGTCCGCTCGACCCGAGCAGGAAGTCCAGATCCGCGCCGGTGTTGGCCTGCTGGACCGTGTTGACGTAGAGCCGCTCCCAACCGCGCGCCGGCTCGGCGTACGCCCGCACCGTCTCCGGGGCGGGCGTACGCAGCGCCCACTCCTCGGCCGGCAGGTCCACGTCCAGGCGGCGCGCGGCGACGTCGAGCACGATGACGTCACCGGTACGGACCAAGGCCAGCGGGCCCCCGACGGCCGCCTCGGGCGTCACGTGCAGCACGACGGTGCCGTACGCGGTGCCACTCATCCGGCCGTCGCAGACCCGCACCATGTCCCGGACCCCGGCCCGGAGGAGCTTGGCCGGCAGCGGCAGGTTCGCCACCTCGGGCATGCCCGGATAGCCCCGGGGTCCGCAGCCTCGCAGCACCAGCACCGAGTCTGCGTCGACGTCGAGATCCGGATCGTCGATCCGGGCGTGCAGGTCCTCGATCGACTCGAAGACGACCGCCCGTCCCCGGTGCGTCAGCAGTCGGGGTGACGCCGCCGCCGGCTTGATGATCGCACCGGACGGGGCCAGGTTTCCGTAGAGGACGGCGATCCCGGCCTGCGGCAACAGCGGTTCCTCGCGTACCCGGATGACCTCGGGGTCCCAGATCTGGGCCCCGTCGAGGTAGTCCACGAGCGGGCGGCCGGTGACCGTCAGCGCGTCCGGGTCGAGCAGGTCGCGGACCTCACGCAGCACGGCCAGCAGCCCGCCCGCGCGATGCAGGTCGTCCATCAGGAACCGGCCGGCCGGTTGGAGGTCGACCAGCAGCGGTACGTTCGCGCCGGTGCGGTCGAAGTCGTCCTGGGTCAGCTCGATCCCGAGCCGACCGGCGATGGCGAGCAGGTGGACGACCGCGTTGGTCGAGCCGCCGATCGCGGCCAGCGCGACGATCGCGTTGAGGAACGACCCCCGGGTGAGCAGGTCGCTGGGGCGGCGCTCGGCGCTGACCATCTCGACCGCGAGCCGACCGGTGTCGTGCGCGGATTCGAGCAGCCGGCTGTCCGGTGCGGGGGTGCCGGCGACACCGGGGATGATGACGCCGAGCGCCTCCGCGAGCAGGGCCATGGTGGACGCGGTCCCCATCGTGTTGCAGTGCCCGCGACTGCGGATCATCGACGACTCGGACCGGAGGAACTGCTGCTCGGAGAGGGTCCCGGCGCGCACCTCCTCGGAAAGCTTCCACACGTCGGTGCCGCAACCGAGCGCCACGCCCCGGAACGTGCCGGTGATCATCGGGCCGCCGGGGACGACGACGGCCGGCAGGTCGACCGAGGCGGCGGCCATCAACAGCGCCGGGATGGTCTTGTCGCAGCCGCCGAGCAGGACGACGCCGTCGATCGGGTTGGCCCGGAGCATCTCCTCGGTCGCCATCGCGGCCATGTTCCGCCAGAGCATCGCGGTCGGCCGTACCTGGGTCTCCCCCAACGACACCACCGGCAGGTTCAGCGGGATGCCGCCGGCCTCGTAGACCCCCTGTTTGACGCTCTCGGCGACCTCGTTGAGGTGGGCGTTGCACGGGGTGAGGTCGGAGGCGGTGTTCGCGATGGCGATGTGCGGGCGGCCGTCGAAGGCATGGGTCGGCAGGCCCCGGCGCATCCAGGCGCGATGGATGTAGGCGTTGCGATCGGTCCCGCTGTACCACTGCGCGCTGCGCTGTCCCACCAGGTGACCGCCTTCCAATTACTGGAACGTCAGTCTACGATTTGGACCGTGCTGGGGGCTACCCAAGATCCGCTACGGAACACCTCGTCACCGGTCCGCAGATCGGCTCCCGACAGACCCGGACGACTGTGACGGAGCCGGACGCGGAACTCACACCCATCCGGCAGAGCGGGTACGACGCCGAGGACCAGGAACGGCACGGATGAGGGCGTTCGTGGTCACCGGCGCGCACCAGAGTGCGGTCGAGGAGGTCGAGCCGCCCCGGGCAGGGCCGGGTCAGGTCGTGGTCGACGTGTCCCGGGTCGGCATCTGCGGCACCGACATCGAGTTCTTCACCGGCGAGATGGCGTACCTGCACCAGGGCCACGCGCGGTACCCGATGCGGCTGGGGCACGAGTGGTGCGGCACCGTCGCCTCGGTCGGCCGCGACGTCGATCCCGGCTGGATCGGCCGCCGGGTCACCGGGGACACCATGCTCGGCTGCGGCCACTGCCGGCGCTGCCGCAGCGGGTACGGCCACGTCTGCGCGGACCGCTCGGAGATCGGCATCCGGGGCGGTTTCGCCGGGGCGCTCGCCGAGCAACTGGCCGTACCGGTGACCGCCCTGCACGCGCTGCCGGACGAGGTGGACGACACAGCCGGTGCGCTGGTCGAGCCGGGCGGCAACGCGCTGCGCTCGGTCCAGGGCGCAGCACTGGAGCCGGGTGACCGGGTGCTGGTGCTCGGACCGGGCACGATCGGGCTGCTGGTGGCGGAGTTCGCCCGAGCCGAGGGCATCGAGGTGCACGTGGTCGGCAAGTCGCCCCGGTCCCTGGAGTTCGCCCGCACCCGGGGCTTCACCGGCGTCTGGACCGGCGACCAGATCCCCGATCTGCCCTGGGACGCGGTGATCGACGCCGCCAACGACCCGGCGCTGCCCGCCCGCGCCCTTTCGCTGGTGGAACCGGGCAGACGGGTGGTCTACATCGGCCTGGCCGGAACTCCGAGCCTGGTCGACACCCGGACAGTCGCGCTCAAGGACGTGACCGCGGTCGGCATCCTCGGCGGCTCCGCCGGGCTCGCCGGCACCATCGCCCGGTACGCCAGCGGAGCCGTCGACCCCCGACCGCTGGTCGCCGCCACCATCGGTCTCGCACAGGTAGGGGCGGCACTCGCCGGCCAACTGCCCGACGACGCCGGACCGGGGCCCAAGGTGCACGTCGACCCTCGCCGCTGACCCTTGGATTAGTCCCCGGAGGGACGGGTAAGCGCCGATCCTCACCAGGTGGGAGGGATCAGATGTCCGAACGACACACCGTGTTGCGCTCGATGCACGATCTGGGGCTGGCAGCCTGGTTCGGCGGCTCGCTCATGGGAGCGGTCGGCGTCAACAGCGCGGCAGCGCGGGTGGACGACTCGAAACAGCGGCTCGGCGTGGCCTCGGCCGGCTGGGCCAGGTGGACCCCGGTCAATGCCGCTGCGATCGGGGCCCACGTGGCCGGTGCCGCCGGCGAACTGGTGACCGAGAGCCCACGGGTGATCGCCCAGGCCGGGGTGGCCAGGATGAGCCTGGTCAAGACCGGGCTCACGATCGCGGCGCTGGCGGTGACCGGATACAGCCGGATGCTCGGCATGAAGCTGCAACAAGCCGGCGGCACGCCGGTCGAAGGAACCACCGAGCCCAGTCACGAGACACCCCGACAGGTCGCGTCCAGCCAACGCCAACTTCGGGTGCTGCAGTGGGCGATCCCGGCCCTCACCGGCGCGTTGATCGTGGTCACCGCGCTCGCCGGAGAACAGCAGAAACCGGGCCAGGTCTGGCAAGGGATGATGCGACGGGCCCGAGGCGTACGCCGCACGTCCGGCCCGACGGCGTACGCCTCGAAGGTGATGCGGCACGTACCGGGGACGATGCGGCAGGCGTCGGGCGCGATGCGGCACGTACCGGGAGCGATGCGGCAGGTCTCGAAGGGCGTGGGCGGACCGATGGCCGTACGGTCGGTCGTGCACGGCCTGGCCATGTTGCGGCGCTGAGCGCACGACCGGGGCCATGTTCCCCGACGACGTACGCCGACGGCGGTCGGTGCCGGTTCGGCGCCGACCGCCGTCATGGCGTGTCTCGTGGATCGACGGCCGCCCGGGCCGTCCCGGTTCAGCGGCTGGCCAGCCCGGCCCGCCGCTTGGTCCAGACGTCGAAGGCCACGGCGGCCAGCAGCACGATGCCCTTGACCAGCATGACCTGCTCGCTCGGCGCACCGATCAGGGACATCCCGTTGTTGATCACGCCCATGATCAGGCCACCGGTGATGGCACCGATCACCTTGCCCACGCCGCCCTGCACCGCCGCGCCACCGATGAAGGCGGCCGCGATGGCGTCGAGTTCGAAGGAGTTACCGGCGGTCGGACCAGCCTGGTTCAGTCGTCCGGCGAAGATGACACCGGCCAGGGCCGCCAGCACCCCCATGTTCACGAAGATCCAGAAGATCACCGACTTGACCTTGACGCCGGAGAGCGTCGCGGCCTGCAGGTTGCCACCGACGGCGTAGATCTGCCGGCCGAACACGACCCGGTTGGTCAACAGGGAGTACCCCAGGACCAGCACCGCCAGCAGCACGAGCACCCACGGCAGGTTCTTGAACCGGGCCAACTGCACCACGACCGCCAGCACCACCGCCGCCGCCGCGATGATCCGCAGCAGGAAGATCGGCATCGGGTCGACGGTCTGCTGGTAGCCGAGCCGAGCCTTACGCGTACGCCACTGGGTGCCGGCAATACCGACCACCGCGACCACGCCGACCAGGAGGCTGAACAGGTCCGCCCCGCCCAGCGGCCCGAGGCCGATGTTGCCGAAGTAGCCGCTGGTGAACCCGTTGGAGAGGGTCCGCACCTCGTCCGGGAACGGCCCGATGCCCTGGTTTTCCAGGACAGTGAGGGTCAACGCCCGGAACAGCAGCATGCCGGCGAGCGTGACGATGAAGGCCGGGATGCCGAAGTAGGCGATCCAGAAGCCCTGCCACGCCCCGATCAGACCACCGACCACCAGGGTGATCAGCAGCGCCAGCGGCCAGGGAACGTGGTGCTCGACCATCAGCACCGCGGCGATCGCACCGCTGACCGCGACCACCGATCCCACCGACAGGTCGATGTGCCCGGCGATGATGATCAGGATCATCCCGATCGCGAGGATCAGGATGTACGAGTTCTGGACGATGATGTTCGAGATGTTCTGCGGTTGCAGAAGGTCGCCACCGGTGAGCACCGAGAACAACACGATGATCAGGGCGAACGCGACGTAGATGCCGCTCTGCCGGAGGTTCAGCGAGAATCGACGCAGTGGCTTGCCGTCCGGTGGCCGCGGGTCGCCGACGCCCACCGAGGCACCGGCACCGGCATCGGCGCTCGCGGGTGCGATGCTGCTCATCGGGGTCTACTCCTGTTCCTTGGTCATGTACTGCATGAGTCGTTCCTGGGTGGCTTCCGCCCGACTGACCTCACCGGTGATCCGCCCCGCCGAGAGGGCGTAGACGCGGTCACAGAGGCCGAGCAGCTCCGGCAGCTCCGAGGAGATGACCAGGACCGCCTTGCCCTCGTCGGCGAGCCGGTTGATGATCGTGTAGATCTCGTACTTCGCGCCCACGTCGATGCCGCGGGTCGGCTCGTCGAGGATCAGTACGTCCGGATCAGTGAAGATCCACTTGGACAGCACGACCTTCTGCTGGTTGCCGCCGCTGAGCTTGCCGGTAATGCTCGCCACGCTCGGCGCCTTGATGTTCATGCTGGCCCGGAAGTCGTTGGCGACCCGGTACTCCTCGTTCTCGTTCACCCAGCCCCGACGGGCGAGCTTGCGCAGCCCGGCCGCGGAGACGTTGCGCTTGATGTCGTCGATGAGGTTGAGGCCGTACCGCTTGCGGTCCTCGGTGACGTACGCGATTCCGTGCCGGATCGCGTCGCGTACCGAGCGCAGCTCGATCGGCTTGCCGTCCTTGAGGATGCGACCGGAGATGTCCCTGCCGTAGGAGCGGCCGAAGACGCTCATCGCCAGCTCGGTCCGGCCGGCGCCCATCAGTCCGGCCAGCCCGACGATCTCGCCCCGGCGCAGGGTCAGGTTCGCCTTCGACACCACCACCCGGCCCCGCTGGGTCGGGCTGTGTACGGTCCAGTCCTCAAGCCGCAGGACCTCCTCGCCGATACGCGGCTCGTGCGGCGGGAAGCGGTGCTCCAGCGCCCGGCCGACCATCCCGGAGATGATGCGGTCCTCGCTCACCTCCTCGACCGACGGGTCCAGCGTCTCGATCGAGCGGCCGTCGCGCAGGATCGTGATCCGATCCGCGATCTCCCTGACCTCGTTCAGCTTGTGCGAGATGATCACCGAGGTGATGCCCTCGTCACGCAGCCCACGAAGCAGTTCGAGCAGGTGGGCGGAGTCGTCGTCGTTCAACGCGGCGGTCGGCTCGTCGAGGATCAGCAGCCGTACCTTCTTCGAGAGCGCCTTGGCGATCTCGACCAGCTGCTGCTTGCCCACACCGAGGTCGAGCACCGGCGTCACCGGGTTCTCGGCCAACCCGACCCGACGCAGCAGTACGGCCGCCTCGTGGTTGGTCCGGTTCCAGTCGATCAGTCCACGGGTCGCCAGCTCGTTGCCAAGGTAGATGTTCTCCGCGATGGAGAGCTGCTGGGCGAGCGCCAGCTCCTGATGGATGATCGCGATCCCGCGCTGCTCGCTCTGCCTGATGTCGGCGAACTTGGCCAGTTCACCGTCGACGTAGATCTCGCCCTCGTACGACCCGTGCGGGTAGACGCCCGAGAGCACCTTCATCAAAGTCGACTTGCCCGCGCCGTTCTCGCCGCAGATCGCGTGGATCTCGCCCCGGCGTACGGACAGGTTGACGTCCTGGAGCGCCTTCACCCCGGGGAACGTCTTGGTGATCCCGCGCATCCGCAGGATGTTGTCGTCGGTCATGCCTGTGGTCCCTCCGGGCCGTGCTGATCGCCCTACCGCCGCGATGACACGTCGGTCCTGCCGCCGGCCCGGTCCCGGAACCGGCGGCAGGACCACGCGGTGCTGACTACTTCAGCTGGTCGGCGGTGTAGAAGCCGGAGTCGACCAGGGCCTTCTGGTAGTTCGACTTGTCCACCACGACCGGCTGGAGCAGGAACGACGGGACGACCTTGTTGCCGTTGTCGTAGTCGGTGGTGTTGTTCACCTCGGGCTTGCCGCCCTTGAGCACGGCGTCGGCCATCTTGACCGTGACGTCGGCGAGCTGCGCGGTGTCCTTGTAGACGGTCGAGTACTGCTCACCGGCGATGATCGACTTCACCGAGGCCAGCTCGGCGTCCTGGCCGGTCACGACCGGGTAGGGCTGACCGGCGGTGCCGTACCCGTTGCTCTTCAGCGCGGAGAGGATACCGATCGACAGCCCGTCGTACGGGGAGAGCACGCCCTGGACCTTGGTGCCGCCGTTGTACGTCTTGGAGAGCAGGTCCTCCATCCGCTTCTGCGCGGTGGACGGGTCCCAGCGCAGGATGGCGACGGTCTTGAAGTCCTTCTGACCGCTCTTCACCACCAGCGTGCCCTTGTCGATGTACGACTGCAGGACCGACATCGCGCCGTTGAAGAAGAAGGTGGCGTTGTTGTCGTCCGGCGAGCCGGCGAAGAGCTCCACGTTGAACGGGCCCTTGGCCTCGCCGTCGGTGCCGTCCGCCTTCTTCAGGCCCAGGCCGACCAGGAGCGAGTTGGCCTGCTCGACGCCGACCTTGAAGTTGTCGAAGGTGGCGTAGTAGTCCACGTTCGGGCTGTTGCGGATCAGGCGGTCGTAGGAGATGACCGGGATCTTCTTGTCCCCGGCCTCCTGCAACTGGGTGGTGAGCGCGGTGCCGTCGATCGAGGCGACGATCAGCAGCTTGGCACCCTTGGTGATCTGGTTCTCGATCTGGTTGACCTGGGTCGGGATGTCGTTCTCCGCGTACTGCAGGTCGACCTTGTAGCCCAGCTTCTCCAGGGCGGCCTTGACGTTGTCACCGTCGTGGATCCACCGCTCCGAGGAGCGGGTCGGCATGGTGACGCCGACCAGGGCACCCGAGTTGTCGCCACTTCCGGCGTCCTGGTCGACCGTCTTGGTGCTCGAGCCGCAGGCCGCAAGGGCAGCGGCGAGCGTGATGGCGCCAGCCACCGACGCGAGCCGTACGAATCTCATGTTCTCTCCTTTGAGTACAGAGCGCGGGTCAACCGGGTTCAAGGAATTCCGATGTGCAGGTCGCCGCGATTCGTTCTTTTCTGGTGTCGTCGGGCCGGTGGCCCGTCGACGGGTAGTGCGGACAGGGCCGTGGGCCGGCCTCATCCCCTGCCCGGCAGCCCTTGGGCGAGCCGGTAGTAGGCCTGGTTCCACCGCAGCCGGTCAGCGAAACCGGCGGTCGTGGTCTGCTGGTCGATCACCAGCAGCTCGGTGCGGAGCATGTGCGCGAAGTCCTGCAGCGTCTCCACCCCGACGGCCTGGGTCAGCACCGTGTGGTGGGGCCCACCCGCGGTCAGCCACGACTCGGCGGAGGTGGAGAGGGACGGTGCCGGCTTCCAGACCGCGCGGGCGACCGGCAGCCTGGGCAGCGGCTCGTCCGGCGGCACGACCTCGATCTCGTTGGCCACGAACCGGAACCGGTCACCGAGGTCGGCCAGGCCGATCACCACGGCGGGGCCGGGCTGGGCGTCGAAGACCAGGCGGACCGGGTCCTCCCGGTCGCCGATGCCGAGCGGGTGGATCTCGCACGACGGCTGGCCGGTGGCGATGCTGGGGCAGACCTCCAGCATGTGCGCGCCGAGGATCTTCGGCTCACCGGGCCCGAAGTGGTAGGTGTAGTCCTCCATGAAGGAGGTTCCCCGCCCGGTGCCGACGCCCATCGCCTTCACCGTGGCGAGCAGCGCCGAGGTCTTCCAGTCGCCCTCGCCGCCGAAGCCGTAGCCGTCGGCCATCAGCCGCTGTACGGCGATACCCGGAAGCTGGCGCAGCCCGCCCAGGTCCTGGAAGTTGGTGGTGAAGGCGCCGAAGCCGCCGGTGGTGAGGAACTGGCGCAGTCCGAGTTCGATCCGGGCGGCGTACCGGAGCTCCTGGTGCCGGTCGCCACCCCGGCCGAGTCCCGGAGCCAGCCGGTACAGCTCGGCGTACTCGGCGACCACGTCGTCGATCGCGGCATCGGCCACCTGGTCGACCAGCTCGACCAGGTCGTTGACGCCGTACGTGTTCACCGAGACACCGAAGCGCAGCTCGGCCTCGACCTTGTCGCCCTCGGTGACGGCCACGTCGCGCATGTTGTCGCCGAACCGGGCCAGCCGCAGGGTACGCAGGTGGGCGTAGCCGGTGGCGGCGCGGGCCCAGCCGTCGATCCGGGCCACCAGGGCCGGGTCGGAGGCGTGGCCGGCGACGGTCTTGCGGGCCACCCCGAGCCGGGTCTGGATGAACCCGAACTCCCGGTCGCCGTGCGCGGCCTGGTTGAGGTTCATGAAGTCCATGTCGATGGACTCCCACGGCAGTGCCGCGTTGAGCTGGGTGTGCAGGTGCAGCAGCGGCTTGCGCAGGACGTCGAGCCCGCTGATCCACATCTTCGCCGGCGAGAAGGTGTGCATCCAGGCGATCACACCGACGCAGTCCGGGTCGGCGTTCGCCGCGAGCATCACCTGGCGGATCGCGGCCGCGTCGGTGAGCACCGGCTGCCACACCAGTTCGGCGGCGACCGGGCCGGTCGCGGTGAGGGTCCGCTGGATCTCCTGCGACTGCTCGGCGACCTGCTGGAGCGTCTCCGGTCCGTAGAGGTGCTGGCTACCGGTGAGGAACCAGATCTGGGGAGTGGTGGTGGTACTGATGGTGGATCCTCCTGTCCCGGGCATCGTCACGCCTGCCCGTACACGTTCTGGTATCGGGCGTAGAGCGAGTCGACGTCGTTCTGCGCGATCGGCAGCGGGGTGCCGAGCTGGCGGGCGATGTGCACGGTGCGCGCCACGTCCTCGCACATCACCGCGGCCTTGACCGCGGCGCGGGCACTCGCCCCGATGGTGAAGACCCCGTGGTTGCGCATGAGCACGGCCGGCGAACGGTGCCCGCTGAGGGTGGTGACGATGCCCTGCCCGATCGAGTCGTCACCGATCAGCGCGAAGGGGCCGACCGGGATCTCCCCGCCGAACTCGTCGGCGATCATCGTGAGTACGCACGGGATCGGCTCGGCCCGCGCCGACCAGGCGGTCGCGTACGTGGAGTGGGTGTGCACGACACCGTTCACGTGCGGCATGTGCTTGTAGACGTACGCGTGCGCGGCCGTGTCCGACGAGGGGGCCATCTCGCCGTCGACGAGGTTGGCGTCGAGGTCGGTCACCACCATGTTGTCGGCGGTGATCTCGTCGTAGCTCACCCCCGACGGCTTGATCACCAGCAGGTCGGCGCCGGGTACGCGGGCGGAGACGTTGCCCGCGGTCCAGACCACCAGCCCGTTGCGGGGCAGTTCGGCGTGGAGCGCGGCGACCTGTGCCCGGATGCTACGGATCGTCGTGGCGACGGATTCGGTGACGGTCACCGGGCCACCGCCGGGGTCTGCGGAGCACCGTCGGCCGCACCGTTCGAGGCGGCGCCGGTCAGCGCCTCCGCGTCGGTGCCGGCGGTGGTCGCCTCGGCCATGGCTTCCCGCCGGATCGCACGCAGCCTGCGCATCACCCGGTTACCTCCCCTGCCGAAATGGTCGTGTAGCTGGCGGTACTCGTCGTAGAGCTGGTCGTAGCGGGCGGCGGCTGCCTCGTCCGGGGTGTAGACGGCACGTTCCACCCGCCCCATCCGGGCGGCTGCGGCGCGGACGTCGGGGTAGGCCCCGGCCGCGACCGCCGCGTGGATCGCCGAGCCGAGCGCCGGCCCCTGGGCGGAGGTGATCAGCGACAGCGGCAGCCGGGTGACATCGCTGTAGATCTGCATCAGCAGCTTGTTCTTGGTGAGGCCGCCGACGACGAAGAGTTCGGAGACCGGCACGCCGGCACCGGCGAAGGTCTCGATGATGGTCCGGGTGCCGAAGGCGGTCGCCTCGAGCAGGGCCCGGTAGATGTCCTCCGGGCGGGTCGCCAGGGTCTCCCCCAGCAGCAGTCCGGAGAGCTCGTGGTCGACCAGCACCGAACGGTTTCCGCTGTGCCAGTCGAGGGCGACCAGTCCGTGCTGACCGACCCGCTGGGTCGCGGCCAGCCGGGTGAGGTACTCGTGCACGGTCACCCCGTCGGCCGCGGCGGCCTCGCTGTAGCTCGCGGGCACCTGGGTCTCGACGAAGTGGGCGAAAATGTCCCCGACACCGCTCTGGCCGGCCTCGTAACCCCAGCTGCCGGCGACGATCCCACCGTCGACCACGCCGCACATGCCC